>JAASSU010000238.1 GCA_021767705.1 Bacteroidota bacterium | reverse complement strand
CCCATCACCGTTTTCTTGAGATAGAAAAAACAGAGTATGACCGATGGAATTTCCTGGTAAAAAACAGCTCCGGGAAAATCCAGTTTGATAATTTTAAAAAGTATCACGTTAAGTTCCGTTTCGAATACCGTGGCCGCCTTGATGCAGAGATGGAGGCTTATCTTTATGGCCTGGATCAGGTGCCGCCGGCGCGGGCTCCGTTCACACAACTCGAATTTAAAGAACCACATCCCGATAAGGAGACCATCAATCCTGATAAAGGCGTGGTGAACCTCGAAAACAAAACCGGACTGCTCTTAGTCAGGAAAAAAGAAAGCCTCAAGGGCGGCTATCCTTTTCTCTCCTGCAATGCGCCCTATCCCCGGATAACGGATGCCGATGAAAAAATCCAGACCTTAAGATACATCACCAGCAACGAAGAGTTTCTGAAACTGAATCACAGCAAGGATAAGAAGGAGGCATACACTGCTTTCTGGAGCCTGAACACGGGCGATTATGACCGGGGATACAGCAAAATGGAAGGTTATGAAAGAAATGTGGCCCTTGCCAACAGGTATTTCTCGCTGAGCAGGGAGGGCTGGAAATCGGATCGCGGGATGATTTATATTGTCTTCGGCCATCCTGACAAAGTATTAAAATACGAAGGCCAGGAAAAATGGATATATCACAACCAGCGCCGGGGCTCAGAACTGGTGTTGGTGTTTAAGAAAAAATATTCCTTTGCGGGAGTCAGGGATTATTTCCTGGAAAGAAAAGAAGCGTACCGCATACCGTGGTACAAAAGAGTTGAACACTGGAAAAACTAAGCATTTTGAAAAAGACAGAATACATTTTCGGCATCAGGCCGGTAGAAGAAGCATTACAGCAGGGCCAGGATATTGATAAAATCATGTTCCAGAAAAACCTGAAAGGCGAACAGTCGCAGCAGCTGTTGCAGCTGGCCCGCACACATGAAATTCCTGTACAACAGGTTCCTTTGGCGGCCATGAACAAAATCACCCGCAAGAACCACCAGGGCGTCATTGCTTACCTCTCTCCCATCACCTACCAAAACGTCGATGAGATTGTTATCCGCTGCTTTGAGCAAGGCAAAGATCCTTTTATCCTTATTTTGGATCACATCACCGATGTAAGAAACATGGGTGCCATTGCACGCACGGCCGAATGCGCCGGTGTGGATGCTATTGTGGTGCCTGCACGCGGCGGTGCCCGCATTGGCGGTGATGCCGTCAAAACCTCCGCCGGGGCGCTGATGAGTATCCCGGTGCACCGCTCACCAAACCTTACGGAAACCGCAAAAAAAATGCAGGATTATGGGCTCAAGCTGGTGGCTTCGACCGAAAAGACCGATCAGAAATACACGGAGGTCGATTACAAGGGACCACTATGTATTATCATGGGTTCTGAAGAAAAAGGCATCAGCACCCAGCTCCTTAAAATTACCGACCATTCGGCCGCGCTGCCCATTTTCGGAAACATTGAATCACTCAATGTTTCGGTTGCCACCGGAATTATGCTTTACGAAGCCCTGCGTCAAAGACTTAAGAAGTAAGCATGCGTAAATACCTGCCGCTCATTATTGTCGTTTCTATCGCTGCAATAGCCAGGTTGTTGTTTTTTAGCAACTGGTCGTTCAGTAATGATGAATTGAGTGCCCTCACCCGCCTTGACTACAAGTCCTTTGGCGAGCTGATTCGCGAAGGGGTGAAAACCGACGGGCATCCGGCCTTGGTGCAGGTGTTTTTGTATTACTACACCGAGTGGGCAGGAAATTCAACCGCCGCAGTGCGCTTGCCTTTTGTCCTTGCCGGGATAGTTTCTGTATTGTTTAACTTTCTGATAGCCCGCAAGTGGTTTGGTGAGAAAGTTGCCCTGCTATCATCGCTGGTGATGGCGCTGCTGCAGTTTCCGGTGCTTTACAGCCAGTTGGCGAGGCCCTACAGCTTCGGACTGCTCTGGGTTTTACTGTCGGTTTATTTTTGGGACAGACTGCTCTTCAGGGAAAAGGGCAGCAATCGGCTGCTTGCCGCTTTGGCAGGAATCAGCTACGCCCTGGCGATGTACACACACTACTTTAGCTTTTTGGCAGTGCTTATCGTCGGTATTACCGGACTGTTTTTCATGAAGAAACAAACACGGTGGCCCTACCTTTTGTCAGGAATTATTGCTGCTTTGTTGTTTGCCCCGCACATTCCCGTTACGATGCATCACCTCTCTATCGGAGGTGTGGGCGGATGGCTGGCAAAGCCCGAACCGTGGTGGCTGATTACACATCTGAAATATGTGTTTAACGACTCGTGGATGACGCTGTTAACAATGTTGGTAATCACCGTCTTTACTCTTGCCAAGGCACCCAAAAGCGAAAAATGGAATAAGTTTCACACTATCAGCCTGTTGTTTTTCGGAGGGCTATTCCTTACGGGATTTTTTTACTCGATATTCATTAATGCCGTAATTCAGCATTCCACCATGCTTTTCGGACTGCCTTTTATACTGATGCTGGTGTTTTCGTGGGTGAAGCATTTGAAAAGGACAGGCTGGCTTTTCTTTTTAGTAGCAACCCTCCTTATCATTCCTCCGAAAGGGCTGTGGAGCTTCTACAGCAAGCAGCATTTCGGCGAATTTGAAGGTGTGGCGGAAAAGTTGGCAGAGTGGAACCAGGTGGCCGGCGGTGATTTGATGAACGTGGTTTATGCCAACAGCAGCGAATACCTGAACTTTTATCTGGAAAACGACCCTGTGAGCTTCAATCATGTATTCGAGGGAACCAAAGGTGAATTGGAGCGCCTGGCTAAAGATTCGCTATTAAACAGCAAAAAGCATCTGATTGTGGCCTGGACCAAGCCATACCGGGTGCAGGTTTATGACATCATAAGAAGTCATTTCCCGCTGGTTACCAAAGACCTTACGTTTGGAGATTTGTCGCGAATCACCATGTTTTCGAAATCGCAAGGGCAACCCTTCGATAGTGTTTTCAGACAAAACAAGAAACTGGTTTTTGAATGTAAGGAAGACTTTTCGGAAAACACAAAATGCGTTAAATCAAAAAACAAAAATTATATCCTGCGAAACGACTCATCCTTTTATCAAACATCAAAGAAATTTGATTTGCAGTTTAGCAAAGCTTTTACAGCCGAAATGGGGCAGGTTGCTGAGGTGGAGGTTACAGGACAAATTTTTACGGAAAGACCACTGAAGAGAGCCATGCTCGTATTCTCACTGTCACCTCCCGAAGGAAAAAGCAAAATCTGGCGTAGTATTCCACTCTCTTGGTTCACATCCCGAAAAGGCTGGAACCGATTTATATTTACACCAGAAATCAAATCAGAGATCGAAGAAGGGGATCAGCTAAAAATTCACTTCTGGAACAGGGAGAATGAAGAGTTTCTGATCGATGATTTAAGGATAAAGTTGTATGGAAAATAAGAGGCGTCTTATACGTTTTTTTAGCGCATCTGATTATTTTGCTTTATGCAAAAAAACCAAAATTCTGACAGGTTTAAATATCGATAAAAAAGTTTATGAATAATTTTAACAAGCTGGTTTCAACCATTCAGAAACTACATAATCATTTACAGCAATCGGCGGTAAATGCGGTGAATCAAGCACTATCTATTCGGAACTGGCTGATTGGTTATTATATTGTTGAGTTTGAGCAAAACGGAAAAGACCGGGCCGATTATGGCGACCGGTTAATCGAAAGTATTGCTGTTGAATTGAAACATATTAAAGGAATTGACAAACGTTCGCTTTTCAGGTTTCGGCAGTTTTACCTTTATTATCCTCAAATTGCAGAAGCAATTCGGGGGTCACTGCCTGCCATTTTACCAGGCTTGGAAAAAGTGGGGTCAGTGACCCCAATATTTAACCATGATGTAATTGTGGGGTCAGCGAATCCACATTTGAACTCCGGATTACTCGTGCCGGGCGATAAAATCCTTGCAAAACTCTCATATACACATATCGAACAACTTTTAAGCATTGACGAATCTCTTAAACGTACCTTCTACGAGATAGAATGCATAAAAGGTTCATGGAGCGTCAGGGAATTGAAAAGGCAAATCAACAGCATGTATTTTGAGCGAAGCGGATTATCCAAAAATCCGGAGAAACTGGCTAAACTGGTTCAGCAGAAAACGAAGCCACAGCAGTCAACCGACACCATAAAAAATATTTACGCGTTTGAATTCCTCGATTTGCCCATAAAAGAAATTGTGGAAGAATCGGATCTGGAAAAAGCCTTACTCGATAATCTGCACCAATTCATCATTGAATTGGGATATGGCTTCTGTTTCGAAGCCCGGCAAAGACGCATACTCATTGGCGAAAAATACTTTTTCATTGATTTGGTTTTCTACCATAGGGTTTTGAAATGCCATGTTATCATTGACTTAAAAATTGGCGAGTTTGAACATGGAGACATTGGGCAACTCAACACTTACTTGAATTTCTTTAAGGAAGAAATTTCAGAGCCGAACGACAATCTGCCCGTTGGTATTTTGTTAGTTGCAGAAAAAGATCATGCTTTAGTAAAATATGCCACGGCTGGAATGGATGATAACGTGTTTGTGCAACAATACATGCTGAAACTGCCGGATACAGAAATCCTTCGGCAACACATTGAAAGAGAAATACTAAAAACAGATTGATGATAATGGCTTTTGATAGAAAGACTACTAAATTTTCTAAAATCAAAGATGAGTCCAGTTTAAAAACTCTTCAAAGTGCTGATTTTTATCATTTTTACCCCTAACCCGCCTTAGGCGGGGGATTGCTAAAAATCAGCACTTTGAAAAAGTCCCCTTTAGGGGATTTAGGGTCTTTAGGGTTTTTAGACTGGACTCAAAGATGTAAAACTCGTCGTAGCTTATCACAAATTTTAAAATAATAAGATGAAAAAAACTCTGATTTTTGTAATTATTTCCTTGTCGCTGGCAGCATGCCAGCAAACAGAAGTCCAATATTATGAAAACGGGAACAAGAAAAGCGTTTTCAGGAAAAAGGGCGGTCAGTTTCATGGCGAAAGCGTTTGGTATCACGAAAACGGAAAACCCAGACTGAAAGCAAACTAT
>JAASSU010000237.1 GCA_021767705.1 Bacteroidota bacterium | reverse complement strand
CGAATTGCGTTACCCCACGCAGACTTATACAATTCTGCCCGTCAAAACCTCCCCCCGAATGCTCCGGTGGTGAAATTGGTAGACACAAGAGACTTAAAATCTCTCGACCGCAAGGTCGTGCCGGTTCGATTCCGGCCCGGAGCACCATTAATTTCAATGCTTTACGTTCTTACCTTCTGACTCTTGCTCGCCAATAAAAAAATGTAGACACTTCTCCGCTTTTTTTGGCAGATGTGAAGGCCTGGTGAATCGCGCTGAGGAAGAGGGCGTTCCTAAACTTTTCTGTTAGAGCATTCGACTAAGCTTCGTCAACTTCTAAGGGGTCTTAAAGGAGAAGTGAATCAATTGGGAACTAGTGAGATGTAACAATGGGGGCTTACAATACCCCCTGAGGCCCGACATTCCTAGCGACACAGCGAAAACGGGTAGCGCCACTTAGGTCAATCGGGCCTCCTGGGTAAGGGCACAGCGAAGCTTCGTGTGTACCCGTTTCGCCCATGGCTTTATTCGAAAATTACTGCAGCATAAAGCCATTTGTTGCTCACGGAGATCTGCGCCGGTTAAAGCCAGTGTTTCGGTCGCGTCAGACGTGCTAGCCGCCTGACTGACCGACGCTTGCGTGCAAGCTTATCGTACTGGCCTAGTAGCTGAGATTCAAGGACGGAGCCTTAAGCTCTTTCTTGGCTAGATGATAATAAATTGACTTCTGATTGTCCCAGCTAAAAAACCACGAATCATTTTTGAGTTTCTCTTTAAGAGCTTTGGCTATTTTAGGCTTTTCTTCTTTCTTTATGTTTTTGTCCATGTGTTTTTTTTGCATCTCTTCCATTAAAGAGGATTTTGTGGAATTGGAGACGTAGGGGCACGACATCGAGTCAACAAACATTAAAAAAAGCTCTGCATGCTTAAGTGGCCTCTCTTGGGATCTGAACTTAGATAAGAGGCCCAGCTCTATTTTATTTCTGAACCCAGAGTATTGATTATCATCCTCGATATAATAAATCATAGACATAGTTGAGAAGTAATCTAATTCTATTGATTTTTCTGATATCAATCTCTGGTCTATAAATGAGAATAGAACGTCTGAAGAAAATTTATAACTTTCTCCGAGCTCCTTATGCAATATTAATAGATTAAGAAACTCATGCGGCAAACTAGAAAAATCGTTTGCAGGATTTCTGAGCGTCAATAATATTTCGTCAGAAACGCATTTGTTTATAGACTCGGACCTGTCTGTATTGAGGCGTTTAGAGATAGAGAGAATAATAAGTATAACTTGACAAACTAGATAGCTGCCGCGGTACCTCATGTCCATGGAAAAGCAATATAGGGATATAGTTACCAAAGATTTAAGGAATAGATGCAATCTAGAATCAGCGGGATCGAATTTGGTTTTCTCCAAATTTTCCTGCAGAACGACCAAGTGGTTCCGAATCCCTGTTAAGAAAATGTTTGTCGAAGCTTCGTAGCCTACACCGTTCATTTTGGATATTGATTTATATTTTGAGATATAATTGAGGTCCATTCTTTTAAGGTTTGGACCTTTTCTAATTGGGCTTCTTATCAAAGATTTGGTGTTCTCCAATTCAGGTCCCGGTTCGGATATAGATTCAGTCTCTATATAATGATCAAAAAGATTATTTACTAAGGCGCTCACCTGTTGCTTTGCAACCGATTCATGAGTTATGAAAGGGCGATTGGTGATTGAAATCTTTGACTCATTTAGGTGTAAATTGAACTTCTCTAATTCAGTCTGAAATAACCTCATTATTTTAAATGCAAGCTCATCATTTTGAGCGAAAACAAAGTAATCATCGACGTACCGTTTTACGGTATAGTTTTTGATTCCTAGCTCCATTAGTTGGAATCTAGCGTTCTCGTCAACTCTCTGAAGTATAATTTCAGCAAAAATCCGAGAGAACTCTGGCCCAATAAGAATTCCATTAGTCTCGTTTGAGTTAGACCGCTGCATTAACTTGTCGAACTTTCCTTCGAAAGAGGTTTCCTTTATGCTCTTCAAGTTATCTTTGACAAATTGCTTATCTTTAACCGCCCAAGTAATGGAGTGTGTGTAAATGCTTTGAAAACACTTTGAAATATCGAACTTCAGCATAACCTTATATTGGCGTTCTAGGCGCTGAAAAAGGTAAGAATCATAAAACTTGAATAAAAGAGGAAACTTCTGATATTGAAAATAGGATGAAGCATGCCTCTCTGTGTCAGATTCAGCCGTTGATTTCCCCTCAACCGAGTCATCTTTAAGAATATTTTTTAATCGTGAGGTAGATCTCTTCTCAACGAAATGAGATGCGATCCTAGTTGGCGCTCTCAGTGATGCCTTGCTCCTAGAACAAAGGGAGGAAATAACGGATTGATACTTATCATAAAAATTTACGAAGTCATACTGAATAGAGGGATGAGGTAAGCTTACCTTTCGGGTTGAGCTTGTATTTTTTACTATGCGGTAGTTGAATGGGTACGACTCTTGCTCTGAAAAAATCAGGTCTCTAAAACACTCAGGGTAATTATCGATATCGCGCTTTATAAATTTCTTATGAAAGTTTTCATTTGAAAAAAGGATCGGAACCTCATAAGGAAGAGTCTCAGTTAATAAAATTCTATAGCTATCACTTCGCTTAACTTTTTTTAATTTACTCATTGGTCCAACACCTCCTTATTAAGACTACATCCAAATATGAGAATTTGTGCGTTATTTTTTTATGGAAACCCGTTTTAAAAGAATACTTTCTTAGAGCTCTCCTTTGGCGAGGTGTCAATCTCGATCTAATTTTTTTACCCAATGAGTTGTGCTTTGAGTATATTAATTTTATAAGAAAAGAATCAAGTTGATCGAGCGAAGGTGCATCAGGCGATATTTCAGAATAGTTATAGTAAATTCCGGTTTTAAGTGGCTCGCCCTCTACCTTTGATTTTGAGTCTAAACTGAAGTTACCGGTAAGAAACTGGAGTCTTTTTTCTAAAAGATAGAAATTTCCATCTTTCAAGTATGAAAGAAATGATTTAATAATTCTGGTTTTTATTTTTTTTACTTTGTTTGGTGCGATATCTACGGATACGCCATTTTCGCTCTTGCAAAATTGATAGCCTAAGTAGTCAATTATAATAGGGTACTTATCAGTTTTATTTCTTTTGGTTTCAGTTTTTCCTCTGTTTATAGATAGCCCCATTTTTGTAATGTACTCTTCGACCTTTTCCTGTGTTTCAGTCGCCGTAGGAATACAAAAAATCACGATGTCATCGACATATCGTGCAGAGTAGTATATGCCTTCCATTTCCCGAATGTGCTTATCAAGATCTTCTAGATATAATTCTGAAAGTGTTGCGCTAACAGATAATCCGCGAGGTAGTCCTGATTTATTCTTGAACTGACCATCATCTAGAAGATTAGTGATTATTTTTTTTGTTAAGTGGGAAAGTATGGGGTTATCCCAGCATTTATCCAGTAACTCTTTTTTATCAACTGACTCGAAAAATGAGGATATATCTACTTTTACAATATGGAAAGGAGAGTTTTCCTCCAAAAGTACCTTTATTTGATTTACTAAAAGTCGCCGGTCGGAACTTGAAACGCTAAATATTCTTTTGATGTTTTCATTTGCTTTTTTTATTGCGAAATGATCATATTTGTTTTTTGCTTTATATACAGGCTTTCCATTCCTTTTAAAGCATTTGAATTCAGATAATTCAAAATTATCGTGGTTTATTTTACTTGCTATTTCCTCAAAAAAACATATTTGTTCATCGGTTTTTCCGCCTAAGCCAAATTCAATAACTTCGGAAACTGAACATAGTCTGTGCAACGTCCTGGCAGAAAACGTTTGGTCAAGCATAAGATCAACTTCATCCTTTAAGTTTAGTTGGTCTGTAGTCTACATATGGTCACTGGTTCCGTACAGTTATTGACAGAACTCCAAGGTGGCGGGTGAACCTCACCACTCAGTTTCTCCCAAGTACAAGCGGTATCGGCAGGAGAGCGTCGATTTCTGCTCTTGTCGCTTCACGAACCTGAGTTAGTCGCGACAGGCGTCTTAGCCAAGATTCAGTGGCGTTTTTGCCGCTCTCGGCTTTATTCGGACGCTTAACGTTCCTCCTTAAAGCCCTCGCTATAATACTGTTCCCGATTGCATAGACCGATCAGCTTGCCCCTAGAGAGCTCTCCGTATTGAGTCGTGGAGAAATTTAACCATTCACCGGTGTGATGATCCACTTCAAGCTGTTTCGGGGTTCTGATCGGGTGATCGACGTCCCAACTTCCGGCGTAGGCATTAAGCCAATGTTTTCCGCACAAGGAGACAGAACGCCATGGCCGAAGTTGAAGCTATCGGTAAGCAAATCGCAGATTACGTGAACGATCCCATCGAGAAAGCCAAGCGGCTGATCGTGACGCCGGTTGGTCAGGCCAGAATGGTTGTTTGTACCCCATCACCCGGTCAGGGTGCTTCGTCGGCGATTGAGGCGGCCAACAGCCTGCTTTCCGAAGATGACCAGATTTCGCTGGTTGACGATGTGAGCGAGTTGACCGACCCGGCGCAGGTGGTTGCCATTATCAATGATGGCGGTATCGAGCCGCAGAAAGGGTTTCATGTGGCTTTCAGTCTATCTGACGAGACCATTGCGAAGCAGGTAGAGAAGGAACTCGACCTGAGGGTGTTTACGCAGCAATAGTCCCGCCTGCCTGATAGGCGGCCTTGGCGCCGCCACCGCTACTTCTTCGACATCGCTTCCAGCATTTTATTCACCGCTTCCAGGTGTTCTGGCTCGTTATGGCACATGCCCTGGAAGTTGGCGCAAACATCCAGAAAATCCTTCAGTTCCATTCTAGGCGCCATTTTCATCAGGCGCTTTGTGAGCCGAGTGGCTTTGGGCGGCTGGCTGGCCATGCGGCCGGCCATGGCATTCGCGGCATTCATCAGATCGTCCGCTGGCACCACTTCCAGAACAATACCCAGCTCTTTGGCTTCGGCGGCGTCTATCACGCGGCCGGTGAGGGTGAGCTCGAAGGCGCGCTGATAGCCGATCAGGCGCTGCATGAACCAGGCGCCGCCGTCGCCGGGGATGATG
>JAASSU010000236.1 GCA_021767705.1 Bacteroidota bacterium | reverse complement strand
GTCGCATTTTCGGACCAATCAGGTGTTTGAACTCACCCGGAGAAATCTCTCCCAGTCCCTTAAAGCGGGTGATTTCGGCAGTTTTCCCGAGCTTCTTAACAGCCTTGCGCCGCTCATCCTCGCTGTAGCAATAGATGGTCTCCTTTTTGTTTCTGACCCTGAAAAGGGGTGTCTGAAGGATGTAGACATGACCTGCCTTCACCACATCAGGATAAAACTGAAGGAAAAAGGTAAGCAGCAACAACCTGATGTGCATCCCATCCACATCAGCATCAGTGGCAATCACAATATTATTGTAGCGCAGGCTATCCACTCCTTCTTCCACATTAAGTGCCGCCTGCAACAGGTTAAACTCTTCATTCTGATAAACGATCTTTTTCGAGAGGCCGTAGCTGTTCAAAGGCTTACCCTTTAGGCTGAAAACAGCCTGTGTATTCACATTCCTCGATTTTGTTATCGAGCCGCTCGCTGAGTCACCCTCGGTAACAAAAATGGTGGTTTCAAGACGCTTATCGTGGTTAGAATTGTAGTGTACGCGGCAGTCGCGAAGTTTTTTATTGTGGAGGCTGACCTTTTTCACCGATTCACGTGCCAGCTTTTTGATGCCCGCCATTTCCTTCCGCTCTTTTTCCGAAAGCTTAATCCGCTTGAGCAGCTCTTCAGCTGTCTCGTGGTTTTTGTGCAGATAATTGTCGAGGTTACGCCCCACAATATCCATCACATAATTCCGGATCGTCTGCCCTCCGGGCTCGATATGGTTGGAACCCAGCTTGGTTTTGGTCTGCGACTCAAACACAGGCTCCTGCACCTTAATGCTGATAGCTGCATTGATGGAGGCGCGGATGTCCTGGTGATCAAAATCCTTCTTATAGAAATCCCTGACAGTTTTTACGATGGCTTCGCGGAAAGAGGCCAGGTGTGTTCCTCCCTGCGTGGTGTGCTGTCCGTTGACAAAGGAGTAATACTCTTCGCCATATTGATTACGAACGTGCGTAAAGGCAATCTCAAGGTCCTGCTCCTCAAAATGGATAATCGGGTACACGAGGGGATTACCGTTAATCTCATGCTCAAGCAAGTCGCGAAGCCCGTGCTTCGCCTGGAAACGCTGACCATTAAAAGAGATGGTAAGCCCGGTGTTGAGGAACGCAAAATTCCACAGCATCTTTTCGAGATACTCGCTCACGAAATGATAATCGCCAAACACCTCCTCATCCGGAACAAAAGAAATCAATGTTCCGTTGGCTTCTATGGTGTCATCCTTGGCATCATTGTCATTGATAATCTCGCCCCGCTCATACTCTACGAGACGTGTTTTCCCATCGCGAAAAGCCTGGGCTTTAAAGTAGGATGACAAAGCGTTAACGGCTTTCGAGCCCACGCCGTTGAGCCCCACAGCCTTCTTAAACACTTTGCTGTCGTATTTGGCGCCGGTGTTGATTTGCGAAACACACTCCACCACTTTCCCAAGAGGCATTCCACGGCCATAGTCACGAATGGTGACCTGCTTATCCTTTATTTCCACATCAATGCGCTTGCCATGCCCCATGGTAAACTCATCGATGGAGTTGTCAATAATCTCCTTTACCAACACATAAATCCCGTCATCCTGAGAGGCCCCGTCTCCAAGCTTCCCAATGTACATCCCGGGTCTCAGGCGAATATGTTCTTTCCAGTCGAGCGACCGGATGCTTTCTTCAGTATATTTTTCTGCCATCACAAAATTTTACACAAAAATAGAATTTCAAAAGGGAATCCTGAAACTCTTCCACCATTAGTTATACAGGATTTTTAAACAAGGCTGAGGGTCAAGGATTAATAAGGATATTCTGACTTTGATATTACCAGGTGCTGAGTATTCCCGGTTCATTTAAAAGGACGCTGAAGCGCCCTTTCATGATTGGGTGGGTGTTTTCAATGCCCACCCGCATGAATGCGGGTGCTATTCTCATATAATTCTTTAACCTAATCATAAGATTAGCACCCGGGTGACAGATAATGCGCAATGCCTCCACTTATGTCTTCAATTCATAACAGCCATCAGCTCAACACAACCTTATTCAACGGCATCTTCAACCTTAGTAGAATAATGTATGACTCAACGATGTATAACCTTATTACCTTATTGCTACCAGACGATTTAATAAGGTAATAAGGTTTGTTATCCGGATGGTTCCCTGGTTACTAAGGTTGAAGAAAGCAAATAAGGTCATTTTTGGTGGCGGTTCTGAACTTGTTGCCTTTACCTTCATTTCTTGTCATGGTTGTTTTACTTTGATTGTTACGGCTGACAACGAACTTTTCCGAGAGGCTGTTTAATCGTGTTGCGAGCAGCTTTGGTCATTTAATATTGGATTCAGCCCCCATGGAATAGAAGAGATTCAACGGGGTAAACACTAGGATAATCCCAGTAGAGTCCGCCTCAGGCGGATCATACTTGGGATTGATCCCTGATTATTACCACTTGTAGTTTTTTATTAAAACATAGGTGAATTATTAAGTTCTGAATGAATTACTTCAATATCATATCCGTATCTTCTAACAGCAGTCTTTACAAGGTCAGCAAACCATCCAGGAGCATTAGGGGCTACATAAATTTTCTCTATTAATTCTTCAATGTCTACTTTAACAGGAACTCCACCAATTATTGTTTCTTCTTTAAAATCCATAGTTCCAGAGGCTGTTGGCCACTTCATTAATACTCCTCTTAGTTCTCTCTCATGTTCAAAACTCTTTCTCTTATGAACAAATGGTCCAAGTATGTTACCTCCTTCAATATAGTCTTTTTCATAATCTATATATTTTACAACTCCGAGGTAAACCTTTTCTTCATCAATTATACTTTTTTTTAATTGCTTAAAAGTAGATTGAACAGCAATTCCTTCATCACTTTTTAAATATAGGCTCCACATTGCAGCAGACTCATAATCATTCATATGCCAGCAACTAATAGCAGTATATCTAGGCCAATGTTTATTAGTACTCCCCATTTTTTTCATTGCCTCAATATAATTTTGCTTTCCTTCTTCAGGCAATTCTTCAGGTGCATAATTTCTGGCCTCAACATTAATTCTTGGATAAGAACCCTCAAATGGGTCATTAAATAAATCTGCTCTTGTAAAAAAAAGTCTACGAGTATCAATAAGAGATATCAGTTTTGTAAAATCCATGTATCTCCAGATTTTTACATCCTCATTTTCAGGTGCAATAAATATTGGATGTTCATCTACCATATTAATCAATTTTATATTATAATCTAAACTATGTGTAAGTCCTTTTTTAATTGCATGTAACGTTGAGTATATGCAAAGTAGGCGATTGCGGGCTTCAAACCTATCAAACTGTAGAGAAGTTGAAGCGGGCTATAACCTTTGAATTTACTGCTATTTCGCCTATTTTGTATATACATTGTTAGCGGTAGTTATTTTTGTTCTTCAAAGCATGTTAAACATGTTGATTCATCACCATATTCTTGAATGACGTTTCCCTTGCAATCATGATTAATACAATCTTGACGTTTTACGATAAATTCCGATGAACAAACGACACATTGTAAATTTATCGATTCTGGTTTATTTGGTTTTAAAAATGCCCATTTGCTATCATGATAATCAATTTCATTCATTTCTCTTTTACATGATGGACAATAATAAGCTCGACCTTGAATGTTTAACGATATATATTTGTTGAGTCTTTTTTTTCCAAGAATAGACAAAGCCACATCTAAAAGAGTATGTATTTTGAATTCTTCAAGTCCATAACCACTAAAACCAAAAATAGGGTCTAGAAGATTATATTCACGAGCAAATACAAACCATGAATCCTTTCCGAAAAATAAAGTAAATGCCTTCAGAATATTTTCAAATAGTTCATCTGCAGTTGTTTTAATTTCACTAACTCCATGAATTGCATTGTTTCTTTTTTTTCGAACATCTTCAATAAAAGAAATCAAATTATTGTCAATTGTAATTTTGTTTTCAATAGCACAATAAGTTGTAAGTAATGCTTCGCCTGAAATTGTGAATAAATCTCCAAAATCTTTGTCGCCTTTTGAAGGTAATGTTGGCCAATCAGCTCTATTCTTTTCAAGAAGTAAAAATGGTGAGGTTTTACATATTGTTCCTTTCATAATTGTCTCAATGCCTTGGTGTAATAGTATTAGCGATGTTCTTATTGTACCAGCATTGTGAGTCCATATTTCGTCTTTATCTACATATTCTTTGACTTCATATAGGTCTTCATACACCTTAAGTAAAAGATTCAAAGCTTGGGTTAAGCATTGCTTAGAAATATCTTCAAATTCTTTAGGTGTAGGAATGTTTGTTATCATATATGGCTCATTTTCTGCATGTTATAATTGCCGCTAACATCAATATAAAATACAATTGTTTTTATTTCTCTTTTATTAATAATCCACAATCACCCATGCCTTCAGGTATCCGCAACAGAAGTTGGGGTCGCGGTTGACAAAGATTTTCATCAGGTTGTCGAGGCGCTGGTTGAGCAGGTCGCCGGCCTGGCCGAACAGCGTTTCGAGCTCCTGCGTGGCCATGCTCGATTTGATCCGGTACTCGCAGGGTTGACCGGCAGAAGCCGTTAGAAAATCTATGACTTTTATAAGGAATGAGGTTCATAATTTCACAATTAGTTGGCACTAAAGTAAAAAGATTTCTTTAGGAATCACAATAATCAGACATTAAATTGTTATTCTTTTTTGAACATTATTTCTTGTTGCAGAAACTCTTCTTAGCTGTGGCAATAAGAAATCCATTCATGAGAAGACGTCGATCTGTATGGCGTTTATTCCTTTTTCAGTTTGGTTGTATTTACATAAAGTGCTGTTTTATTGGCAGATGAAAAAGCCATTGCAATCTGTGTGTGGTGTAATAAGGCTTCCTCCCCGCTTCGATTCAGGCTTAATCACGGAGAGATCATTGCTATCTGTCCGTCAGATTAACGCTTTCTATCCGTCAGATCAATGCTTTCTGCCCATCAGATTAACGCTTTCTGTTCGCCAGATTAACGCTTTCTGTCTGTCAGATTAATGCTATCTGTTTGTCGGGATAACACTTTCATCAACAAAGCGAAAAGGTCACTCGCTTATG
>JAASSU010000041.1 GCA_021767705.1 Bacteroidota bacterium | reverse complement strand
TTCCATCGGTCATACTCTGTTTTTTCTATCTCAAGAAAACGGTGATGGGTTTTACTTTGATGATGATCCGTAAAGGAAAAACTCAGGAAGACCGTGGAGGAGTCCTTGATTTCTACCGGAATCTGATGGACTGTCCGGTCGAACGTGGCAAAATGAAGGGAGTCGCTCAGCGTTATCGAATTGCTGTCAGACACCTTGTTGGAGGTGATGTCGGGGTAAACTTCATAAGCCATCGTGTATTTGGACTTATAAACCTTGCTGCCCTTTTTTTGGATGTATTTCAGTTCTGAATGGATGACCTCCACAAAGAGATTGGAGATGCTGTCATTTTCATGAACGAGGGTGTACCTGAAGGGAGCTTCCACACCGGATGTTGTCCCGCTGTAATTACGTGTGGTCAGCCGGTTGGTCGAAATACACCCATGCACCAGGAATGCCAGAAGCAGTATCAGCGGCAGGCTTCTCATTGTTCTTCCTCCTCATTTTCAAGGAGATATTGTTCGGGCAGTTTTTTTGAGGTTTTCGCGCCCAGTTCTTTAAGCCGGCTGGCTGTCCGCGAGAGGCTTTGGCGGTTGGTGACCAGCTTATCGCGAAGATAGATGTAGGATTCTTTGGCCTGGTCGAGTGGCTTTTCAAGCTTTTCAAACTCCTGCAGGAAGAGCGCGATGCGGTCGTAGAGCTTGCCTCCCTCGCGTGCTATCTTCAGTGCGTTTTCGGTTTGCTTTTCGTGTTTCCACAAAGAAGCCACCGTGCGAAGGGTGGCCAGCAAAGTGCTCGGACTTACCATTACGATGCGGTTGTCCCAGGCCTCATTAAAAATTTCCTTGTCATACTGAATCACGGCACTGAAAGCAGGCTCTATGGGCATAAACATCAAAACAAATTCGGGGGTGTCGAGCTGACTTGAGAGGTAGTAGTTTTTGGAGGAGAGGTTTTTGATGTGGCTTCGTACGGAGGCCAGGTGGGCCTTCAGGTGTTCGTTGCGCTTTTCTTCCGTGTCGGCTTCCACGCTTTTTTCATAGGCTAGCAGCGACACTTTTGAGTCGATGACGATGTGCTTTTTTTCGGGGAGGTAAACGATGGCATCCGGACGGAGTTTTTTGTGGTCATCGCTGTCGATAACCACCTCACGTTCATATTCAATCCCTTTTTGAAGGCCACTCCTTTCGAGAACTTTTTCAAGCAGGATTTCGCCCCAGTTACCCTGTTGCTTGCTGTCGCCTTTCAGTGCAAGGGTCAGGTTCTTGGCCTCCTCAGCCATGCGCTGGTTTAGCTCATGCAGGTTTTTTAGCTCACTGCGCAGCGTGGTTTGTTCTTTCAGGTTAGAGTGATGCGTTTCCTGCACGGTTTTCTCGAACTTTTCAATCTTTTCCTTAAAGGGATTAAGGATCTCGTCGATACGCTTTTGATTGGTTTCAGCAAACTCCCGGGCATTGGTTTTTAGCAGCTTGGAAGAAATGTTTTCAAACTCCATCATAAATTGCTTGCGGAGCTGCTCCACTTCTTTTTTATGCTCTTCCATCCGCGATAGCAGGTTTTTGTTTTCTGCTTCTGCCCTTACAAGGTTTTGCTGGATAGACTCCTTTTCAGCCTGAAAGGACTTTACTTCTTCTGCCTTGCTGATATAGTTTTCTCTGAGATTGTTTTTCTCGCTTTTTACCACGCTGAGTTCGGTCAGGATTTTTTGATATTCTTCCTTTAGCTGATCGGTTTCCTGCTGGTGCTCTTCCGACTGTTTCGAGACCTTATTTCTGGTGATCAGAATTCCGGATAATACTCCAATGGCCAATCCGGCAATTATAAAAATAATATGTATTAATTCAAGACTCATAAAATTCCTTTCCGTAAAGGTAAAAAAAAGAAGGTTGATTACTCAATTGCATTCCTGATTATTCAAAATCAGGATAAAGCAGATATTTCTTTCGGATCTTTTTAAAGGCTTCCAAGTCTTTTTCCCACGACTGCATAATCTCTTCGATATCTTTTCCGGCCTCAATCTGTTTTCTCAGCTTGTCTGTTCCGGCCAGCTTATCAAAATAGGCGTTGAAAAACCTGCCCTTGCCTTTTAAGGCCTTGTATGCCTCCAGCAGCCAGTAAAGGTTGAATTTCATTGGCATCTCATGAAAATTTTTCCCGTAATAATGGAGATTTTGTCCGTAGCAGACCTGTCCGTTCAGTTTCGGATTGCTGCTGCCCTGGTTAGGTGCAGGGGTGAACGAGTAGCTGCCGTAGTTGATGTCCGGATGGCCATAAATCTCGAATGGGGTATCGGTGCCTCTGCCCACACTTACTACCGTACCTTCGAACAAGCACAACGAAGGGTAAAGGTAGACGGCCTCCATACTTTTGAGGTTGGGCGATGGCTGGATGGGCAGTTGATAACGTGTTTTGTGCGTATAGTTTTTGCATTTTATCCAGGTCAGATCGCAATACCCGTTAATCCATCCTTCGCCATTAACCATGTTGGCATACTCGGCAATGGTCATACCATGAACGATGGGTACGTGATGCATCCCGACAAAGGATTCAAATCCGGGTTGCAAAACAGGTCCGGCCACATAAAAACCATTCGGGTTGGGCCGATCCAAAATCACAAGCTGGATATCGTTTTCAGCACATGCTTCCATCACCAGCGTCAAAGTAGAGATGTAGGTGTAAAAACGGGCTCCCACATCCTGGATATCAAATAATATAATTTCGATGCCATTCAGGTCTTTGGGTTTGGGTTTTTTATTGGCGCCATAAAGAGAAATGACCGGCAACCCAGTAACCGTATCGGTGCTGTTGTACAAGTATGCGCCGGCTTCAGCATCTCCCCTGAAGCCATGCTCAGGAGAAAATATCTTTTTAAGGTTGTAGTCCATGGAAATGAGCGTGTCGACGAGGTGGGTGCCGTTCACCATAGAGGTGTGATTGGCCACCACCGCAAAGGGCTTATTACCAATAAATGACAGGTAAGGCCATTTTTGCGCGGCCCCGGGAACCACAGCATCATCGGGGGCCGGTTGTGCTGGAAGCAAATTACATAACAAAAGAAGCACGATTGTCGAAACAATTTGATATTTTCGCATTGCTTATACGGTTACTCAATAAAAAAATTTGAAAACAGCTTTTTTCATAGCCAAAAGAACACTTGCCAGGGATAGTTTCAACTATTCGAGGCCACTGATACGCATTGCTATTTTAAGCATTGTTTTGGGTATCAGTGTAATGATTCTGTCTGTGGCCATTGTTACCGGATTTCAAAAAGAAATCAGCGACAAAGTTACAGGATTTGGGGCACATATACGTATTACTCCGTTCAATTCCAACCAATCTTACGAGACTCCGCCGGTAAGCACCAAGCAGGACTTTTATCCTGAAATGGGTATTGAAGAAGTGAGAAATATCAGGGTGTTTGCCACCAAAGCCGCCATTGTAAAGAACAACGACGTGATGCAGGGGGTCGTGCTCAAAGGCATTGGCCGCGATTTTAACTGGGATTTTTTTGAAGACAAAATGGTGGAAGGAGAAAGGATTGCTTTTAGGGACGAGGAAGCTTCCATGGAGGTGTTGATCTCAAGGAGCCTGGCCAATCTACTTCAGGTAAGCGTGGGAGATAAGCTGCGCACGTATTTTATTATCGGGAACCATCAGCGGGGACGCCCCTTTGAAGTAGCCGGTATTTTCGATACCGGGCTCACAGATTTTGACAAGCGTTTTATTATTGGCGATATCCAAAATATCCAGGATTTGAATGGATGGGAGCAACATGAAGTAGGAGGGTTTGAAGTGGTGATTAACGATTTTAATCAGCTTGAGCAGGTAACCGCTGATGTTTACAACACGGTGCCTTTTAACCTGAACGTAACAAACATCAAAGACCTTCACCCAGAGATATTCGACTGGCTTAAGCTTCAGGATATGAATGTGATTATTATCCTGATTATTATGGTGCTGGTCGCTTCCATCACTATGATAAGCACGCTTCTTATTCTGATTCTGGAGCGTACGAATATGATAGGAATTCTGAAAGCACTGGGGATGAACAACTGGTCGATCAGGAAGCTGTTTTTATACAATGCCACCTTTATTGTTTTCAGAGGCCTTGCTATCGGCAATGCTTTAGCACTCGGACTGGCTTTGGTTCAGAAGTATTTCGGCATTATCAAACTCGATCAGGAGTCTTATTTTATGAAGGAAGTCCCGGTCAACCTCCAGGTGGTTGATCTGCTATGGATTAATGCCGGAACATTAATAATCTGTTTTTTGATTATGATAATTCCTTCCTATATTATCACCAGAATTAGTCCGGTAAAAGCTATCCGGTTCGAGTAATATTCTGATTTACAATTGATAATACGCCCATAAAAAAAGCGGAACATTAAAATTCCGCCGTTTCCCTGTCTTGATAAATCAAACTATTTTTTGTGTAACCCACACTCTTTTGTGTCCGGATCTTCCCACCACCAGCGTCCGGCGCGGATATCTTCGCCAGGTTCGATGGCCCGGGTGCAGGGCTGACATCCGATACTGGGAAAACCTTTGTCGTGCAGCTTGTTGTAGGGCACATTGTATTTTTTAATGAAATCCCATACGTCTTCGTTACTCCATTCGATAAGCGGATTGATTTTTAGCAGCTCGTTTACATCGTCCCACTCAACCACTTCCATATTGGTGCGGGTTACAGCCTGCGACCTTCTCAGGCCTGTAATCCATGCATCGTTGGGTTTGAGTGCGCGTTGCAGGGGCTCTGTTTTCCGGATATGACAGCAGAGCTTCCTGTTTTCGATACTTTTATAAAAAAGGTTGATCCCTTTGTCGTTGACCATTTCTTCCACACGATCGGAATCCGGAAAATAAACCCTGATGTTTAGTCCGTACCGGCTGTTGGTTCTGGCCAGCACGTCGTAGGTTTCGGGGAACATCCTTCCGGTGTCGAGCATAAAGATGGATGCCTCTTTGTTGATTCCGGCAATCATATGCGCCAGCACCTGGTCTTCGGCACCCAGGCTGGAGGCGAAAGTTACCTTTCCGTCAAACTCATTCAGAAAATAGTGTAAAACCTTTTCGGCTGATGCACCTTTAAATGTTTTATTGAGGTGCTCTATATCAATATTTTGTATCATAATTCCTTTTAATAGTCAGGCAAAGAATGCAAAATTAATCTTTCCCGGATAATTTCAAAATGATTATTAATGATGTTTCAGTTCATGATAATAGCGGGTGTAAAAATACAAGAATTTAAAGTTAAATTCCTTTTTTGTAGCTTGCACACCAATTGTCAGTTTTTAAGCGTGATGTTGATTATTTACAGAATTGCAGCTCTGATACCAGCGGGGTCTGAAAATTAGGTGCTGTTTCGGAAAAAATGAAAAGAATGGAAAGAATACATTTTATTGCCATTGGCGGCAGTGCGATGCACAATCTGGCCCTGGCCCTGCATTTCAAAGGAGCCAAAGTAAGCGGGTCGGATGATGAGATTTTTGAACCATCGAGAGGACGATTGCAAAAGCAGGGGCTGCTGCCCGAATCGGAAGGTTGGTATCCCGAAAAGATCACAGATGAACTTGATGCTGTGATTTTGGGAATGCATGCCCGCAAGGATAACCCTGAACTACTGAAGGCGAAAGAAATTGGCGTTCCTATCTTTTCCTATCCGGAATATTTGTATGAACAGTCGAAAGACAAAACACGTGTGGTGATTGGTGGAAGTCATGGAAAAACCACCACGACGGCGATGATCCTGCATGTATTGAATAACCTGAACATCAATTGCGATTACATGGTGGGGGCTCAGTTGGAAGGCTTTGATACCATGGTGAAGATAACCGGGCATGCTCCGGTGATGATTATCGAAGGTGATGAGTATCTGACTTCGCCGATCGACCGCAGGCCCAAGTTTCATCTGTATAAACCCCATATTGCTGTGATCACTGGCATTGCCTGGGATCACATGAATGTTTTCCCTACCTATGAAAATTATCTCGAACAATTTGAAGAATTCCTCCACGTCATTGAACCCGGTGGCACACTCATTCCCTGTTTTAAGGATGAAGAAGTTAAAAAGTTGGTTGAAAGCCATTCACGTAATGACTTAAAAATTCTTCCTTATAAAGTTCCTGATTATAATACAGGAAACGGAGAGGTGTTTATCAAGGAAAATGAAAATTCTTATCCAGTGGCTGTTTTCGGTCGGCACAACCTGATGAATATTGAGGCCGCCAAAAAAGTTTGTGTTGAGCTTGGCGTGAATGAAATTGATTTTTACAAAACCATAGCAAGTTTTAAAGGGGCATCAGGACGGCTGCAAAGGGTGAGCGGCAACGCATCGCAAGTGGTTTATCGCGATTTTGCTCATGCCCCATCCAAGGTGAAAGCCACTGTGGAAGCTGTAAGGGAGAAGCATCCGGAAAAGAAAATAATAGCTGTTTTGGAACTGCACACGTTTAGTAGCCTCAACAAGGATTTCCTTCCGCATTACAAAAACAGCATGTCGGCCGCCGATGACAAGGTGGTTTTTTACCTTCAGCATACATTAAAAATGAAAAGGTTGCCTGAACTGCATCCCGGGGAAGTAAGAAAGTATTTTAATGAAAATGATTTAGCGGTAATCAACAGCAGCGGAGAGCTTAAGCAGCATCTCGATGGTTTATCGCAAAGTGAATCTGTTTTGTTGCTGATGAGCTCCGGGAACTTTGGCGGAGTACATTTAACATAAAAAAAAGACCATCCTGAAAAAGAATGGTCTTTTATATCTGTTGATTGATAACGATTATCCGTTCATCGAAGTGAGGAATTCCTCGTTATCCTGTGTGAATTTCATCTTGTCTTTAATGAATTCCATTGCTTCAATGGGTGTCATATCAGCAAGGTGGTTTCTGAGGATCCATACACGCTGCAGCGTTTCTTTGTTAAGCAGCAGGTCTTCGCGGCGAGTGCCAGAAGAGATAATGTCCACAGCAGGCCATACTCTCTTGTTTGCCAAACGGCGGTCGAGCTGCAGCTCCATGTTACCAGTACCTTTAAATTCTTCAAAGATAACTTCGTCCATTTTTGAACCGGTATCGATCAGTGCTGTGGCCAGGATAGTGAGTGAACCACCATTTTCAATCTGACGGGCAGCACCAAAGAAACGTTTCGGTTTTTGCAGGGCGTTGGCTTCCACACCACCTGATAATACTTTACCTGATGATGGTGAAACGGTGTTGTGCGCACGTGCCAGGCGGGTAATCGAGTCGAGCAGCACCACTACATCATGACCGCTTTCCACCATACGTTTTGCTTTTTCCAAAACAATGTTTGAAATACGCACGTGGCGCTCAGCAGGCTCATCAAAAGTAGAAGAGATAACTTCCGCGTTTACGTTGCGTGCCATATCGGTCACTTCCTCCGGACGTTCATCGATAAGCAATACGATAAGGTATGCTTCCGGGTGGTTAGTGGCGATAGCATTGGCCATTTCCTTAAGCAGCACGGTTTTACCTGTCTTGGGCTGCGCCACAATCAAACCACGCTGACCTTTCCCGATAGGAGAGAAGAGGTCGATGATTCTCACTGAGAGGTTGTCCTCGCGTTTGTGCGATGTGATGTTAAACTTCTCATCAGGGAACATCGGCGTCAGGTAGTCGAAAGGTATCCTGTCGCGAATAGCTGCAGGGTCTTTTCCGTTGATTTTTTCTACCTTGATAAGCGGGAAGAACTTCTCGCCATCTTTCGGGGGGCGGATGCTTCCGCGCACGGTGTCGCCGGTCTTCAGTCCGAAAAGCTTTATCTGCGATTGCGAAACGTAAATATCATCGGGCGAGTTCAGGTAGTTAAAGTCACTTGAGCGCAGGAAACCGTAGCCATCAGGCATAATTTCCAAAACACCTTCGCTGCTTACAATGCCTTCAGATTCAAAAGGGAAGAATTCTTCCTCTTGCTTTTTTACCACAGGTCTTTCTGTACGTTCTCTCGGAGTGCGGTCTCTGGAGGAATGCTCGCGGGAAGAGTACTCGCGTGGACGGTGCTCAGGAGTGTAGCTTTGCTTCCTTTCAGCTTCGCGCTTTTGAATATCATCCTGAACAGTGTCAAAAGATTTTTTGGCAGGCTCTTCAGCGGCAGGCTTTTTCTCCTCGCCGGGTTCGGGCTTGCTTTCTTCTCTTGGTTTTACCGGCTCCGGGGGCTTCACAATACGCCGACGTTTTCGGGTTTTCTTTTCCGAAGAATCATCGTCTTTTTTCTCTTCAGAAGCTGGTTTTTCTTCCTTGGCAGGTTTTGCCTCAGTGGCTTCCTTGTTCTTCTTTGGTCTGCCCGGCTTTCTCTTTGGCTCAGCCTTCGCAGTTTCTTTGCCGGGATTTAATGCCTGGTGGTCCAGAATAGTGTATATCAGATCTTGCTTCTTGAGGCCTTCAATTTTTTCAATATTCAGCTCCTTAGCAATCTCTTTGAGTTCTGACACCAGCTTACTGTTTAATTCTATAATGTCATACATAAATTGAATTTTATGATTTTAAAGAGGTGAGTTTGCAAATTTTTAATTTAATGTGAACTTCAAGCTTTAATTTCCCTCAATAAAGTCCTCGAATTTTTTTTAACAATCAGATAAATGATTGGGAATTGCTGTTTGCAAATATATAAAATATTTGAGATGCAAATGCTTTTTACGTAAAAAATTCTGCTTTATCTTTGCCCGCGTTAAAAACAAACAAAATGATACAGCGAATACAATCTTTATTTTTGGTTTTGGCAATGGTGGCTCTGATACTTCTGCTGGTGTTTCCTATGGCTATGTTTTATTCTCAAACAGGAGTTTATGAACTGAATATTTTGGGGCTGGAAAGCCTGACACCCGGTAATAAAATACCTTTTGTCTGGTGGTTCTTCATTCCTTTATCTGCTTTGGCAGGAATTGTTTTAATACTGGATTTGATTGCGCTGTTGTTATTTAAGAAGAGAACCCGCCAGATTTCCCTGACGCACGCGGCCATTTTTCTGAATATTGTATTTGTGGTAGGGCTGATGTTTTATTACATCCCGGCAATCGAAGAAAGTACAAAAACTACTGTGAACTACCGCGACTCATTGGGTATCTACCTTCCACTGATTTCGCTTGTGTTTACACTACTGGCACAGCGCCACATTAAAAAGGACGAAAAGCTGGTGCGATCGGTAGACAGGCTACGTTAAGCTTTAACAGGCGACTCTTGAAGCACTGCGGGTTCATGCCGGTGGCTTTAAAATAATATTACTGCTCCTCATACAGCTTTGCTGTGTGGGGATTTTTGTTTCTAACCGTCATAAACTTATATCTTCCGTCGCTCTTTTTCAAAAACCTGTAAATCAGTAAAACGATTTCCGCTGACAGTAAATTTTAATGCCGTTACATATTTGTGCAGTCCGATTTTACCAGCGGCACCCGGGTTCATGTGTAAAAGGTTGTTTTTATCGTCGTGCATTACTTTAAGGATGTGCGAATGACCGGAAATAAATAGATCGGGCTTTTCTCGTTTAACAATTTCATAAGCTCGTTTCTCATATTTTCCGGGATAACCGCCAATGTGGGTCATGTAAATTTTCGCGTCTTCAATATCGAAAATATTGTCTTCGGGGAGTATGGCCCTCATCTTATGGTCGTCGATGTTTCCGTATACACCCCTGACGAAAGCAATTGCAGAAAGCCTTTCAATCACTTCCGTGCTGCCTACGTCTCCGGCGTGCCAGATTTCATCCACACCGCTGAAGAATTGGATGATCTCATCAGGTAAAAAACGGTGTGTGTCCGACAATAGGCCAATAGTTTTCATAAGTCAATTTAATATTTTTGGTTTTGTGCCACGCAAATTGTCGTTGCTTTTGGCGTCAGTGCACAATAACCTGCTAAGCTCTTTTAGTCTGCGACGACGAATTTACCATTATTAACTGAATTTCCTTCGATGTAATTAAAAAGGTAAACACCGGACGGAAGCTCACGGGTATCGATTGAGATCCCTTTCCCGCTAAATTTTTTTCTCATCACCTTATCTCCTGATATATCGAAAATGTTGAGTGTTTTAAGCCCTTCACTGTCGAAGATGATTTTCAGTTTTGCCTTAACGGGATTTCCAAGAATCCGGAAAGGTTTTTGGCCTGTGACATGAGTGTTGATGGATAACACGGTGGTAAAGCCTTGTGTGCCGATCTCCAACCGGTAATAATTGATTTGGTTTGGGATGGGGATACTGTCGGTATAGCTGTAGATAACATCGGCATCTGATGAGCCACAAACACCGGAAATCAGGCCAATACGCTCAAAATTGATGTTGTTCGCTGAGCGTTCGATATAAATGTCGTTACAGGTTTGCCCTTCCTTAATTGTCCATTGAAGGTAAACGGTCTCATTCCTTTGCTCCGCAAAAAAATCCTTTACAATAGGATGCACATCCTGCGAAAATCCTGTTAAAGAAAAAAATATCAGAATACCTGCAACTGCTTTCATAAAGGCTAAACGTAAGTTTTTACAGAAAGTTTTTCTGTGTATGTGAATAAGCCTTAACGGGATGTTAATTCATATTTCCTGCCAAAACCTTACTTTTGCCAGCCAAATTAAAAAGCGATAGTATGGATAAATTAAGTTACAGTTTGGGTGTTAGTGTAGGTGCTAACCTGAAGCAGCAAGGGTTCAATCCTGAAGTTATTGAAGATTTTGTTGAAGGAATGAAAAACGTGCTGGAGGAGCAGTCGTTAAAAATAAGCGAAACAGAGGTAAATAAGATTGTCACCGATTATTTTAAGGAAATGCAGGAGAAGAGCCAGCAGGAAAATAAAGAAGCCCAGAACACATTTTTCGGCGAAAACCTGAAGAAAGAGGGCGTGAAACAGACGGATAGCGGCCTGCAATATGAGATTGTAAAAGAAGGCGCAGGCAATTCGCCAAAAGCTGAAAGCAAGGTGAGCGTGCACTATCACGGAATGTTTTTGGATGGAAAAGTTTTCGATAGTTCAGTAAACAGGGGCGAGCCCGTTTCATTTCCGGTGAACGGCGTTATTCAGGGCTGGCAGGAAGCACTGCAGATGATGAAGCCCGGCGCCAAATGGAAGCTGTATATTCCCTCTGACCTGGCTTACGGAAGCAGGGGAGCAGGAAATGCGATTCCGCCACACACCCCTTTGATGTTCGATGTGGAACTTCTGAAAGTAGAAGAATACTAAAAATTAACACAGCCTGCGCAACCCGCAGGCTGTGTTATGCGTTTAGTTTCCGTATGACAGAAATTACAGCAAGCATATGGATATTAAGTGCGGTGGTTATTCTGATGGCGTCGGTTTTAAGAGGACTGACAGGCTTTGGTTTTGCTTTATTTTCAGTACCACTGCTTTCTTTTGTATTGCCCATTGATATTTTAGTTCCCTCGATGAGCCTGTTTAATATTCTGGCTAGTATTTATTTGTTGTTGAAAATACGGGTGAAACTAAAGGCGAGGTACTTCCTGCCTATGTTTATTGCCAGCCTTGCAGGGATTCCAATTGGAGTTTATGCTTTGCAGCATCTCAATGAAGAGGTATTGCGGATAATGGTAGGTATTGTTATTGTCGTTTTTTCTCTGCTATTAATTTTTGGAAAAGACAAAGATCCCCGCTTTAAAAATAAACCAGTAGTTTTTGCCGGGTTTTTAAGCGGCATATTGGGCTCCAGCATCTCCATCAGCGGGCCGCCTGTGGCACTGGCCATGAACCGAAAAAAGTATTCCAAGGATTTGTTTCGTGCAAATTTCACGGTTTTTGGGCTCCTGTCTTCCTTGTTAACTTCGGTCGTTTATATTATAAAAGGCATTCTTGTTACTGCCTCCATAAAATTTACAGCTTTCTTTTTCCCTTTACTCTTGCTGGGTTCAAGTCTGGGTAACCGATGGGCAAAAAACATTAAACAAGAGAAGTTCAGGAAAGTGGTGATTGTCCTGAATTTTGTCACCGGACTGGCAGTTGTGTTGTTGACTGTTTTAAAGCATTAACCAGTTTGAACAAAAATTCCCGAAATGGGACAAGCTGGTGTGTTTTTTTAAATATATTATAACCACGATAACAGAAGGTTATAAATATTTTTTACTATCTTGGTATCAGATTTGCACCTTTATCACTAAAAGTAATATTATGAAGAAAATCAACTTAACACTTGTTTTAATTTTCCTTGTTGCAGGACTAATCAATACCTCCTGCCGGAAGGATGATGACAACCCGGACCCTGATCCTCAGCAAACTGTGGAGAACATGGAAGAGTTGGAGATCGACGATGACTTCGACTGGAAGACGACTGGACTTGTCTTTATCGAAGTGAAAGGGCTCAGAAATGGGACAGTTTTGGTGAAAGACCAAAATGGTAAAGTTCACCACAAGCTCTTTCATAACATGTTTACGCACATCTCCAAGATGATTTCAATTCCTGATAAGCTTGATAACGTCGTTATTGAGTATCAGGGAGAATCTGTAACCGTGCCGGTTATCGATGGAAAAATCACTCATTCATTCATTGAATAAAACATCAGCCATGAAAGCAAAAAAGATATACTTAGTTATCGCATTTTTAGCGCTGCTCATACCTTACAGGTCTGTTGCACAAGAGAACCCACCGAAGGGCTCTGAGTCTATGATAGTTTTCATTTATCCGTTTGTTGATTGTGTGGAGCATTTAGACAATGGGGATTTAGTAGCTCATTTCGGATATGTGAATACATTCTTTATGGAAATTAGCATCCCCGCTGGAGGATCCTGGTTTTTTGACAATAAGTTGACCGGAACAGGAGTATCGTTTGATGAGGGACAACCTGAGGTGTTTTTACCCGGAACTCATCACAATGCCTTTTCTGTTACTTTTGGTAACGGCAAAGGCAAAGGTGTTGTGAATTGGCACCTGGGGTTTGAAGTTGCACAGGCGCACTGGAAGCACTCAGCTCCCTGTGAAACACAGGATCCCGAGCCTACCGAAAAAATCACTCCGGTGTTGGAATGTGTTGATCATAACGATGATGGCACTTTTACTGCTCATTTCGGATATTACAATGCGAACGACGTGGAAGTTGACATCCCGGTAGGAGATAATAATGCCTTTATCGGGCTTGATGCCCAAAACGCAGGCCAGCCTGAAACCTTCCTCGTGGGCAGGGCCTATGATGCTTTCCAGGTGGATTTCGACGGGCAAAATATTGTGTGGTCTTTGAAGGGCCCTGACGGAAACCGCCGCACTGCCACAGCCTCTGACAATCCGGCGCAGGCATGCAATCCACCGGAAGAGGACAATGATGCTGATGATGACGGACTACAGGATGATAATGATGCCTATCCCAACGACAGCACACGTGCGTATGATAACTATTGGCCCGGAGAAGGTGAATTTGGAACGCTGGCCTTTGAAGACAACTGGCCCGGAAAGGGTGATTATGATTTTAACGATATTGTTATCGACTATAACTTCCATACGGTAACCGATGTGGATAATATGATTTCTGAAATGTATGCCTCTTTCGAGCTAAAAGCTTCAGGAGCCTACTTCCATAATGCCTTTGGATTTGAGATTACCGGGGTCCCGCCGGGAGCTATCAGCAGCGTGGAAGGCACTTTTGTGGACGAGCTTTTTACGATTTCCGGAAACGGGACAGAAGCCGATCAGGAATGGGCAACGATTATCTTGTTCGATGATGCATTTGAACACCTCGAACATCCTGGATCAGGGGTTGGAGTGAATACCAGCCCTGATGCACCTTATGTGGAGCCTGTTACCTTCAACGTGGTGATTCGCTTTAAAGCGGATGGAGAATTCCCGGAAGGTGGTCCTGTAGATTATGGAACACTGAATGAATCGACCTTCAACCCGTTTATCGTGGCCGATCAGGAAAGGGGTAAGGAGATTCACCTGCCTGACTACCCGCCAACATCTAAAGTGGAGCAAGGATATCTCGGTGCCGGTGATGACGATTCAAATCCGGAAACTTCAAGATATTATAAAACTGAGCAGAACCTGCCCTGGGCTATCAATATTTACAGTGATTTTGCCTATCCCATCGAAAAGGTTGAAATTATTGACGCTCATCTGAAATTTGCACCCTGGGCTCAAAGCAGTGGTGAAGAATTTGAAGACTGGTATGAAGATAAACCGGGATACCGTAATGACGAAAATATTTACCAGGTGCCATAAGGAGCTAAAGCTTCTACAGTTTTAATGAAACCCGGCAGGTTGAGCTACTTGCCGGGTTTTCTTTTTCAGGAAAATAATTCCCGATTAGGGACAAGATTAAAATGTTCAGGGGTTTATAATAATTTGAAAATGAGGTGTTAAAATGATTTTATGATTTTGGTATTGAATTTGAAATTACAATATCGAAACTGCTTAGCAATAAAGATTTTAACACCAATTAGCAATTTTGAGAAGTTGAGCAGAGAGAAAAAGGGTTGCAGCCTATGTAACCCTTTTTTATTTTCGCCCTTTATTTACTTTTTGAATAATCAACCATGTTACGGGATTCTTTAATTTTACTTATCAGGCATCATCGTATGCTGGGTTATATTTTTTCGCCGTTTATTGGCCGTGTTAGCTCAGATGCCACCGAAGCATCTGTTCAAAGTCCGGTAACAGTATCCGATTTGGAAACCACTGCTCTTTTTGACTACGAGAAAGAAATTGTTAAAACATGCAATAAGTATTCTGATAGTTATCTTATCCGGCATTTTCTGAATAAAAGCCGAAAAAAAAAGGCCGGAAAATTTTATGATAAAATCAGTCAGGAGCATTTTGATAAGGTGGTTAAGCCTTTTATCGATAAGCGGCTTTTTGAAGTGTTTGAGCTTGCTGCCGATAACAAAGTGCCTGTTTTTATTAAAGAAGGACAAGATGCAACGAAACGCATGACGAGTCCTGTCAAGCTCAATCCGGTTTTTCTCAAGCCCCATTTCCTTTTTAAAAAAACACCTGATGGAATCCGGTATCGCCTGAAAATTCTAAACAATGGTACAGCACTGGAGCTCGACAGGAATAAGGTTTCGTTTCTTACAGATTATCCGCTCCTGTTATTTTCGGGCAACGAGGTTTATTTTTTAAAAGAACTGAACAGTAAAATCCTTAAACCATTCTTTAAGAAGGAAGAGGTTTTGATTCCGGAAAAGTTTGAAAAGAAATACCTTGAAGGCTTTGTAAGGAAAGCCGTTCGCGATTTTGATGTGGAACTTGAGGGTATGAGCCTCATCCATAAAAAACAAGATGCCCCAAAACTCAGGCTTGCATTGACTAAGGATTTATATGGAGATCCGTCATTGTGCCTTTCGTTTATTTACAGTAAAACAGAGGTTTACCGAAACGATAAGCAGGGAAGCATTGTAGAATTATCTGAACATGAAGGAAATGTTACCTATGTAAAAATTGAACGTTCTGCAGAAGATGAGAAAAAGGCTGTTGATATACTGAAAAAGTCAGGGTTAAGAAGATACCTGGACAATTATTTCACGATTGAAGGTCAACAAACTACCGGGGAGGAACTGGTGAAATGGCTCAATAAGAATCATGATTTTCTTTTGGAAAGGGGTTTTAAGCTTTCTCAGGATGATTGGACAGACTCCTATTACCTTGGCGATGTGGATTTGACGGTTCAGGTGGATGATTCAAGAAAAGACTGGTTTGACTTAAAGATGCTTATTCATTTGGGGGATGAATCCTTTCCGTTTATTCGATTAGTTTCCAATATCCGCAAGGGAGACCCGGAGTTTTTGCTGGAGGATGGGCGAAAGTTCATCATTCCGGATGAGTGGTTTTCGCGTTATGGCGATGTGATGAATTTCGCAAAGGAAGAGGATGGGCACCTGCTGTTGGCGAAGCATCATGTGGGGCTGCTTCCGGCTGAAGATGACAATGCAGGGGGTGTGGGCAGCGATGAATTGCTTCGTCTTTACCGCCAATCGTTTACTAAGCTCGTTGCTGAGCCGGAAGGGCTTCGGGGAAACCTGAGGAATTATCAGCGTTTAGGCCTGACCTGGCTTTATGAACTGCAGCAGTATGGCTTTGGGGGCTGCCTTGCCGACGATATGGGGCTGGGAAAAACCATACAGACTATCGCCTTGCTGCTAAAAAACCTTTCAGGAGCAAGTAAAAAAGATTTGCAACGTGAGGGGTCATCCCAGATGTCATTATTCGACGATCCCGTTGAATGCACATTTCCAAGCCTTCTGGTGATGCCCACATCGCTGCTTTACAACTGGAAGAACGAACTGAAAAGCTTCGCCCCCAAGCTCCGTGTACTGCTTTATACCGGGCAGCGAGCGGGTTTACCAAAAGAATTTCACCGATATGATGTCATCCTCACCAGCTATGGGGTGATGCGTATTGATGTGGACATCCTGAAAAAGCACCACTTTCATTACCTCATCCTTGATGAAAGCCAGTTTGTGAAAAACCCGCACTCGAAAACATACAATGCTTTGCTGGGGCTGCATTCCGATTACCGCCTGGCATTGACCGGCACGCCGGTAGAAAACTCGCTGAGCGACCTCTGGGCGCAGTTGCATTTCCTGAACAGAGACCTGTTGGGCTCTTATCAGTCTTTCCAGAACCGTTTCGTAATTCCGATAGAGCGCGATGGCAATGAGAAGCGGGAAGAACGATTGAAACAACTGATTCATCCCTTTATCATGCGCCGCCGCAAAGAGGATGTGGTCAAAGAGCTTCCTGATCTGACCGAACAGGTGTATTGGTGCGAGATGACTGAGGAGCAGCACGAAGCGTATGAACGCTACAAATCGGGGATTAGAAACAGCTTGCTGGATATTTTTGAGGAAGGCATTTCTAAAAATGAGATGCGTATCCTGGAGGCATTGCTGCGCATGCGGCAGATGTCGAACCACCCCAAGTTGGCCGAGCCTGCTTTTCGAGGCGAATCAGGGAAGTTTAATGAAGTGCTGCGTTCAGTTGAAAACCTGGTTTCGGAAGGGCATAAAGCACTGCTTTTTTCCTCTTTTTCAGGATACCTGGACTTATTCGCTTCCTGTTTTGACGAGCAGAATTATCCCTACTCCATGATTACAGGAAAGACCAAAAACAGGGAAGAAGAGGTCAGAAAATTCCAGGAAAATGAGGATACCCGCTTATTCCTTATTTCGCTAAAAGCCGGCGGCACCGGACTGAACCTCACGGCCGCTGACTATGTGTTTATCCTGGATCCCTGGTGGAACCCGGCGGCGGAAAACCAGGCTTTGAGCCGCGCACACCGTATCGGGCAAAAAAACAAGGTGTTTGTTTATCGCTTTATCACACGAAAAACTATCGAGGAAAAAATATTCGGACTGCAAAAACGTAAGCAGGAGCTGGCTGACACTTTCGTGAATTTTAACAACCCCCTCAAACAGCTTTCTGAAGAAGAGCTCAGGCAGCTTTTCGATTTTAAATCTTAAGGTGGCTACCCAGCTTTAAACTTCTGAAAAGGCGCTCAGCAGCTTTGGTCAGCAGGCGGGAGGCATCTTTCATCGCATATTCAAGGCTCACTGGTTTTTCTGTAATGGGGTAAAGGTTGTTAAACGGATGGCCCACCAGCTTTTCATATCCGTCATCGAGCGTTCCGGCAAAACCTACCACAGGCTTTTTGTGTTTGGCAGCCATTTGAGCCACGCCAAAAGGTGTTTTTCCGTAGGCTGTTTGTGCATCCATTTTTCCTTCTCCGGTAATAACGAGGTCGGCTTCACGGATATGCTGCTCCAGGCGGCACAGGTCGCTAATCAACTCAAAGCCACCACGCACCTCTGCGCCCAGAAACGCAATCAGTCCGGCGGCCATGCCTCCCGCTGCCCCGGCACCTTTAATATCCCGGAAGGAAATCTTCAGGTGATCCTCCATCACATCTGCAAAATTCTGAAGGCTCTTTTCAAGGGATTCCAGCTCCCTGGAGCCGGCACCCTTTTGAGGGCCGTAAGTGTAGGTAGCTCCTTTTTCTCCCAACAGCGGATTATTCACATCCACCGCAGTGATAAACTGAATGCCTTGTGTTAGTTCTTGCAGGCTCGAAAGGTCCACTGATTTCAAGTTGCGGAGAGATAAACCTCCGGGGTTTATCTCTTTGCCGTAAGCATCCTTCAGACTGGCGCCCAATGCCTGCGCCATTCCTGCACCCGCGTCATTGGTAGCACTGCCGCCCAGTCCGACGATGATTTTTTTCGCCCCTTTTCTGATGGCATTTTTAATCAATAATCCGGTGCCGTAAGTGGTTGTTTCCAATGGGTTTAATTCATCCTTTGTGAGTCGTTCAATCCCACTGGCGGCAGCCATCTCAACCACAGCAGTATGCGCATCCAGAAAACCATAACTGGCTTCAATATCCCGCATTAGCGGATCTTTGGTGTTCACAGTGATTTTTCTGCCTTCAGTGGCTTTCACTAGGGCATCCACCGTTCCCTCGCCACCATCAGCCATCGGCAGGCGGACAATCTGTGCATTTGGAGAAACGTTTAAAACCCCATCTGCAATGGCATCAGCTACTTTCACAGCCGAGAGGCTGTTCTTAAAGGAATCGGGAGCAACGACGATTTTCATAGGACGCTTTTTGTCAAAATTAACCAAACGCCACGGATGATGGTTCAATGTTGTGCGGATTCTTTATGCTTTAATGTATAGTTGGCAAAAGGCAACATGCAGT
>JAASSU010000235.1 GCA_021767705.1 Bacteroidota bacterium | reverse complement strand
GCCAGCTGATAATGATTTCGTCACCCACATATTTGTAAATGCTCCCTTTAGTTTGCGAAATTGCTTCGCTGGCAAAAAAGAAAAAATCATTCAGCAAATTAAGAAATTGCTTGTTGCCCAGCTTTTCAGTAAGAGTGGTGGATGATTTGATGTCCAGGAACATGAAAATCCTGTTTTCTTCGCGGGGTTGCGAGTAGATTCCCAAAAACAGTGCTGCCATTGTTCGTGAGCCAATAATTTCCTGGACAGAAATGAAAAGGTTAAACAAAAAACTGACAATAATGCCGTAGGTGACCCCGATAGCCACCCCCTGAGAATTAAAAAATAACCTTAGGTAAGGAATGATGTCACTCCAGTTTTTAGCATTGAGAATCAGAAGGAGTAAAAAGGCCCAGAAAAGAATGGTGATAATGATGACAAAGGTGTTGATTAGCACATCCAGGTAGATGGGCACATTACGGACGAGTTTTTTATGAATAAAAGTTGAATATGCAAAGAGTGATATGAATATCAGGATTCCCATGGCCATACCAGCAAAAAATGCAACTCGCTCGCTTTGTATGAAATAATAATTGAATGCTCCGGTGGCAAGGCCTGCAACGAGTGCCGGAAAAATGTTTTTCAGAATATAGCTTCGTACAATGTAATTCATCGCCAATAAATAATATGTAAAAGTATGAAAATTGGTGTTGGCAAATGGGTATAATAAAAAAATGCAACCAATTTTAAAACTGATTGCATTTTTCTAAAGTCATTGTTTTTATGGCTTTTGATAAATCTTACTGTCATCCCGATATCCCTGGTTATTCTCATACCAGTCGGGGAATTCGGTTCCACCCGACATTGCCCATTGCGCAAACTTCAGGTGTGCTTTTTCGATAGAGATTTGCTCATAAGGGTAATCGAACGAAATGGGGATGTGGATAGCCCATGGAAGATTCCCTTCCGACTGATAGTACTTGTCTTCGTCCGGGTTGGTGTCGTCAAAAGCTGTTCCGAAAACCGATTCATCAGCCAGTGCGGTTGGCTCTTGCCCGGGAAGGTGGACCTCATAACCACGCTCGCTGTTGGCGATGATAAACGGATTGTATGGGGCAGTCCCCAACGCTTCTAAGCTTAAAGGCTCAGAAAAACGGATGGTAACCGTGATTTCTTCCGGTTCGGTGTAAGCCTGATCGGCGATGGTGTTTACAAAAGAACCTCCGCTATTGATGATGTCATAAGCATTCTCGAATACCGGAATGACCGCATCAGTTGACCCGGCTTCCGTGCCGTTGTTATTCATGTCCAGATAACCACTTTCCAGCACCTGGCCTTCCACAGACTCAACGCTCGCTGAAGCAACCGGTAAATTAAAAGCAAACCCGTTTTGAAATCCTGCGCCAATGGCCTGGACAACAAACGTAGCTTGCAGGTCGACCACCTTGTTTTCTGCATTAGTTATTTGATTAAAGCGGTAATCGACCACCAGGTCGTTAAAATCGTAGTCGCCCTTCGAAGGCCAGAGGTCTTCGAAAGCCAGCGTTGCGTAACTGTCTTCTCCCGGTGAATAGTTGTCAAACGCTCTTTCGGCATCGTCAGGATAAGCATCCAGCTCATCAGAAACACCGTCTCCATCCGAATCGGATGGGTCATCTCCTTGTTCCAAAATCGTAATCTCATCCAGGCTTTCATAGATGCCTACATTGTCAACACCAATGAACTCCGGTCCGTATCCATTTCCGTAATAAGAGCCGTTTTGCCCTTCAGGAGCAATGAGCACTCTTGTAACATTCTGCAATATCGTTTGGATTTCTTGTGCCGTGGCCGGGTTTTTACCAAGCGTTTTGTTTCCGCTACCGGTGGTGAACGTGTTCATGCCTCCAATTCTCCATCCGGTACCCTGCGTGGCGGTTTCGTCGAGTTTGATGTAAAGGGTTTGCCACCCTCCATTCACCTGGTGAGGCATTGATGCCATAAAATCCACACTAAGTACTTTGTTACCATCCGTAATGCGGATATCTCCGGTGTTGGCCTGCATCGATTGTGGTTCAGCCGTATTTCCTACATAGTAATCATAGGCGATATAATTCCCGTAAATGTTTCCGTGAAACTCTTCGGGAGCCTCAAAAGCCCGCAGCCCTCCTTCAGTATCGTACCCCCACATAAATCCATCGGCAGAGCCAAATGGCCCTGACTCCAAAGGTGTTTCGGGATGGCTGCTGTGCAGGGCCGATAATTCTCCGTTATCGCGATAAGCCATAAAGCCTTGAAGGTCATTGTCGAAAGTCATTTTTGTAACGAAACTAGTGCTTTTTAGTCCCTTGGTTTTATTAACGGGCAACCGTTTTTGCTGTTGATAGCTGTAGTTCAAACTTCCGTTTTCAACCGCCATCATCTCACCGGCAATCCCTCCGAAATTTGTTCCTACATACAAACTATCTTTGGCGATGGGCATACTCAAAGATGCCGTAAAATATCCTGAATTATCAGAAACCCCTTCCGTAATCAACTGTCCGCCCTCTTCAGGTGATTTGGTAAAAACCTGCCAGCGGAGATTTTCAAAAGCTTCCCCGTTTTGGTTGAGCGCAGTCAAGTTAATGCTTGCTGTTTGGGTGGTCTCAAACAAAAAACCTTCCGGAATATCCAAATCAAAAATCGATTCGGCCTCCGCTTCAGGATTGATTTCCTGATTGCGTTCGCATGCTGAAAATAGTATAATCGCCAAAAATGAGGCGATGGATAATCTGATGATGTTTTTTATTGTTGCCATATATCTTTTTATTTCTAAGCATCAACAATCAAATTACGTGCAATTTACCTAATCCTTTAATAATCAAAATAAAAGCATAGACATGTTGGTGAGTCTTGTTCTAAAATTAAAAAATAATCCCAAAATGGGACGCGCTTTGCTTTTCAAGCGCAATCAAACATACAACAAATTGTAATTTCGCACTGTTTATTCGCTATTATGATTAAGATTGCTTTCGGAAAGGAATATCATCACGAACTACCTGTTAATCATCGTTTCCCGATGGAAAAGTATACGCTCATCCCTGAACAGCTTATGTATGAAGGGAGTTTTTCTGGTGAAAACTTTTTTGAACCCCCGACAATAGATAAATCCGATTTGCTGGCTGTGCATGATGATGAATACATCCGGAAGCTTGACAATGGTCTTTTGCAAAGGAAAGAGGAGCGTCGTATTGGTTTTCCGTGGAGTAAATCTTTAATTAAAAGAGAAGAAATCATTACTTCGGGAACTTTGCAGGGCGCTTTATTTGCTCTTGAAAATGGAGTTGCCTTTAATGTGGCCGGCGGAACGCATCATGCTTATCGCGACAGGGGCGAAGGGTTTTGTATCTATAACGACATAGCCGTAGCTGCACAATACCTTCTCGATAACAAAAAATCCCGGAAAGTTTTGGTGGTAGATCTGGATGTGCACCAAGGTAACGGGACGGCAAAAATATTTGAAAGGGAAAGCCGCGTTTTTACCTTCAGCATGCATGGCGCCACGAATTATCCTTTGCATAAAGAACAATCTGATCTTGATATCAGCTTATCGGCCGATATTTCAGATCTGGATTATCTTCATCTCCTGAAAAAGAATTATTACTATCTGGTTGAAAAAGTAAAGCCCGATGTGATTTTTTATCAATCCGGGGTGGATATCCTGGAAAATGATCGATTGGGAAAGTTAAGTATCACCAAAGCAGGGGTACGAGAGCGCGATATTATTGTTTTTGAGAAAGCCCACTGCCATCAGATTCCGGTTATGACCTCCATGGGAGGCGGATATGCCAGGCATATCAGAAATATAGTAGACGCCCATTGTAACACCTATCGTGTTGCGAAGGAGATTTATGATTGATAAGGCGACCTCTGAAAATTGGAATTATCGAAATATTCATTTACCTTTATAAAACAACTTAAAGATGAGCTTATGGATTCAAAACTGGCTTTAAAATCGTTTCTGAGTGGTATTGCAGGTGGATTGGTGTTTTTTGCCGGCATGCAATGGCTCCTCAGCAGTGGGCTTGCTCCTTTTAATATTTCTCCTACCAACGCTTTTCTCAGAGAGTTAGGGATTACTATCCCTTACCTTCCGGCTATCGTCAGGTTGTTGTTTGGTGCTCTAATGGCTATGGTGTTGGGTATTCTTTATGGCCCCAATATCAATATTGGCAATGGAATCTCGCTGGGTTTTTCGCTTTGGCTCTTGATGATGCTGGCCCTGAGCCCGATAGTGGGTTGGGGCGTTTTTGGGGTTGGTGACGCTGAGTTTCTTGATAAAACCGATATCTTTTACCTCAAGCCCGGATGGTCCTATCCATTATTGATGCTTTTACTGCACCTGCTTTACGGATTGGTATGCGGATTTTTGATTACGAAATGGGGTGCACGGCATTTAATGGACGATGAATAGTACTTTTTTGTTTCTTTGTGCTTTTGTAAAATCCGTCATGTTGCACGGAGTATAAATCATTTTCGAACAAGAGATGGGTAACGGAGTCAGTTTTTTCAAAACGATCTTAATGCTTGATTACACCGAGCGTGTGAGGTTTCTAACATTTCGCTTCCCCAACTTCACCATTATCCTTATTCATATAATCTTTTGGATGGTGGCCTTTAACCTCCTGTCATTGCTTTTGCACCTTTTCGGAGGCGGGGTTTCCAGGCTCTTCGAAGTTAACCAGCCCGGATATGATTGGTTTACCGGGGTAACAGCAGCTTTAATTTATGGGGTGCTCACCGGACTTATCTATGTGCGATTAAGGGATTCGCGCCTTAACAGGATATCTTCCGTGCAGAGGCTCTTGTTGGAAGGGATGGCCTACACCCTGGCATTTATTATCACCAGCGGTCTGGTGATGTTCTTCTGGCGGGATCACCGTATTGAAGAGTTGAACCAGATGGGTGTGGATGCCGGCCGTCTCGATTATGTGAGGTATTTGACGCTGGCGATCTTTATCTACACTTTTTCATTGAACTTTCTGTTGAGCTTTTTTATACAGATGCGATCTACTTTTGGTCCGGGAGTTCTTTTTCCGCTTTATCTTGGAAAGTACCGCAAACCGCAAATCGATCACCGGGTTTTTATGTTTATGGATTTGCGTTCGTCAACATCCTATGCCGAAGCACTCGGACACCTGAAGTACAGTGAGCTCATCCAGGATTGCTT
>JAASSU010000234.1 GCA_021767705.1 Bacteroidota bacterium | reverse complement strand
CATAAATATCTTATAAGCGAAAAGTACTATCCGCAGTCAGACTGTGAAAAATGCCATGCCGTAAGCAGGTGGAGCGATGTCAGTTTTGATCATTCCTTAACGGGATATGAGTTGCAGGGACAGCATCAGGAACTAAGCTGTCGCAATTGCCATTTCCGGGAAGATAATCAAGGAGATATCCATCAGCAGTTTAAAGCACTAACCCAAAGCTGTACGAATTGCCACACCGATCAGCATTACGGACAATTCAAGGAAAACGGAGAAACCAACTGCGAACAGTGCCATACTTTTAACAACTGGGAACCCACCCTTTTCGATCACAACAAAACCCGGTTCAAACTGGAAGGGGCACATGCCAATGTAGCCTGCGAAAAATGCCATCAACCTACAGAACAAAACGGAATCACCTACATACAATATAAATACGAGGAGGTAACATGCGAAACTTGTCATTAATCCTATTCCTGACTTTAAGCAGTATTTTGCTTTTTGGACAGGGCCAATCGCCTCACGGGGATGATTTGAAATATAGCTGTGGCGATTGTCACAACACAAGAGGGTGGTCCATTGATATGGATTCCATACCGTTTAACCATGACACCACCTCATTTACATTGACCGGGCAACACGCTGAAACCAACTGCCAGCAATGCCACACAGGGTTGGTGTTTACTGAGGCAGAATCAGAATGCTTTACCTGCCATCAGGATGTGCACGAAACTACTGTCGGTTTCGAATGCCAGCGATGTCATGATACCGAAAGCTGGCTCGTGGATAACATCACCGAAATCCACCAGCAAAGTCGTTTCCCATTGGTGGGTGGACATATCACCGCCGATTGTTACGACTGCCACGATGCCGCATCGCTGTTACGCTTCGACCCGCTTGGCGTAGAGTGTGTCGACTGCCACCGCGAAGAGTACCTCGCCACCACCGAACCCAACCACCAGGAAGCCGGATATGCCACAAGCTGCCAGGATTGCCACCTTATCACTTCTTTTGAATGGTCGGCAGAAGGCTTCAACCATTCATTTTTCCCACTCGAAAAAGGGCATGATATTGCTGACTGCAACGCCTGCCACGAACCGGGCCAACCCTATGAAGCTATTGATGCTGCATGCTTCAGTTGTCACGAACAGGATTATAACAATTCAGCAAACCCGGCCCACCAGGAGCTGGGCTTTTCTACCGATTGCCAGCAATGCCACGATCTCAGCCGCGATTGGCGCCCGGCCAATTTCCGCTCGCACGATGCAGAGTTTTTCCCAATCTATTCAGGCGAGCACCAGGGCGAATGGGATAACTGCTCGCAATGCCACCCCAACCCGGCCAACTATGCAGAATTTACCTGCATCTCTTGCCATGAGCACAACCAGGGCGAAATGAATGACGAGCACAATGATGTGAACGGTTATGTTTACTCCAGCCCGGCTTGCCTGGCCTGCCACCCTACCGGTGGTGAAGGCGAAGACTTCAACCATGATAAAACAGGGTTCCCGCTGCAGGGAGAGCACCAGGGCGCTGACTGCACAAGCTGCCACGCGGATGGGTACGAAGGCACTTCTTCTTACTGCGCCGACTGCCACCAGCAAGAATTTGACGAAGCCTCCAACCCCAGCCACACCGAGTTGGATTTATCTGATGATTGCGCTTTATGCCATGAACCTACCCCCGAATGGGAGCCGGCCACTTTTGCCAATCATAATGAATACTATATGATTGAAGGAGCGCATACAGAAATTGCCAATAACTGCGATGAATGTCACGGAAACGACTACATCAACACGCCAAACACCTGCTATGGCTGCCATGAACAGGACTATACCGAAACAAACGACCCTTCGCACACAGCCGCTCAATTCAGCACCGACTGCGAAACATGCCACACACAAGCAGAATGGGAGCCGGCCACTTTTGATCACGACGGGCAATACTTCCCGATTTACTCCGGTGAACACCAGGGCGAGTGGGACGATTGTTCGGAATGCCATCCCAACCCCGAGAACTACGCTGAATTTACCTGTATCGCTTGCCATGAACACAACCAGGCCGACATGGACGAAGAGCACAGTGATATCAGCGGTTATGTTTATAACAACCAGGCCTGCCTCGAGTGCCACCCCGACGGATCGGGAGAAGGGGCTTTCGACCATAACACCACAAACTTCCCACTAACAGGGGCTCACTTGTCTTCTTCATGCGAAGATTGTCATGCCGATGGTTATGAAGGCACTTCCACTTATTGCGCCGATTGCCATACCGATGATTTTAACAGCACCACCAACCCCAACCACAACGAACTGGCTTTAAGCGATGATTGCGCTACATGCCACAGCACAGAACCCGGTTGGGAACCGGCTACCTTTGCCAATCATAACGATTATTATGTTTTGGAAGGGGCGCATGCGAATATTGCTAACCAATGTGACGACTGCCATAGCGGGGATTACATCAATACGCCCAACACTTGTTTCGGATGCCACGAAACAGACTACAACCAAACAACTAATCCAAACCATAGTTCTTCAGGGTTCGCTACTGAATGCACCGAATGCCATGGTCAATTTAATTGGAGCAATATTTCATACCCACAGCACGATGGCTTATACTTCCCGGTTTATTCAGGTGAGCACCAGGGAGCATGGGACAATTGTTCCGAGTGCCACCCGAACCCTAACAGCTATGCAGATTTTTCTTGTTTCGCCTGTCACCCGCAAGGGGAAATGGATTCAGAACATAATGATGTGAGTGGATATGTTTATGAAAGCACTGCCTGCCTCGATTGCCACCCCAATGGTGGTGATAAGATGTTCATGCGTATGCAACGATATGATAACAAGTTAAAATAGATGTCATGAAAAAAATCATTTTAATAACAGTATTTACTTGTTTGGCTTTCGCCGGATTTTCACAGGGAGCAGACACCATAACCGGAACGATAACTTACATCAGTTCAAACAATGTATACGTACGTTTTAACTCAACCGAAGGCATCAAGGCAGGCGATGCACTCTATGAAAAGTCGGAAGAAAAATTTGAACCGGTTTTAACGGTAGAAAACCTTTCCAGTATTTCTTGCGTGTGCACACCGCTGCGTTCAGGAGAACTCAAAGAAAACGACAAAGTTTTTGCAATCATTCCCATCCCTGAAAAGGAGAAGAAAAACACGGAGCTTGCAGATAAGCCAGAACCCCAAAAGACTGATTCTGTGAAAACAGCAGAAGTCACCACAGTTCCTGACAAGGATCAAGCTGAAGCGAAAGAAAACATCAGCGGACGCATTGCTATCTCCTCCTACTCTGATTTGTCAAACACTGCAGGAGGCAATTCACAGCGGATGCGCTACACCTTTTCGTTTGATGGCGAAAACTTTGGCGGTGGCTCGGTTTCTGTAGAGTCGTATATCTCTTTCCGTCATCGCAGTGGCGAGTGGAATGAAGTGCAAGAAAATATTTTTAATGCTTTGAAAATTTATAACCTGGCCTTAAAATATGATATCAATCAAAAAAGCCGCGTCTTTCTCGGAAGAAAAATCAATCCAAAGATCTCCAGCCTGGGGGCTATCGACGGTATACAAGCCGAAACTCAATTTTCTAACACCACCGTTGGCGCTATTTTCGGTTCACGACCGGATTATACCGACTATAGTATTGATCCGACACTGGTGCAGTTTGGTGCTTACACCTCGCATGAGTTTGAAGGCAAGAACGGAAAGATGACCAATTCTTTGGGGCTTGTGGAGCAGCAGAACAGCGGAAAAACCGATCGCCGTTTTGCTTACTTTCAGCACTTCAACACGCTGGCGGAAAAGGTGTACCTTTTTGCTTCGGCGGAGATGGACCTATATGAAAATTACAACAACAATCCACAAAGCACGCTGAACCTTACTAACCTGTATCTCTCCTTACGCTACCGCCCATCACGAAAAGTGTCGCTTTCCGGCTCCTACAGTGCCCGGAAAAACATCATGTACTTCGAAACCTATGAAACGCTGGTCGACAGTATTCTGGATGTGGAAACACGGCAGGGCTACCGGCTCAGGGTAAACTACCGCCCGATCCGGTACATGTCGGTTGGTGCCATGGCGGGCTACCGCTCGCGGCCAGACGACCCTGATCCCTCGCAAAACCTGTATGGTTATGTCTCTTACACTCAGATACCGGGCATCGAAGCCGCAGCAACACTCTCGGCAACTCTTCTGCAAACCAGTTATCTCGATGGAAGGTTATACAGCCTCCGCCTCTCGCGCGATATCATCAGGGGTATACTTTACAGCGGACTGCAATACAGGTATGTCGATTATCAGTTTATCTACTCCAATTCCGATCTGCAACAGCATATCGGTGAAGTAAGCCTTACCTGGAAAATGCCAAAAGATTTTTCATTGTCGGTTTATTCAGAAGGTGTTTTTGAAAAACATAATAACTACTCAAGGATCTATCTGAACCTGAGGAAAAGGTTTTGACAAAACCAGTTATCTTATGTAAATCAGACACAAGTATTCATTGGTACAGCTTATAGCTGAGGGTTTAGGGCCTAGAGCTTAGAGCCCAGGGCTTTGGGCTTAGAGGAAGAGTTTTCTTTAGCTTTAGGATTATTTCCTTTTCCCTTTTCCTTTGCGAAACTCTGCGATTTTCCGTTTTCTGTTTCTAATTACTCTGCTTTTCGTATTTTTCAACCAACTCATCATCAATTTCGAGGTTGTGATATACTTTCTGCACATCATCATCTTCCTCGAACAGGTCAATCACTTTCATTACTTTAAGCGCTTTGTCGGTATCTAATTTTTCGGTGTTGTTCGGAATACGTTCCAACCCTGAGTTTTCGGGTTCAATCTTCAGCTCTTCCAGCTTTTTCTGCATCGACCCGAAATCTTCCATTGCGGTGGTGATGGTAATAAATTCATCTTCACTTTCAAAGTCTTCGGCACCAGCATCGATTACCTCAAGCTCAAAAGACTCAATATCTTCAATCTGGTCTTTCTTCACCGTAAAAACGCCTTTCCTGTCAAAGAGAAAGCTCAGGCTGCCGTTTTTACTCAGACTGCCGTTGTATTTATTAAAAATGGCCCTGATACTGGCCACGGTGCGCTGCTGGTTGTCGGTCATGCATTCAAGATAGATGGCAATGCCATGCGGTGCGTAGCCTTCATAGGTCACCTCAACAATATT
>JAASSU010000233.1 GCA_021767705.1 Bacteroidota bacterium | reverse complement strand
GCGCATTATCCAGAAAGAAAAGACGAAGTATCTCCATGGATACAGGCTTTCGTCAACGCCAGAGAGTGGGTGATCAAGAGTTTGAAATAAATTTCTATATTAGCCAGAGTTTTGATTATGAGTGTACACAACGAAGCAAAGCAAGGAGATATAGCCGAGAGTGTTCTGATGGCGGGCGACCCGCTCAGGGCAAAATTTATTGCCGAAAATTACCTTAGCGATACGATTTGCTATAACAAGGTGAGAAATATGCTGGGCTACACAGGTGTCTACAAGGGCAAGCGCCTGTCTGTCCAGGGTTCTGGAATGGGTATGCCCTCCATGACCATTTATGTCCATGAGCTGATAAATGAGTACAAAGCACACCAAATCATGCGCATTGGCACATGCGGAAGCTTTCAGCCTGCTGTAAAAATTCGCGACCTTATCCTTGCCCAGGGAGCATCCACCGATTCTGCCATCAACAGTCATGTGTTTGGTAACGACGATTTTGCGCCGCTCGCCAGCTTTGATCTGCTCAACAAAGCTTTCAGCCTGGCCAGCTCAGCAAGTGTTAATGTACACGTTGGTAATATTTTAAGCTCCGACACTTTCTACACGGATGTGGCACCGGTAGATTATTATCAAAAATGGATAGCCCACGGGATTCTGGCGGTGGAGATGGAGACTGCCGCATTGTACACCCTCGGGGCAAAATTTGGGGTGGATACCCTGTCTGTTTTGACAGTGAGTGACAACCTGGTGACAGGTGAGCATGCTTCATCCGAGGAAAGGGAGACGTCTTTTGATCAGATGATGAAGCTGGCTCTTGAACTGGCATAGAAAGAAAAAACTAACTGAATACTTTTTGCACAAACCTGCGGGGAGTTTTGTGTAAACATTAAGTTGAATATAATGTAAGAGGGGAAATTCATGATAAACCATGAAACATGTGGTGCTGTGTCAGCTTTCCCGGATGAATTAAATTGAAATTTATGAGAACAGTATTAATAACCGGAGCTACTGCGGGAATAGGAAGAGCTATTGCAGAGAGGTTTGCACGCGAAGGACATAAGCTGATTATTACCGGACGAAGGGCGGAACGGCTGAATGAGCTTGCCCAAAAGCTTCAAGCTGATTATAAAGTGGATATTTTGCCTTTGCACTTCGATGTGCGAAGCAAAGAGGAGGCGCAGAAGGCGGTTGGGTCTCTTGAAGGAAATTGGAAGCAGGTAGATATTTTGATAAATAATGCCGGACTGGCTGTGGGCCTGGATCCGATTCAGGAAGGAAATATAGATGACTGGGAGCGCATGATTGATACGAATATCAAAGGGTTGCTATACATCTCAAGAGCTATTGCTCCCCAAATGGTCGAGCGAAAATCCGGACATATCATTAATGTGGGCTCCACGGCCGGACGTGAAACGTATCCCAAAGGCAATGTGTATTGTGCCACCAAGCACGCTGTGGATTCACTGTCGAAAGCCATGCGTATTGATATGCTCCCCTATGGGATAAAGGTTACACAGGTGCGCCCCGGAATGGTGGAAACGGAGTTTTCGCTGGTACGTTTTAAAGGAGACGAACAGAAAGCCAGCGATGCATATAAAGGGTTTAAGGCACTTGAAGCAGAAGATGTTGCCGAAGTGACCTATTACTGTACGACACTACCTGAGCATGTGAATGTTAATGATATTGAAGTGACAGCCACAGCACAGGCCAATTCATTCTTTAAGAACGTGTAGCACTTTGAACAATTGTGTTATGCGTCTGTTTATCAGTGCGCTAAAACTATAAGCTTATGAAAATAGACAGGTTGTTTGATTTACAGGATCACATTGCAGAGAATTTTCCCGGTAAGGAAGATGTTTTTGCAGGAAAAAAAGATGGTGAATGGGTGAAAGTAAGCATCGACGACTACAAGAGAAAGTCGAAAGCCATTGCCAACTATTTGATTGAAAAAGGAATTCAACCCGGCGATACGATCGCCACCATCTCTAATAACCGCCCTGAATGGAACCTGCTGGACATGGGCATTATGATTTCCGGCGCAGTCCATGTGCCCATCTATCCTACCATCAGCGAATCGGATTATAAATACATCCTCAATCATGCGGAGGTTAAAATGGTTTTTGTGGAAGGAAAGGAGCTTCTGAGAAAAATAGAGTCTATCCTCCCGCAAGTCGATTCTATCAAGGGGGTGTATACATTTAATGATGTTGATAAGTATCAGAATGTGAACATATTGATTGATGAAGGGCTGGCTCTGGATCACGATAAAGAGATAGAAAAGCGGAAGGCAGCAATAAAAAAAGATGATCTGGCTACTTTAATTTATACCTCAGGAACAACGGGTTTCCCGAAAGGGGTCATGCTTTCGCATTATAACATCATTTTCGATGTTCTGGCTATAGAGAAAATCCCGCCGGTAGACCATACAAGCTACGCAGTTAGCTTTCTCCCCTTGTGCCATGTTTATGAGCGCATGCTAAATTATTTTTATCAGTTTAAGGGTGTTTCTGTTTACTATGCAGAGAGTATCGGAACGATTACGCAGGATATGCAGGATGTGCGACCCCAGATCATGTCTACTGTTCCGCGCCTGCTCGAAAAGATTTACGACCGCATTATGGCTAAAGGCCGCAAGCTTACCGGCTTAAAGCGAATCATTTTTTTCTGGGCCATTGGCCTGGGGTTAAAATACAAATACGGCAAAAACGGATGGTTTTACAATATTCAGCTTAAAATTGCAGATAAGCTCGTGTTTAAGAAGTGGCGTGAGGTGATGGGTAACCGGATGCGCGTCATGGTCTCCGGTGGTGCTGCTTTGCAGGAGCGCCTGGCACGCAGCTTTTGGGCTGCCGGGATTCCGGTGCTTGAAGGGTATGGCCTGACAGAGACTTCACCGGTGATAGCCGTGAACCACTTTGGAGAGGGCGGGCTGAAATTTGGAACAGTGGGCCCCCCAATTCAAGGGATCGAAGTGAAAATTGATGATGACGGTGAAATTCTTGCCAAAGGGCCTATCGTTATGGCGGGTTATTACAAGGATAAGGCCATGACAGATGAGGTGATTGATAAGGATGGCTGGTTCCATACCGGGGACATAGGAAGATTGGAACCTGAAGGACAGCTTAAGATTACCGGAAGAAAGAAAGCGATGTTCAAAACATCTTTCGGGAAATACATCAGCCCTGAGCATATAGAAAACAAGCTTAAGGAATCGCCGTTTATCGACACAGCTCTCGTTATTGGCGAAAACCAGAAGTTTGCCGCAGCATTGATAATTCCGAGTTTTGAGCACATCCGAAACTGGTGCCGCGTGAAGGAAATTCCGTGTGAAGGCGACAAGGAGATGATCAATAAACCAGAGGTGAAGAAAAGGATTCAGCGCGAAGTGGATCACTATAACACGCAACTGGGGGATACTGAAAAAATAAAGCGCATCAAAGTTCTCGACCACGAATGGTCAGTGGATAGTGGTGAGCTTACAGCCTCCATGAAGCTCAAGCGCGACTTCATTTGCTCAAAGTATGAAGATACCATCAATAAGCTATTTGCCTGAAAAGTATGAAAGAAACAGCACGCATTTTTGATTTGCTGGACAATTACAAAACAAAATTCCAGCATCAGAAGGAATTATTGGGATATAAAGAAGACGGCCAATGGAAAGCCTACTCTGCCTCCGAGTATGTTGAAATGGCCAACAAGCTTAGCAGTGCTTTCCTGAATATAGGAGTGAAAAAGGGTGACAAGGTGGCCACCATCATGCGCAACAGTCCGGAATGGAATTTTGTGGATATGGGACTCATGCAGATAGGTGCAATACAAATACCGATTTATCCTACGATTAGCCTCGAACACTACCGCCATATTTTTACGGAAGCAGAAATCAAGGTAGTAGTGCTTTCAGACAAGGAGATCTATGAGAAGATCAAGCCGGTGTTGGACGATGGTGTGGAGCATGTTTACATGATTGATGAGGTAGATGGAACAGAGCACTGGACAGATTTGCTGGAACAAGGAAAAACATCCAGGCTTGACGAAATCGAGTCGATAAAAGACGAAATCAGCCCGGATGATGTGGCGACGATTATTTACACTTCCGGAACAACAGGCCCTCCGAAGGGTGTGATGCTCACACACCGCAACTTTGTGAGTAACTTCATGGCGGTGACGGAAATAATCAATAAAAATCCTGTTGATAAAGTGATGAGCTTCCTTCCGCTGTGCCATGTGTACGAGCGGATGCTGAATTACATGTATCAAAACGTCGGAGTGTCAATCTATTATGCCGAATCTATCGAGGCCTTGGGCGACAACCTGAAGGAGGTGAAGCCGCAGATGTTTTGTGCGGTGCCACGTGTGCTTGAAAAAACCTACGATAAGATTATAAATAAAGGACGCAACCTGCCGCTGCTGACCAAGATTATCTTTTTCTGGGCCATTAAAATTGGTGAGCAGTTCGATCACCACAAGAAGCTCAGTTGGTGGTATCACTTCAAGCTGAAGATTGCTGATTTTCTTGTTTTTAAGAAATGGCGCAAAGGACTTGGTGGTGAGCTTAAACTCATCGTTTCGGGTGGTGCCACATTGCAATCGAAGCTGGCCAGGACTTTTTGGGCGGCAGGAATCGAAATTATGGAAGGCTATGGACTCACAGAAACATCGCCTGTTATTGCCGTTAATAATTATGATGAAAACGGCATCAAGATTGGAACAGTGGGGCCGGTGCTTAAAGGTGTGGAAGTAAAATTTTCTGATGATGGCGAAATCCTTTGCAAGGGCCCTAACCTGATGAAAGGATATTATCTGCAACCCGAAAAGACCCGCGAGATGTTTACGGAAGATGGATGGTTGAAAACCGGCGATGTGGGATATCTTGAAGATAACCGTTTTCTGAGAATTACCGACCGGAAGAAAGAGATGTTCAAAACTTCCGGGGGGAAATACATTGCCCCTCAGGTGATCGAAAATAAGTTTAAGGGATCTCCGTTTATCGAAAATATTATTGTCATCGGCGACAACAAAAAGTTTACCTCAGCTTTGATTGTGCCTAATTATGTTCACCTTCGCTCGTGGTGCAAGGTCAAGGGCATTCCTTACAAAGGGGATGAAGAAATGATTCGCGACAAGCGTATTGTGAACCGTTTTCAGCGTGTGATTGATGAGATGAATGAAAACTTCGGGAAAATAGAACAG
>JAASSU010000232.1 GCA_021767705.1 Bacteroidota bacterium | reverse complement strand
TTCTTGTAAGAAAGCATCACTCCTTTCGGACTGCCGGTAGTACCTGAAGTGTAGATAATTACAGCAGTACGCTCCTTATCTTGCGGAATAATATCTTCAGTTTTCCCTTGATTCTTGATATGCCCGAGGTCATCAAGCAGGATGGTCACAGGTGTATATTGCATCTCTTTAAGAGCTTCTTCAACAATTGGCGCCTTCTCTTCAGAATAAAAAATCACCTCAGGACGACTATCGTTGGCAATGTAAGATATCTCAGATGCTGTCGACATCGGATCGGCAGGCACTACCGTGGCCTGCTGCTTCCACGAAGCATAAAAAGCAAAAACCCATTCCGGCCGGTTTTCAGCAAAAATCAACACCTTATCGGGATGATAAGATGATATCTTTTCGCTGTATGCGTCGGCATGCTCAAGTATGTCTGAAAAAGAATAATGTGTATCCTTATAAATCAGTGCTGTTCCTTCTCTTTTTGTTAACATCCTCGTAGTTTAATTTTCGCAAAAGTAACCAAAAAACATAAACAGCATAGCGCATGAAATGTTTCGCCTTGGGAGACTTAAGCCACTGCTAATCCATATTTTCACAAATTTTATACTTTTACTTCAAAAAAATGAAAATTTACAGGACTTTTCTTAGTGCTTTAGCATTTACACTCATCCTCTCAAATTCTGCATCAGGACAAGGCAGTATTTCTACCGAATCATTTTTCAGCAAAGCCCTGAACAAAGAGATGAACTACAACATTTATCTGCCTGATGATTATATAAACTCCGATGATGAATTTCCGCTGTTTCTGCTGCTTCATGGGTATACAGGCGATCATACTGACTGGAAAAAACAGGGCCATGTTGACAAGACCTTAAACCGGCTCATTAAGGACGGCCAGAGCACCCCTATGATTGTAGTGATGCCCGATGGCGGCAACAGTTGGTATGTGGACTCCGATCCTGAAACAAGTTGGGGGCATTATGAAACTGCCATCATCGAAGATCTTGTTAAGCATATCGAAAAAAACTATCCCGTTCTTAAAGATAAGAACAGCCGCTTTATTGCCGGATTGTCAATGGGTGGCTACGGGGCACTGCACCTTGCTTTTAAATATCCTGACCTTTTCGAAGCAGCTTCGAGTATGAGCGCTGCATACATGCAGAAAGTGCCCGATAATTACACCTACCTCGAGAAAACGTTTGGAGAGCCTCTTAACCGCGATAAGTATCAACGCGAAAGCCCTTTCAACCTTGCTTCTACGGATAGCACCCGGCAAATGCCCGTCTATATAACCTGCGGCGATGATGATCTGAGGCTTTACCACTACTCCGTGGATATGTACGACACGCTGACGGCGAAAAAATATCCTGTTGAACTCAGGATTACGGATGGCGCTCACACTTGGGAGGTATGGGCCAGGGAAATAGAAAACGTGATTCGCTTTTTTAATCAGTAAGATTTCTTCCGGAAGTATACACCTTCACCGAAAAATCGTTGACATAAACCGGCAAGTCATTGCGCTGCCAGATGTAGGTCATGAACTCATCCTGATAAGTACGAAGATGTGGCGTGAGGTATTCCAATCTCAGTGTATTCCATTGTCCGGCAACCACAGTGGTGTTTGACACTGCTGTGCGATAGTTGTACGTTTTCCCTTTGTGCCGCATCAGCCCCACTACCAAAGGAGGTTTACCGGAATAGCCTTCCGGGATGTAAACCTCAGCTTCCACCACCATCCAGGCCCAATCTGCATCTGTTAGCTCATCAAAAGGCTTTTTGAAGGATGGCGAGAACCTTCGGGTTTTACCAAGCTTCACCACGCTGCTGTCGTTGAAGACCATAAAATTCTTTTTATCCCCTTCAGTAAAATCCTTCTTAAACACCTGCTTTCCCCTCAACGGATAAATGTTGCTGAATTCTTTAAAATCCCTGATGGTCCTGTCTATCAAAAGCAATTCATCAGCGTTTTGCGGAACAGACATCCTGCCAAAGGTTTCGAAGTAATAAGGCTTGGTCATTCGCTCCTTGGAGATGATGCTGTTTTCGAACTGCCATGTCTGGAAAAGGTTTAAAACCACCAAAAAAACAATCAAGCCTGCCCACAGCGATTTCCATCGCGAGGCTAAAATCCTTTGAAGTGTAAACCCAAGCGGAACAGCAAGCACCGTGTATGCCGGAACCATCGTGCGCGAGCTGAAACTTCCGCCGGCATACCACCAGCATGTCCAGCTCGATGAAATGTAGAGCGTTACCAGCACAAAAACAAGAACAGGCCAAAATGCAACCCTCCCCTGTTTTTTCAGGAAGAAAAATCCTGCAAAAGCAAAAAGAACCAGAGGGGTATAAATAAACCATCCTTTACGGAAACTGAAAAGAAACTGCCAGGTGTGTGGCGACAGAAAGTCGAGCCCTTCTCCGGCATTCTGATAAGAGTAAAAAAGCCATTGTCCGGTTACATGCTGCCAGTAAAGCATCTGGGGCAAAAACATCAGGATAGCCAGCACTGCTGCTACCCCTATCTGTGCGGGATACTTGCCTATTAGGTTAAGCTTTTGTTTTACTGTCTTCCATGAGTAGATATTCCAAAGCAACGGAATTAGGACCGCCACAGCCTCTGAAGGGCGCAGCAGTGTTATCCACCCCACTGATATACCAATCCCGATGGCATGAATCCATTGAAAATCCTGATGCCACCGAATGGTATTCCACAGCAGGATAGCATAGAACATAAACAGGAAGTTGTGTGTGAGCAGCGTGCCATCAAAGGTCATTAGTTGGAAGTAGTTTGTTCCTAACACCACAAGCACCAGCAAGAGGGTTGTCAGCTTCTCACCGAAAAAAACAAGCAGTGACTTTCTGAGCATCCATAAGCCGATTAAAACAGCCAGCATGCCGCCTGATGAAAGGATGTACTGATAAGGCAACGAAAGGCCATCGGCCGGATATCCGAAAACAGGAGCCACGAGGTGCGCCAGCCAAAAGAAGGGCGACAAAAGGATGGCGATGCCAGAGGTGTATTTAATCACCATCCCATGCTCCGGCGATTTTACAAGCTGATATAAGGTGTTCGAAAATTCATACTGCTGATTCAGCTCTTTAAGCCATGAAAGGTCGGTAAGCTGAAGGTCATTATAAATGAACGTTGCCGGCAGGTAAAGGTAGTAACCCAACACATCCCAGGAAAGAATGGATTGCGGCGGCAAAAGCACCCTGAAAAAAACCATGACCATAAACAGCAGAAACACAGCCCACGCTGAAACCGGGTTTTTTCCGAAAAATGCCGATAGTTTATTCATGATTTTCAAAATAAGTTCTGAGCCACAACACCACTTCTTTCATTTCATGATCGGTGAGTTGCGGCCTTTTATCACTGTCTATCAATTGCTGTTCTCTAAGTTTCGGATACCAGTCGCCGGCTTCAGGCAGGTCAACAGGCTGACGTGGAATCAGGTGAAAGTGAAGGTGCGGAACCGTTTGTCCGGCCTCCTCCCCTTCCTGCAAGGTCCAGTTGATTCCTGAGGCCTGAAAAGCCTTTTGCAACCTTTCAGAAACGCTTCTCATAAACAACATCATATCCCGATACACCTCATCAGGCAGCTCGGAGATGGAACGAAAATGTCTTTTAGGAATCACCATGGAATGTCCGGGAAGAATAGGTGAGATATTGTAAACCGCCCGGCAATGCTTGCTTTCAGCAAACTGCGCTCCAACAATGTCTTCTGAACAAAACGGACAATCTACCATAAAGCTTTTATTCCATTAAATCGCGTTGAAAAACGTTGTTGTAAAACCTGAACCCCATTTTTTTGAGGTACTTATTGTGCTTCTTATTTCCGGGTTGGGCTATCAATCTCTTATACGACTTTTTCAGGAAAAGATCTTTTTTATTCTCGTAAAGGAATTTACCCACCTTAAAATCCCTGTATTCAGGCAGCAGATAATCGAGATGTATTTCGAGGGTGTTGTCGCCCTTGTGCCCTCCCATGAAAATTCCGGCCACTTTCATATCTTTCAACAAAAGCCAGCATTCGTCTCCTTCTAGCTGATTCGGTTTGAATTCAGGCATAAACTTTTGTATATCCTTCCAGTAAAAGTCCAAAAACTTCCGAACGTAAATATCATTAGCATCCATTTCCATCACTGAAAAATACGACGCTGTTTGACCAAGCATCTTACGCAAGTAATAAATGTTAATCAAAGCGATGAAAAAATTCACGATAGCCACGGGATAAGCACCAATTATCCATCCATAAATGATGAAAAGAAAGCAACCCACAAGATTAATCATGCGTAATTTCAAAACTGACGACATCAGCATCGAAATCATTATCGCTAGCGATGCTCCATATCCAACCCATTCTACCCAGTCCATAATTCCTTATTTTGCCTGCAAAATTAAGATAAATGAAGTTCTTTAATAAAAATGAGTTTTAATTACCGGATGCCAAAGACTTCTGTAGTTAATATCAGTTGATCCTTTACAGACATCCTGCAAAGCACATTTTTCATGATTCTCAATTTTCACCACCTCATGGAAAGTGCAGGGATCTTTAGCACAGACCTTATCCGTGCATAAGGTGGTTTCTGCGCAGCAACTCCTTCCCAGTGTCCAGTAAAAATCATTCATTTTCAAAATGCCGTGACCTGACTCCTCACCGATAATTTTCATGACCTGAACACATGCCGCTCTGATACCCTTGTCATCCATTAAAGGAGTTTTCTTTCTTAGTTGTTCCTTCAGCAAATCATCCTCAATCTGCACTGCGCCACTGCGTAAAAGAACACGCATCATATGGTAGTCCATCACCGGCATCAGGTTTTCTGTATCCGTAATACTGTAAAGTTCAGCATCCTGCAATAGCTTTAACAGGAAAAGGGTCTTCTTTTGCAGAGGATCGCGAAAAGCCTCCATGTTCGGAAAAACTTCATACACCCCCTTGCCCTCATTGAGGAGTTTGCTCCCGGTATAATCCAGCAAGAGTTCAAACCTCCCGGCGAATTCTTCTTTAAGGTAAGTGGCCGTATTTTTCATCAGAAAGGCACGCTCTTCCAGGCGATCAAGGGTGGTGTGCTCCGCTGACCCTGAATCTGAAAAGGTGCTTGCAAGAAAGTTGGATATTTCATTAATCGACTGCTTTTGCAGCCACTCCGGATGAAGCTTTTCGGAGGCATTGCGCATCAGTCTCACAAAACCATC
>JAASSU010000231.1 GCA_021767705.1 Bacteroidota bacterium | reverse complement strand
CTTCAGAGCCAGGACATTTACGTACTTTTTGATGAACGCGTAAACCTTTTAAACTGGACGCTTTACGTGACGCCGGTCCTTTTCTTTTTCCTGATTATCTACCTCACTGTCACACACGGAAGGCTCTACTGCAATACAATTTGTCCGGTGGGCACCTTGTTGGGCTACATATCACGCATTAGCGTTTTCAAAATCAGGATTAATGAAAACAGTTGCACCGACTGCAAAGCCTGCGAGCGCGCCTGCAAAGCCGAGTGTATCGATCTGGAAGCGCAAAAGGTCGATCATTCGCGATGTATTGCCTGCTACAACTGCCTCACCTCCTGCAAGTTTAACGCTATTGACCTGACATTCAAAAAGCAATCTGCTGAACCGGAATTGATCGACGCACAACCCGCTGTGGATAATTCGCGTAGGAAAGCCCTTTCGATGCTGGTGGGAGCTGCTTTCATCGCCCCGCAGAGTCAGGACACCACCAAAAAGCTCGTTTCCAACAATGCTACCGTTCCGGTGCACCGGAAGCAATACCTCACGCCTCCCGGCTCTGCCGATGTCAAGGAATTCCTGACAAAGTGCACGGCCTGCCACCTTTGTGTGAGCGCTTGTCCGACGCATGTCATCCAGCCCTCCAAAAATGAATTCGGATGGGGACACATCATGCAGGTGCGGATGGATTTCTTTTCAGGATTTTGCAACTATGAGTGCCAGCGCTGCACAGAAGTTTGCCCCACAGGAGCCCTGACCAGCCTGGCCCTTGAAGATAAAAAGCTTACCCAGCTCGGAAAAGCCGAGTTTGTAAAGGACAATTGCATTGTGGAGACTGAGGGCACCGATTGCGGCGCTTGCTCAGAGCACTGCCCCACCAAAGCCGTGCATATGGTTCCTTTTGAAGGGAACCTCTCTATTCCGGAAGTGGATGATTCGATTTGTATCGGTTGTGGGGCTTGTGAGTATGCCTGCCCCACCAAGCCTTACAAAGCTATCTATGTAAAAGGCAATGCGGTGCACGTGCTCGCCGACAAACCCAAGCGTGTCAAAGCAAAGAAAACAGAGTTTGAGGGAGACTTTCCTTTCTGATTTTCGTGAAATATAATACCAGAGGTGTTATTATAGTTACTCACCTGTACTTTTTGGTCGTCAGTTTATGTGGTTTTAATATAGATTCTTAAATAGGTTGGTAAGATTTCAACCTTTACCGAGTTGCAAAAATGTAGCTAATCAAGTAAGTTAGCAAAGAAAAAGTGCGCGACGATATAGCGAAAATATTAAATTAAAGGTAATAATTGTAGCAATAAATCCCCCGCCCGTACCGAGTGGCACATTCGGGCGGGCTCCCTGCGATGCTCCGCTCCGCTTTGCATCTTTGGTACCAATGACAAGCGATTGGCGGGGAGGAACGATAAATTCCGGGAATAGATTCCTCAGTCGCTGTGAAAGAACAAAATAAGCCCATCAATAGATTCCTCAGCCACATGTTTCGCTGGCATATTTTACGGTATGGCAAGTCTTTAATTGCGCGAAACATGGGCATCGGAATGACCGGCTCTAAAGGGGGGAACAAAAAAATGGCGCGCCGACACCTTGTTTTATTCCAGTGGCGTCGGCGCGCCATTTTTCCCACCTTATCCCCCCATTCACAGTCATTTCGACAACCGGAATTGCGCCAGTAGTAAGTTAACCATTTCTCAAAAAGCTTCTGCGCAATGTAGGGAGGAGAAATCTGATAGTCTAATGATTACTATAATGAAATCAATAAGTATTCATCCCTACACCTCAAAATATTTAATGGGCTGTTAAACTTTCAATCCTGTTTTTTGTTTAACTATTACTTGCTAATAATTTAACAAAATCATGGGAAAAAAGAAAGTCATAGTCATTGGTGCAGGTTTCAGCGGGTTGTCAGCAGCCAGCGTTTTGGCGCAAAAAGGTTACGATGTTGAAGTGTTTGAAAAAAACGCCAAACCCGGAGGCCGCGCTTCGCAACTGGAAGAAGCGGGTTATGTTTTCGACAAGGGGCCAAGCTGGTATTGGCTTCCGGATGTTTTTGAAGACTTTTTCGCACGCTTCGGTAAAAGGCCGGAAGACTATTACCATCTGAGCAGGCTCGACCCCTCCTACAGAGTGTATTTCGGAAAAGACAACGTAGTGGATGTGCCGGCATCCCACAAAGAACTTTTTGAGCTCTTTGAATCGATTGAGCCGGGAAGCTCTGAAAAACTGAGGAAATTTCTTGAGGAAGCCGCCTACAAATATAAAGTGGGCATGAAGGAGTTTGTGTATAAACCCTCACTTTCTGTGACAGAGTTTTTTGATATGCGGATTCTGAAATCGCTCTTTAAGATGGGCATGTTTCAATCGATCCACAGCTATGTAAGGAAAAACTTCAACGACCCGAGACTCATTCAGATACTCGAATTTCCCATCCTCTTTTTAGGAGCGGCTCCCAAAGACACGCCCTCACTCTACACCCTGATGAATCATGCGGATTTGACCCTGGGAACATGGTATCCCGACGGCGGTTTTTATGCCGTCATCAAAGGCATGGAAACGCTGGCAGAGGAGCAGGGTGTAAAATTCAACTACAACGCGGCAGTTGAGGAAATTGTAGTGCAAAACGGTAAAGCTACAGCCATCAAAGTGAATGGTCAGGAAATTGCAGCTGATGTAGTGGTTGGTTCAGCCGATTACCATCATGTGGAGCAACACTTGCTTCCGAAACAATACCGTAAGTACTCTGAAAAATACTGGGACAAGCGTAACATGGCTCCGTCGGCTCTGCTTTATTACATGGGCTTCGACAAAAAAATCGATAACCTCTTGCATCATAATTTGCTTTTTGATGAAGACTTTAACAAACACGCCGCAGAGATTTATGAGGATCCTAAATGGCCACAGAAACCTTTGCTGTATGTTTCCGCCACTTCGAAGACCGACAAGAATGTAGCTCCTGAAGGACATGAGAATATCGTGGTCTTGATTCCGGTAGCTCCTGACATGAAAAGCGATAAGGAAGTGAGAGCTAAGTATCGCGACCTGATTCTCGACCGCATTGAGCACCTGACCGGCGAGGATATCAAAAAGCACTTGGTTTATGAGCGTTCGTATGCTCACGAAGAGTTTGTAGGAGAATACAATGCTTTTAAAGGCAATGCCTATGGTTTATCCAACACACTTAATCAAACGGCCGTGCTCAAGCCATCGATTGTCCACAAAAAAGTACCTAACCTGTTTTACACCGGACAACTCACCACTCCGGGGCCCGGAGTGCCGCCCGTGATTATTTCCGGTCAGGTGGTAGCATCAGAAATTGAAAAAAGATTTTCATTACAGAACTAAAAACTGATTTTTAAGTTATTAAAATATTGATTCAACAAAAAACGTCATTATGAAGAGTTTATTCGATAAGGTAACAATCCGTACAAGTAAATTGACGACCAATGCCTACAGCACCAGTTTCTCTCTTGGAATTAAAGTGCTCGGAAAAAAGTATCAGAATCCGATTTATGCGATTTACGGTTTTGTGAGGTATGCCGACGAGATTGTCGATACTTTTCACGACTACGACAAAGAAAAACTCCTGAAACGATTCAGACGGGACACGTATCGTGCTATCGACGAAGGCATCAGTCTCAACCCGATTCTCCACAGCTTCCAGATGACCGTGAACAAGTACGATATTGACCCGGAACTTATCGAGACTTTTCTGGATTCCATGAAAATGGATATTTACAAGCACCGTTATGACCGTGAGGGCTACAAACGCTACATCCTGGGCTCTGCCGAAGTGGTTGGACTGATGTGCCTGAAGGTTTTTCTGGATGGTGATGAAAAAGAGTATCAGCGCCTGAAGCCTTACGCCATGGGATTGGGTAGCGCTTTTCAGAAAATCAACTTCCTGCGCGACCTGCATGCCGATGTGAATAACCTGGAGCGCGTTTATTTTCCGGAACTGAACGGCGGACGGTTTGATGAAGAAACGAAAAAGGCTATCGAGGACGACATAGAAAAAGACTTCAAACAAGGCTATGAAGGCATCAAGCTGCTTCCTAAATCCACACGATTTGGGGTATGGCTGGCGTATGTCTATTTCTATGCGCTTTTCAGAAAAATTAAGAAACTTCAGCCTGAAACCATTATGAGTGAACGCGTGAGAATTCCCAACCGAAGAAAATACAGGTTGTTGTTTACCACATACATCAAACACAGTTTCAATATCTTATAGTCCTTATCGGGATAAAGAACGGCGCACCGGAGGTTGGTTTTAATAATTGCCACTAACTCTCTATTAATCTGAAAAGCACAAATTCGAACATCTTAACTGTTTTATTGGTTGAATAAGGTTACAACAGTCACTCGCACAGGAGCAGCGAAGCGAACGAATTATGACCATTTATTGTCAACTCAAAGTAACAGCGGGTGCTTTTCAAATACACAAATCATGGAACAGAAAAAAGAATATGTAATTTTAGTGGATAAAAACGATGTGGAGTTGGGCGAGATGGAGAAACAGGAAGCACACGTCAGGGGAGTGCTGCATCGTGCGTTTTCAGTTTTTGCTTTCGACCCCGACGGGAAGCTCATCATCCAGCGCCGTGCGCTGAGTAAATACCATTCGCCCGGGAAATGGGCCAACACCTGTTGCAGCCATCCCCGAAAGGGTGAAACTGTTGAAGAAGCCGGACACCGCCGGTTGATTGAAGAAATGGGCTTCGACACACGGATTGAGAAGGTGTTTTCATTCGTTTACAAAGCCGATGTGGGGCAGGGACTTATCGAGCACGAGCTGGATCATGTGTTGGTCGGCACATTCGATGGCACCCCGAAAATAAATCCTGAGGAGGTGCATGAATGGAAAGCGGTGGATATGGAAACCCTGAGAGAAGACATCAAAGAACACCCGGAAAATTATGCGGAGTGGTTCAAGATTATTTTTGAACGCGTTTATGAATTCTATTCAGCCAAAATAACAAAGTAACCTTATGATGACCATTGCTTACATTTTAACCGGAATTGGGGCCTTCTTCTTTATGGAGTTTTTTGCCTGGTTTCTGCATAAATATGTGATGCATGGGTTTATGTGGGGCTGGCATAAAGACCACCACATTCCACACAACAAGACCCTCGAAAAAAACGACCGCTTTGTTGTCCTGTTTGCTTTACCAGGCCTGGCCTTGCTGGCTGCAGGAATCATATTGAAATCGGGATTTATTTTAGCCGGCGGCATTGGCATT
>JAASSU010000040.1 GCA_021767705.1 Bacteroidota bacterium | reverse complement strand
TTAGCGCTTATCAGACTTGGTTCATAATGAAAAGACAACTTACACAAGTCCCTCCTTCCGTGCAAAAATACAGAACTCTTCTAACTTTCCTCTGAAATGGAATGCCAAAAAATGCAAAACCCATCTAATCAAACGAAGATGGGTTTTGTTATCTTGCAATCCAGAAAATTTTATTCCAGGTTTTCAGATTCGGGCAATCCAAATACTTCTTCCATTTCGATGTCCATTTCCTGCAGCCTGTCAAGTATGGGGTTATAAAGCTCCCCAATAACCGGGATGTGCACGCCTTTAGTTTCAATTTTTCCTTGTAAAATCATATCTACAGCAACAGCTGCCGGAAGAGCTACTGTGCGAGCCACAGCGGTGTCTGTTGCAGGAGAGCCAAAGTCAAGCATCCTCGATTTTATCACTTCCTTCTTATTGTCTGGATATGAAGCCAGGAACGTATGTTCCATCACTACCATATCACGCTCGTCATTCTGTAGCATCATTTTGTCAATCATCAGGTCTGAAGTGATTTCATAAGGTGTGTCTTTGGTGCGGTTCATCTCTGCCTCACTGAACAGACCCAAAAACTCCAAAGCTTTAACAGGAACAGCATCTTCTTCAACACCTAAGAATTTACAAACGGCACCTTTGGCATCCTCATTCAAATCAGCGCCTATCATGAGTTTTACGAAGCCTGCATAAGTCATGCCTGTAAAATCATACTCCTTTTGTGTAATCAGGTTCATGGCTTTCATCGCATCCATCGCCTCACACCACCCTTTGTGCCTGAAGGTTCCGCGGAACATTGTTTTTGCTTCCGGAATCGCATACAAATCGATGTAGGGCATTGAATCGCGGTTGGGATAAATTTCCAGCTCACCTACCTTCGGAAATGAGGAAACCAACGGCTTTTTAAATAAGTCGGCAGTGTCTAATTCAGTGATCTCTCCACGTTTCATAAAGCGGGCACCATTGTTACTGGCGAGAACCACTCCTTTAGGGCTCCACGAGAACTTGTAGTTAAATGGGCTATCTAAGGCCTCAGGAGCAGGTAAAGCTCCCGTTACCGAATAAAACGATTCCACTTTTCCATTCTTGTCATGAATATGGTCAATAATACGCATGGCACTCATATGGTCGATACCCGGATCCAAACCTACTTCATTCAAAATTAAGATACCCGCATCACGGGCCTCTTCATCAAGCGCCTTCATTTCAGGCTTCACATAAGAAGTGGTTACCATTGGTTTTTTGTGCTCAATACATTTCTTGGCAACCATTACATGATAGCGGTATGGTAATAAACTTACGGTCAAATCATGTTCAGCAACCATTCTATCGAGTTCGCTTTCCTTTTCTACAGTCCATTCAAGGGCTGTACCGTTTTGATGGCCGGCAATCATATTTTCGCCTTTCGACTTCGTTCGTGAAGCCACTGTTACCTTGTACTGGTGGTCGAGAAGATATCGTACAATAGGCTTTACCACCAAGCCTGCACCAAGAATCAATACATTTTTCATAGCTGTAGTTTTTGAAGTTTATTTTATGATTTGTTCTTCTTCATGAAAAGCAATACCAAAGTCCTGCAACTCCTCAAGCAATGGCTTATAAATACCTTGACGGATAGGGATATGAACCCCTGTTTCCTGAATTTCTCCCGAAAGGAAAAGCTTGGTTGCTATTGCCACTGGAATACCCACCGTAACACTCATTGCGGTGTTTTCTTTATTATTGCCTTTCACCACTAATGTGGATGTGATTTCCTTTTTAATATCGTCTTCTTCATATTGGAACAGGTGACGCATCACTATCATGTCTTTTTCCTCATCTCCCAATTTCCATTTTGGCTCGATCAGATGTTGTAAGATCTCAGCCGGAGTGGCGTTCTTCAGGCCTATTGGTACAGGTTCAAAAATTCCGCTCCACTTTAGTTTGTGCATGCAGTCTGATTCCGGATCAATGCCAACATAATCCGTTAATTTTTCCTCAACACTTTTCCCGTTTACGTATGGCAGAAAGCTGTCAATAAACTGTCTGTATGTGAGCAAGTCACTATTTTCCACCCGATAAGAATCGTCGGTCAATCCTAATTGAACAAATACATTCCAGGCATTTGAATACCCTGAACGCCTGATAGTTCCTCTAAAAAGTGTTTTAATCCCGTTTAGGCCATAAATATTCTGATACTTCAGTGAATCGCGGTTCGGATAAATCTCAAAATCACCATAACCATTTATCTCCACATGTTCTGTGCGACTAAACAGTTTGTGATAAGGAATAAATTTCAGCCTGCCATTATGTAAAAACTTTGAAACACCCTGTCCGGCCACTACTACATTGCGTGGATTCCAGGTGAATTTATAATTCCACGGATTATTATCATTCTCAGGAGCTACCAGTCCCCCGGTTGCTGACTCAAAAGCGGTGAGTTGTGCCCCTTTATCACGAACACGATCTATCACCTCCATAGCAGACATATGATCGATACCCGGATCCACCCCCATTTCGTTTAAAAGCAAAACATTATTAGCTTTGGCTCTTTCGTGTAAAGCTCTTATTTCTTCTGAAACATAAGATGCCGTAATCATACTGACACCTTGCTCAACACAATCAACAGCAACAAGGTAGTGCATCCGTGCCGGAAGCATAGACACAACAACATCAGCATTGCTTATGGCTTTCTGACGTTGCTCTGAGTTATACACATCAAAAAAAACAGCCTCTCCATTCGGGTGACCATTGCATTTTTTTGCTGCCAGTTCTTTTGATTTATCTCCTACGACAACCTTCCAGTCGTATTTTTCTGAATTTGATAATAAATATTTGATCAACGAAGTTGATGACATCCCCGCGCCTAATACTAAAATTGTTTGCATCGACTTTCTTGAATTTTATTGTTTTTGTTGTGCTAAGGAAATAAATTTATCTTTATCTCTACAGAATTTATCACACAAAATATTTATTTAAAAAGATTCTCTTTTACTGTATTAGCATAAATGTCGCTTTCTGAAAGTATTGTCGCGTTAAAAACCCGCTATCCTTATTTATTCACATAATCTTTTAAATAAGCATATTCTGGTGTAAGCTCTCCTCTGTGCAGAATCATCGCTTTACGTATTGGGAATGGCAAGTCAATATTTTCAAATGGCAATTCGTAATTGGCAGTAGCAATACTGTAAACAAATTTCTCCAACGCATTGCCGAATGACTCGGATGATTCGCGCGGCAGCTCACTTGGAAGGATATCAACAGCCATATCCAGTATGCCGTGGCCTTCAAAACCCATTGCATAGTCGCGAGTTTTCGGGTTGTACACGAAAACAGGATCTTCAATTTCTGTTCCGGTATGGGTGCATTCGATAGAGCCATTAGGGTCGCAGGTGACATCACCAATTACTTTAAGCTTCGGCTCTCCTCCGGCATAAAGCTTCTCAAGGTAATCCTTGGTAACAATTCTCGGATACCGATCATCCCAATACATACAATTCATTAAAATACTAAGATGTGGCATATACCGTTCAAAGGCATTCCGGTATTTCTGGGGATTATCATAGTAATCTTGTAAAACAAAGGAATCTTCATCATTGATTGGAGTCACAATATCGCGTTCTCTGAAAACAACTTTATACACCACATTCGAGGGCAAATCCGTACGGTTATTTAAACTCAGGAGCTCGCTGGGCGAAACCTCCTTAACAGGCAATAAGCTGAGGATCTCCTGTGCTCCTTTCGACACGTTTCCGTATCCGGTAACGCCCACCACCATTGGGTCGAGGCCCTTTGGGAGCCCCTCGCGTGCGATATCAAAACCCACCTCAGAAATGACCTCTTTGACGTCTTGCAACGAGTTGTACTTATGAGCCTGATCGATTTTCAGGAATGGGGTCTTCACTCCCATGGTTTTCAGCCTTTGTCCGAACGACCACAAGGAGTTGATCATCCCTGCCAGTCCGGCATAATGACCGAAAAAGATAATTCGCTTACCTGACTCTTCAACAATACGCTCATAATCAATCAGGTTGCACTTCTTCTCCATCATTCTCCGCAACATCGGCATGTTGTAATCCTGGCCTTTAATCACGTGCGAAAAGAAAACATAAGTCTTATTGTCCTCAAAAAAATCAGCCGGCATCTCTTTTACACCAAAAATGACCGGTGCTTCCGTTAACTCATCCACCAACTTTGCTCCTGCCTGGCGGTATTCCACATCCGTAAAAATCCTTTTTGGCGAGCTTTGTACAAGCACATTGAGGTTCCTTTCTTCAATCAGTCGTTTCGCATGCTCCGGCGGGATAGCCACACGGCGCTCCATCACATATTTGTCTTCATGTCTTATTCCAATAGTAGTATTCATACAGGCAATCTTGTTTTTGATTTTAAGTTGGCCAAACTTACGAAAATCAGCGCAAATTTTAAAGGCTTCTATTTGTTTTCATTTTTATTCATTTTCATTGACGGCCGACGCCCTAATTTAGAATCAAAATAAATTAATCTTTTTCATACTTTTGCAGCGACAAAAACAAACATGAAATTATGCAGGAAGTGAAAAGCAAAGAAATTGAAGTACTGGGTATTAGGGAACTCACTTCTTCTACGTATGCCATAAAACTTAACCGTAACGGGTTGGATTTTACTGCCGGACAACATATTACTTTGGGCCCCCTTAACGGGATAGACTCCCGCGAGTATTCCATTTACAGCGGAGAGCAGGATGATTTTCTGGAAGTCCTTATTAAAGAAGTGGTGGACGGCAATGTCTCAAAAAAGCTTAAGCGTGTAGCTGAAGGCGATATGCTTTTTTATGATGGTCCTGTGGGCTACTTTACTTTGCCCCCCGGCGAGGTCAATCAACGTAAGTTATATTTTATAGCCAGTGGCACAGGCGTGGCTCCCTTTAGAAGCTTTGTCCGCTCCTACCCCAATATGAACTACACCCTGTTGCATGGTGTGAAGCATGCCTCAGAGGCTTACGATCGCTCCGATTATGACTCGGAACGCCATGTTTTATGCACTTCTCAAGATACAGCAGGTGATTTTAACGGACGCGTAACAGAATATATCCGCGAAAATGTATTCGATACCAACGCACTATATTACCTTTGCGGAAATATTAACATGATTTATGAGGTGTTTGATATCCTGAAACTGAAAGGAGTACCCTCGAACCAATTGCATGCTGAGGTGTACTTTTGAAGCACCAATACTCGAAATTCCAAATTCCAAAAAAAATGATGGGATTTAGCATTGATATTTTTGGGATTTGGTCCCGATAGCTATCGGGATGGAATTTGGGATTTAAGGAGTTTTGATTTTTTACAAATATTTTGAATATATAAATGAAGTATCATATAATTACATTAGGATGCCAGATGAATATCTCTGATAGTGAGCGGGTGAAGTCTGTGCTGGACGAGAAGATGGGATATACCTGGACGGATAATGAAGAGGAAGCCCAGTTGGTGGGCATCATCGCCTGTTCGGTGAGGCAGAAAGCTATCGACAAGGTGTATTCACAAATCAATAAGTGGAACAAGCAAAAAAACCACCGCCATTTGATCACCTTCCTTACGGGATGTGTCCTGCCATACGACAAGGAGAAGTTCCTTAAGTCGTTCGACATCGTTTTCAATATGGCTGATCTTCCGAAATTCCCGGAGATGATCAGCCAGTATGGCATCACCTCCCCGGCCAGCCTGAACCTCACTGACGGGGCTGTTCCTGAAAGCATCAAGGAATTCTGGCACATCACACCACAATACTCTTCGCCCTGGCAGGCTTTCATTCCCATCCAAAACGGATGTGACAAGTTCTGCACCTTTTGTGCAGTGCCTTACACACGTGGAAGAGAAATTTCCAGACCCTCAGGAGAAATTCTTGATGAGTTGAAAACACTGGTGGCTCAGGGCTACAAATCCATTACCCTGCTCGGGCAAAATGTGAATTCTTATGGCTTTGATAAGCGTGGTAATGAAATTTCCTTTGCTGAACTCCTAAGAAAAGTTGGAGAATACGGGAAAGAAAGCGGTGAGGATTTTTGGGTGTACTTCACCTCACCACACCCGCGCGACATGACCGACGAAGTGATTGACGTCATTGCCGAATATCCGCACCTCGCCAAGCAGATCCACCTTCCGGTGCAGTCGGGCGACGACAAGGTGCTTATCCGGATGAACCGCAAGCACAACATCGACCGCTACCGCCACATCATCCATAAAATATGGAAGGAAATCCCGGACGCCACCATCTTTACGGATATTATCGTCGGATTTACCGGGGAAACCGATGAGCAGTTCAAAAACACACGTGCCATCATGGATGAATTCAAATTCAACATGGCATACATCGCCCAGTATTCTCCACGTCCGGGAGCAGCAGCCTCCAGATGGGACGATGACATTCCGAAAGAGACCAAAAAAGAGCGCTTCCATCAGTTAACGGAAGATCTGACCGAGCATACCATCAAGCACAACGAAAAAATGGTGGGCAAAGAGTTCAAGGTGCTGGTCACCGGAAAAGACCGGAAGGAAGGGCACCTGTCGGCACTGACCGAAGGTAAAATCATTGTTCGGTTTGCATCGGAAAACGATAGCCTTACCGGGAAATTTGTAAACGTAAAAATCACCTCAGCAACTCCGTTTAGCACGGAAGGCGAACTGATTGAAACACCAGAACTGGCAGAGAAGGTATGAGCAGAAAGATAGCGTTTAAAACATTAGGTTGCAGGTTAAACCAGTACGAAACCGACGCACTGGCATCGACCTTTAGCAGTAACAATTATAATGTGGTTGATTACGAGGATCAGGCCGATGTGTATGTGGTAAACACCTGCACCGTGACCAAGCAGAGTGATACCAAATCGCGCAACATTATCCGTCAGGCCACTCGGAAAAATGAAGATGCCCTGATGGTAGTGACGGGCTGCATGGTCAACAATCATCGCGAAAAGCTCGAAGAGAGCCTCGGCAACGTGACTTATTTTGTGGAAAATGAGGAGAAAAGCCAGATTTACGGTCTTATCGATGCGCATTTCAAAGGTGAGGTTTTCCATCCGAAAAAAGATGCCACTAACCTCTTCAGCTACGAAGCAGCCAAAGATACGTTCCACACACGCAGCATGATTAAGATTCAAGATGGCTGCGATAATTTCTGCACGTTCTGCATTATCCCGTCTGTCCGTGGCCGCGCCACCAGCCGTCCCACTGAGGAAATCCTTGAGAACATCAAGCATGTGGTGGGTTTTGGATTTAAGGAGATTGTTCTGACTGGCGTGAACATCGGTCGCTATGAACATGAAGGCCTGAAATTTGACGACCTGGTGGAGCAAGTGCTGGAGCTTCCGGGCGATTTCAGGGTCAGGATTTCCTCCATCGAGCCGGAAGGGTTTACGCCCAAACTCTACAAGCTGTTTAACCATCCGAAGCTTACGCCGCACCTGCATCTTTGCATTCAAAGCGGATCGGATAAAACGCTACTCAAGATGCGCCGGATGTACACGGTGGATGAATTCCGGACAATTGTGACCGATATCCGTAAGGAAATCCCCGACTTTAATTTCACAACAGATGTGATTGTGGGATTTCCGGGAGAAAGCGAGGAGGATTTCCAGGAAACCATCGACGTAGTTCAGGAAATCGGTTTCAGCCACATCCATACTTTTAAGTACTCACTGCGCGAAGGCACCAGGGCCGCCCGCATGCCGGAGCATATTCCCGACAAAGTTAAATCGGCACGCAGCGAAGTGATCAGAGAGCTCACTGAAGATAACAAACTGAAATACCGCAAATCCTTTATCGAAAAGCAGCAGCGGGTGCTGGTGGAGAAAATTGACGATCAGGGTTTTGCTCACGGATACGGAGAACACTACCTTCCCGTGAAATTTGCCGGCGACGACCTGAAGAAAAACGAGTTTTACCAGGTGGATCTCAAACGCGTTGAGGATGGTGAGGAGCCGCTTTTGGTTGGAGAGGTTCTGTAAGTTTGTAGGTTAAGTACGTTGCTACGTTTGTAGGTTAAGAGGTTGTGTTTAGGTGTTTACGTGCGTAGGTGTTTAAGTTACAAACTCCCAGAAATTATCGCGGGTAATGCATTGGTAGTTTTTGCTGTAGTTTTCCTCCCAGGTTTTTGGAGGATTCTTTTTAGCTTTTGTGTATTTAATTTCATAAGCGTAAAGACTACCATTACGGTCTTCGATATAATCAAGCTCCGCTCCAGTATATGTCCTCCAAAAATAAGAAGATGCATAAACCTGATTGTATGCCAGGTATTTTAATCGCTCTGCAATTATAAAATTCTCCCACAATGCTCCTTTATCTGCACGCATCGTTAAGTCGGCATAATTATCAATTAAAGTATTCCGGACTCCTAAATCCCAAAAGTAAATTTTGTTTTTCCTGGTAACTTCTTTTCTTAGATTTCGGCTAAAACCTGATAATTTAAAAATAACAAACGACTTTTCCAGCAAATCAATATATGTATCCACAGTTTCTACATTGATGCCCAATTTGTTTGAAAGTTCATTGAGAGAGACCTCTGAACCAACCTGAAAAGCCAGCAACTTTAAAAGGTCTTTAAGTTTACCCGGATTTCGAACGGGAGCAATTTCAAAAATATCTTTATACAAATATGAACCAGACAATTCTCTCAAGTATTTAATCTTTTCATTAGCTGATGGTAGATTCAAAACTTCCGGATAAAGTCCGTAAATCAAATATTGATCGGTCTTGCTCTGTAGCTCTATAGGATTATATTCTCTCCGCAACTCCTCCATTGAGATTGGATATAGAATATGCGTCAGAGTTCTTCCGGTTAGAGGCTCTTTGATTTTGCTGGCCAGATCGAAAGACGAAGAACCTGTTGCAAGCACCCTGACAGCCGGTATATTATCATGAATGAGTTTAAGATTAATTCCGATATTAGTAATGCGCTGAGCCTCATCAATAAATATCATGTCATAGCCTTTCACCATGAGCTTCAAACGATCTAAATCACGTGAGGATAATACGTCATTATAAAGCAACTCATCAGCATTCACTTTTAGGATTTTACCAGGAACTTCCTTTATTAAATCTTCTGAAAGTGTTGTTTTGCCAGTTTGTCGCGCGCCAAAAAGAATTAATATTTTTTGTTTGTTCAACAACTCTAACTTTAACCTTTCAAACAATGCTCTTTTGAATTTCATAACTACTTTTTTACGAAAATAGTTATTTTACAGAATATTTCATAATTTTAACGCGAATTTATCGGTTATATCCGAAATTTTAGCGTTAATTTATCGGATACGATCAGGTTTTTCACGCTAATTTATCGGATTAGAAGTTTATACGGATATGGATATTGAAATATTAGAAAGCCAGCTTTTGGAAGCGATTATTGAGGAATTGAACCGGAAAAAGGGTATTCCTATGTCTTTTATGGATTTAACACTGGAAGAATTGTCGGAGAACCATTTCAGGGGCACACTCAAGTGCTCGGAACCACGCAGGGTTTTTGAGCTGGATCTTTCTTGCTCCATTAAAGGTCAGATGGTAAAGTGGTCGGTTGAACCTGAAAACAATACTTACTATTTCGAATTAAGCTGAGCATAAAGCTCCCCTGCAGCACGGTAGATTTCTTTTTCTCTTCCTATCAGGTTATCCAAATCATTGTTTTTAAGATATAACTGCAGCACCTTCTTTTGCTTATCCTTATCCTTCAAAATCCACTTGAAATGCGCACAGCCATAACTGTTACTTGAATCCCGGAAAGGGTTTTCAGCAGCATTTATAAAATTCACGCGCAAAACTGATTCCACAAGGTACTGATTTGGAAACGAAAGCGATTGCTCAATGCGTGGTTTGAGCCACTGCAGCACTCTTTCCTCAGATGCAAAAGCTGCGTTCTGATACATCCCGCCTTCTCTGTCATGAAAAACCTCGTGCAAAACAATGTGCTCACCATCATCGTTTTCATAAACTTCCACGGTTCTCTCCACGGCATCTTCAGGAACTTCGAGCCGGAAAACAGATTGCAACTCAAAGCCCTCCCTCTCCAACTCCGCAGGTTCGGGGCAGTGATCGGATTTTTCGAGGTTGGAATTTAAATCCGCTAATATTTTATTAATCTCGTCGTATGATGACAAAACTTTTGTAGATACACTCATACGTCAAAGATATCAATTTAGATCTTTGAAATAGTGCAAATTTAATTATAAACTTTTCGTGTTATATTTTTTAATTATACAAACAATCCTTATATTTACATCCTCACTTTCGACCACTTTCAATGGAGCGGCATCATAAAAGAAACCTGTTTTTTAACCTGCTGGCAAATCCCTTTGCGCTTGCTATACCCTTGGCCATTGCTGTAATCCTGCTACTGCCTGATTTTGGTGAAAAATATCTGTTAGAACTCCTGGAAATTAGACATGTTGATAAGGAAAAATCCAAGATTGACTTTGTAGATTTAAATGGTGACGGAACGGACGAGCATGTTTCCGGATTTCCAAATATCGCCATGGGTAAAGCGGCTATTAAAGTGATGAGGCATGATTATGTGAATTATGATCAGTGGAACTTCAATGGAAAATACACGAAACTCAGCGATTATTTTCACGTTGCCGACATGGATAAAAATGGGTTTTCTGAGATTTATACGATCTACCACCGCAACGATTCTTTGTTTTTGGCAGCCATTGCTCCGTATCCTGATAAAAAAATCCTTTTTGATGATAAATTGGTAACTGTTTTTCGGTATTCTGATAAAGAGTTGGACTATGAGGTCAAAAGTTTTTACACCTCCGATCTTAATCAGGATGGTTATATGGAGTTTATTTTTGTGGTGACCGCAGGTTTTTCGCTTCAGCCACGTATGATTTGCGCATACGATTTGAAAAATAACAAACTGATCAAATCGAAATCTTTCGGAGCAAGTATTGCAATTTCAAAAATTTCTGATTTAAATTCAGATGGATATCCGGAAATATATACGAACGCCTATACAAGGAAAAATATCCCTGACACTATGGGTATTCCTTGCAGTGATTATCATTCCTGGTTGATGGTTTTTGATCACCAACTTAGGCTCAAATTTGAACCCAAAAAGCATGAAGGCGCTTTTTCAAGTGTCATGACTTATCCTGTAAAAGGACTGTTTGAAGACCCTGCAATTCTGACTATTTTTTATCACAAAACCAAAAACAATTTGCTCCTGAAGAAATTCAGTCCTAACGGTAAATTAGTTGAAGAAGTTGACTTAAAAACAATTATTAGAGACATTTCATCTTACAACCCGAACCTTTATCAACTGAATACCGGCACTGGCAAAAACCGAGTCATCATTGGAACTCAAAATGAAAATTTGCTCTTCGTTGATAGTAAACTCAAGCTCTCAAAAATCAAAGCCACCTCAAATATTAATGATTATTTATTCAGCTCGGATTTAAACTCGGACGGAAGGACAGAACACATCTTTATGAATGAAAATAAAGGAGTAAAGGTTTTTGATAAAAATCTAAAGAGTTTGGCAGAGTATCGGTTACAACTACAAAACCCAAAACAATACTTCTATTCGGTTCAGGTTAAATCAAACCATGATCGAAAGAATTTATTAATCAAAACAGACTTCCGTACTTACCTTTTATCTTACACAAAAAACCCTCTCTTCTACTATAAATATCCCGCATGGATTCTGATTTACCTGCTGATGGCAATGGTTTTGTGGGGCGCACAATATTTGAGACAGCGACAAGTACAGCGAAGAATAGAGATGGAGAGCACCATTACGAGACTCCAGATGAAGACCATCAAAAACCAGATGGATCCGCATTTTATTTTTAATGTGCTGAACGGCATCGCCAATAACATCCACAAAAACCGCAATACAGAATCGTACAACCAGATCATCCGGTTTAGCCGCTTGCTGCGCATTTTGATGAGAAGAAGCGAAACAATAGAGGTTACCCTCAAAGATGAATTGGAGTTTGTGCTGCACTACCTGGAACTGGAAAAGTTCAGGTTTAAAGACCACTTCGAATATTTTATCGACATTGAAGAGGATGTCGATCAACAGATCAAGGTGCCGAAAATGCTGATTCAGCTTTTAGTCGAGAACTCCATAAAACACGGCTTGCGTGAAAAAACCGGACTAAAGAAAGTGCATGTCAAGGTATTGAACTCAGGCCGGAAATTAATGATTGTTGTTGAAGATAATGGCATCGGAAGAGAGGCTGCCAGGGCAAAAAATCCCGAAAAAGGAAAAGGGATGTCGCTGCTGGCAGAGCTGACTAAACTGAATCGCGAAATCCATGACCAGGAAATACGCATTAAGGTTGTAGATTTGTTTGACGAGAACAACCATCCGGCAGGCACACGTGTTGAGGCTTTGGTTTCATAATTCCTTATCCTTCTATAATTGACCGCAACAACCCCTCTTAAAAAATAACGGACACTTCATTGTTTGAATCAAATAACACTTTGTTAACAAATATTTAGACCCGTTATAAATTACTACCTAACAGTTATCTCTATTGGATTTAAGCATTAACATGCCTAAATTTATGGCAAATAAAACAACTCATTTGCCTATGATCACTCAAATTGTACCCACGGCAGACACCATTCCGGTGAACTGGTGGTGGTTTCAGATTTTATTAATCGTTACCTTTCTGCTACACATTATTCTGATGAACTTTATCCTTGGCGGCAGCTTACTTACGCTCTGGGATTCGTTCAGGAAGAAACCGGCTATCGAGGGAAAAAGCATTCCCACACTCATAGCCCTGACCATTAACCTGGGAGTGCCACCACTGTTGTTCGTCCAGGTGATTTTCGGGAACTTTTTTTATACCAGCTCAGTATTGATGGCCGGTCCCTGGATACTTCTGATTCCCATTCTGATAATCGCCTATTATGGCGCCTATATCTATGTGTTTAAAAAGGCAAGCTCTCCGCTGTTCTCACGCATCAGCTTGCTTATATCCAGCATCTTCCTGCTTTTTATTGGCTTTATGCTGGTCAACAACAACACGCTGATGCTGACTCCGGAAAGGTGGAGCGCCTATGTAGACAATAAATCAGGATGGATGCTCAACCTGGGTGAACCAACGCTCTGGCCACGGTACCTGCATTTTATTATTGGTGCCATAGCTATCGCCGGACTCGGAAAAAGCTTGTTCTACCACTTCAAAAAAGATATCGACATCGAAACACAGCAGCACGAAAAAAACAGGGGAATGAAAATCTTTGCTTTTGCCACCATGATACAGGTAGTAGTAGGCATATGGTTCTGGCTCAGCCTTCCCGAACCAATCTGGAAATTTTTTATGGGAGGAAACATCGTGGCCACTATCTGGCTGATGCTTGGGATATTGCTGTCCCTGGCCCTCATTTTCACAGCCTCCCGCAAACTAATGACGCTCACCGTTTCGCTGGCGGCCTTCTTGTTGTTAAACATGATCATTACCCGCGAAATCGTTCGCCATCAATACCTGAAAGGAATTGGTGAACCTTCGAACCTCACCACCACAGGAGAAATTGGCTCGCTCATCCTGTTCCTTTTGGTTTTCCTTGTCGGGATAGGACTATTGTATTACATGATTAAACTGATTGTTAAACCTAAAAACACTGCCATATGAATTATCCAGTCTGGGAACTGCCTTCCATAGGTGGCGGAACATTAATTGCAATTATCGCCGTAATACACGCTTTTATCGCACACCTCGCTGTAGGTGGCGGGCTTTTCCTTGTTTTAACGGAAATAAAAGCCCGAAAAAACAACGACGCGGCACTTCTGGGGTATGTAAAAGCACATACCAAGTTCTTCCTTCTTCTGACCATGGTTTTCGGTGGAATTACCGGTGTGGGCATATGGTTTATCATCTCGCTGGTGCAGCCGGCAGCCACTTCCTCACTCATCCATAATTTTGTTTTCGGATGGGCTACCGAGTGGGTTTTCTTCATCGTCGAAATTGTGGCCTTGCTGATCTACCATTATCGCTTCGACAAGATGAACCCAAAAGATCACGTCCGGGTGGGGTGGCTCTACTTCATCGCAGCCTGGATGAGTCTGATCATCATCAATGGCATCCTCGGATTTATGCTTACTCCGGGCAGATGGCTCGAAACCCAAAGCTTCTGGGACGGCTTCTTCAACCCAAGCTTCTGGCCGGCACTGATCTTCCGCACAGGCATTGCCTTGTCCATCGCCGGAATTTTTGGCCTGGTAACCGCCTCTTTCAGAAAAGACAAGCAACTGCGCCAGCGTCTTTACAAGATGAATGCAAAATGGTTATTCATGCCTTTTATCCTGATAGCACTCACCGCCGTTTGGTACCTGGCGATAATTCCGGCCAACGCCGAAGCTAACATCCTGCGGTTTAATCCTGCCGTTAAACCCTGGTACATCGTTTGGGCTACCGCCACAGGCGCCATTTTCCTTATCGGGATTCTTTTCCTCGTCAGATTGCCTGTTATGTTCCAGAGAGTAACCGTTTTTGTGCTGGTGCTTACCGGACTGGCGTGGATGGGTGGATTTGAGTATACCCGTGAGATTGCCCGGAAGCCCTATGTTATTTACGGCCACATGTATTCTAACAGCATCCTGAAATCTGACCTACAGAAAATTAACCGGGAGGGCTTTCTAAAAACAGCGAAGTGGGCCGAAGTAAAAGAGGTTACCAATGAAAACATGCTTGCAGCAGGTGCTAAAATCGCGCGCCTGCAATGTATGGCATGCCATACGATGGGCGGTAATAATGATTTGATATCAAGAACAAGTCATTTAACCGAACGTGGCATGGAAGCAAAACTCACAGGGCTGGGACAAGTCAACGACTACATGCCGCCTTTTGCAGGCACAGAGAAAGAAAAGAAAGCACTGGCTGCTTACATTTTACGCGAAATCCATGGAAAAGAAGCTCCTGAGCCTTATTCCGCTAAAGTTGAACCTGAGCCTGTAGAAATTCCTCCGTTCGACAGTGATAGCGAATATGTCTTACTTGCCTGGAACGATTTAGGGATGCACTGCATCTCTGACAACTCCGACTATTGGTCCTTCCTGCCTCCGGCCAACACCTTGTGGGCGCAGCTCATAAAAAGAGGCCCCAAACCTGAAATCATCTCCGACGGAGTGAAACTGCACTACGAAGTGGAAGAAGGGTACAGACTTCCTGAAAAGCATGTTGATTTCTGGAAAAATGCCAAAAAAACTTACGGCGCAGATTTACCCGAGGGGATAGGTCTTGCAGGTAAAGGAGTGACAGGAGAAATGGAACCTAATGTTCACAACACCTTTGTAGCCCACCACATTCCGGTAGTGCCTTACCGTGATGACGGCAAATACAACCCGTATCCGCTTTTTGATGTGACAGCTTATGACGCATCGACGAACAAGCGTCTTGCCGCCACCAAAGTTGTTGCGCCTACATCGACCGAAATGGGTTGCCGTAACTGCCACCAGGGCGGATGGCGGGTAAACAACTATTCCGGGATGGCCGACCTGACATCGGAAAATGTGCTTGAGGTACACGATCGCATCGAAGGAACCAACCTGATGGAGCAAGTGGAAAACGGAAATCCTGTTCTGTGCCAGCAGTGTCATGCCGACCCGGCCATTGGCGCTCCGGGAAAACAGGATGTCCTGAACTTCTCAACAGCTATCCACGGGTTCCATGCCAACTACCTCAAAGGGATGGACGGCGATGCCTGCAACCTCTGCCATCCAAACATGGCACAAGGAAACACCAAATGCATGAGAGGGCGTCATTACGATCTTGGTCTCGACTGTACAGTATGTCATGGAAAGATGGAAGATCATGGCCTTGCCCTGCTAAAACATGAAGAGCAGTACGGAAAACCACGCGTCGCAAAGCTTCGGGCCAACCTTGAGCCCAGGAGCGTGGAATCATATGCCGATGTCAAGCCGCGTCAGCCATGGTTGCAGGAACCCGACTGCAAAAGCTGTCACGGAGCTTTCAATATCCGCGAAATCAAGAAAGCCCCCCTCGGCTTTAACCGATGGGTGGATGGTGGCTCCTCGCTCTACAGGAACAGGACCGACACCCATGGAGTGATGTGCGCCGCATGTCATGGCTCACCGCACGCCGTGTATTATGCTACCAACAAGTACGGCGAAGACCGGGATAATATTCAGCCACTGCAATACATGCACCTGGCCGGAACCATCGGCACCAAGGGCAACTGTAAGGTTTGCCACACCATTGAAATGGATGTGAACGGCCACCACAGAAATATGCTGAAAGAGTATCCGGTTGTAAAAGAACCTGCAAAAAGCACGGTGTTCAATTAACATTTTTTAATGTTGCAAAAGCAATAAGAACAGAAGTCATCAGTTATTTTTGCGAGTCTTTATTTCTATTCGATTAGGAAGAAGAATATTGGTTAGGTTTGGCATCCCGGCTTATGAGTCGGGATGCTTTTTTTATGTCATTTTTTCAGTTGCCGGGCTGTCATTTTATCCATCACCATCTTTGGTACAAATTATGATAAGGCATTCACGAATCAGATAAACCAACGATAAACAATCAATACACAATTGTAAGTAAAATGAACAAGCTTAAGTCAATCTCGTCGTATAAAGAGCTGAACGAGAATGTTAAGACCACCAATCGGGCTTACTTACTCCTTTATAAGGAGGGCGCAGAGCAAAGCCATTGTGCGTATGATAACCTCACTAAAATAGCTGAGCACTTCGATGACATTGAGGTAATGACAGCCGATGTGTCAAAAGTGAGGGACATCCACGAAAAATATGGCATCACATCAGCACCCACACTCATCGAGTTTGTAAATGGTGAATACCATAAAACCGTGAAGGGGTGCCACAAGCCTGACTTCTACAAAACGGTTATTGAAAACAATGCCTTTACAGCTTCCGGAGATGCGGACAAGCCAAGTAAAAGGGTGACCGTATACAGCACACCAACGTGCCCGCATTGCAATACCCTGAAGGATTACCTCAGGAAAATGAACATCCGGTTTGTTGATATTGATGTTTCTAAAGACCAGCAAAAGGCCCAGGAGCTTGTGAAACGTACAGGCCAACAAGGTGTTCCGCAGACCGACATCAACGGAAAGTTTGTAGTGGGGTTTGACAAAAACAAAATAAATCAATTATTAGAAATTCAAGGATAAAAAATAAGTTTAACAATAAAAATTAAATGACTATGAAAGAGTTACAGCCAATAAATGAAAATGTTGTTCTCGACATTACTGAAGACAAGCAGGAACAAAAAACATCAAGTGGTATTTACATTCCTGATTCAGCAAAATCGAAAAAGAACGTAGCCAAAGTGGTGGCTATGGCCAATATCGAAAACGCTGAAATACAGGTGGGAGACTTCGTGCTTTACAAGGAGTTTTCAGGAGTGGAGTCTGAATTTGAAGACAAGAAGCTTCTGGTGGTTCAGTATGCTGATATCCTGTCGAAAGTAGTGGAAACAGACGCTATTTAATCCGCTTCACTGACCATCGTAAAAAGTTAGTTATATCCGAAAAACCACGGTTGTTAAGCCGTGGTTTTTTACTTTTGTATACAGAACGGATACTATGCAAAAAACTATCCTGATAAAGACATCAAAAAGAGAGGAGCTGGTGGATATCACCCGCGAGGTAAAGGATGTTGTGTCTTCGAGCGGCATTGACACCGGGCTCGTTTCGCTTTATGTTCAGGGTGCCACGGCCGGCATCATGATCCAGGAAAACTGGGATGATTCCGTTCAGAATGATGTGATTACCATGCTCCGAAAAATAGCTCCGCAAGGAGTTTGGGAGCATGACCGTCAGGACGGAAATGGCGATTCGCACCTCAAGGCCGGACTTGTAGGGCCATCGGAAACCATCCCTGTCATCAACGGCAAGATGGGCCTGTCAACGTGGCAAAACATCTTCCTTTGTGAGTTTGACGGTCCCAGAGCGCAAAGATCCATTGTTGTGACCCTGATAAATTCCTCCCCATCATGAAAACCGCATTTATTCTTGTTGAACCGGCTGTAGCCGGAAATATCGGGGCAGCCGCCCGCGCTATCAAAGTAATGGGCTTTAGTGAGCTGTGGCTGGTCAACCCTGCCAACCACCTGGCCAACCAAGCCCGCTGGCTGGCTCATGCCTCCAACGAAATACTGGAAAATGCCCGGATTTTCAGCTCCCTTGAAGAGGCTGCCGCCGAAACAGACTTGCTGATTGCCACTACCGCGAAAGCAAGGAATTCGAACCAGGACTATATCGATGCAGAAAACCTACAGGACTTTATCGGGCAAAAGGAAGGCACCGTAGAGACGCTGGGTATCGTTTTTGGGCGCGAAGAAAGCGGGCTCAACAGCGAGGAGATGAAACTGTGCGATGCCGCCACCACACTGAACATGGCCACCACCTACCCTTCGCTCAACCTTTCGCAGGCCGTAATGCTCCTTGCATACCTGCTCTCACGAGATTCAGCAGCAACTCCGGAAATAACGGAAGCAGGGAATGACGAAGGATTCAGGAAAATGAAAGCCAACATTATCCAGCTACTGCATCATGTCGGTTTTAACGATACCCACCCCATCCTGCAAAGGATGAAAGAACGTTTGTCCTTCCTCAGCGGAAAAGACATGAACCTGCTCCATTCGGCTATCGTGAAAATCAATAAAAAACTTCTGGAAAACAGGCGTTAACAGCTTACCTGAAACCCGCAATCGTTTGCGGCTATTAGTAAAAGGTAATCGCCTGTATTTGAACCCGAATCCTGAATTTTTCTTACCTTTGTGGTGCTTTTTTAAGATATAGGAAATAATCATTAATAATCAATAACATAGACAAAATGGGAAACATGAAAGATCAAAAACGGGTTTATTCTTTTGGCAAAAAGAGTTCAGAAGGTGATAAGTCCATGAAAAACCTTCTGGGTGGTAAAGGTGCCAACCTTGCCGAGATGAGTTCAATCGGAGTACCTGTC
>JAASSU010000230.1 GCA_021767705.1 Bacteroidota bacterium | reverse complement strand
TTTCGGTGTTAACGCATGAAATAAAGACCCGCTTCTCTTTCTTGCCCTTCGGGCGAAGTTCAATGATGTCGCGCGGGCAGGCGTCAACGCAGGCTCCACAAGCCACGCATTTGTCGTTGACCTCCGGCAATCCTGTTTCAGGATTCATATGTATGGCATCGAAGTCGCACGACACAACGCAATCGCCCAGGCCGAGGCAGCCGTTGGGGCAACCACTCTCACCTGAAGAAAGCGCATGTGCAAACTCACAGGAGGTTAATCCATCGTATTCTACCTTTTTATGTGCGTGCTTTTTAGAACCGTTGCACCTGACTACCGCTATTAACGGATCGGCTTCCTGTGCTTCAAGGCCCATAATATCAGCTACCTCCTTCATCAGGTCACCACCACCCACCGGACAATTCATATCCTCGAGCGATTCGTTCTTAACTATAGCCTCGGCAAATGCACGACATCCGGCATAACCGCAACCCCCACAATTGGCACTGGGCAAAGCTTCCTCCACCTCATCAATCCTGGGATCCTCAATAACCTTGAACTTTTGTGCTACAAAATAAAGAATGACTGCTGCTGCTGTGCCTATTCCAGCTAGAGAAACAACCGCATAAATAATTACTGCATCCACTATAATTCCCCTTTTTAGTTAATCCAAATATTTGGAATTAATGAATTTATTGCTGGACAAATGTAAGAACAAAAAATAAAGTTATAAACTACTTAAACACAATCAATAAAGTATATATTTAATTGATTATCATAGCTTTAATCCAACAATAATTTTACCCCTTGTCAGGAAGCGATTGATAATAATTTGATTCACAGGTAGTTTTTATTTCAATTTGGAATCTATATAAATTAGGTAAGCATCAGTTATTTAGAATGGATTTCATAAAAAAAGCCGGGATAAACCCGGCTTTTCATATTTCTATTGATGTAATATTTGTATCTATTTCAGTACGACCTTTCTGGTAACCACTTCATTATTGACCGTAGTCTTAACCAGGTAAACACCGTTAGGTTGTGATGAAAGGTCAATTTTCTGGTTCAGGCTGTTTCCTTCAACAGAAACCGTGTTACTGTATACCACTGTACCGGCAGTATTTGAAACGGTAATCATCGCCTGATCTGATTTTACACCTGTCAGGTTCACATTTACAATCCCTTTCGATGGGTTCGGATAAACCGTAATTTCCTCTACAGACTCCACATTTTCAATGTCTGTACACACGGTAAATGAGAGCAACAACTCATCGGCATCCGTTTCCTCACATGGAGCAGTAGGCGTTGCAGAGAGGGTAAGAAGCACCTCTCCGTTGGCCAGGTCTTGCTCTCCGGGAGTGTAGGTTGCATTAATGCTTGCCGGATTATCGAAGCTACCATCTCCGTTGCTGACCCACGAAACAAGTGAAGCGTCAGTAACCACAGGATTGGCAGTGTAAGTTTGATCATCGCAAATGGTTGTATCAGGACCTAAATCCACTTCCGGTTCATTCATGATGGTCAGGTAAAGCGAATCCTGGTCTTCCAGTCCTACCTGGTAACCGAATGCCGACACGTATAACCAGGCACCTCCATTTTCGATATCCTGGTTCCCGCGAATATAATTTGTTTCAAGGGTGGTGTTTGTCGGGGCAAAGTTACCATCGCCGGAAGTTGTCCACTCAAAAGCACTGGCCGCTTCAGCCGTGGCCGAGGAAGTATTGTACAGGTTTCCCTCGCAAATAACCGTGTCGGGACCGGCATACACACTTGGCGCAGCGATGGGCTCGAGGTTGAACGATGCAATCTGCGTTCTCCATCCGGCACCCATATATTCGGTAGTAAACCAGAATGTTTCGTCATCTGCAGGGTCTACCGACATGGAAGCATAATCACCCCAACGGTCCACTCCATTCTGCGAGCTGGTACCGGCCTTCAGTTCAATTTCACCTACATTCATCTCCCCCAAAGGGGCATCGGCGGTGCGCGCAGTATACCGGATAGAAGGATAGAGATCTTCACCAGACACTGAATACCCAAGTGCGATATCCCCATTGCCGTTCATGGCAATCGATCCCATCCAACGATGGAGGCCATCATCGGGGGCAAAGGTAGATTGCTGGTGGATCACCCATTCATCGGCTTCTTTTCGCAGTTCATACCACCGGATGCCGTGTTGCGAATCGACAGTCACAGCATGATTCATCACCATCGCTTCATAATCTCCGAAATTTCTGTAGGCCAGGCGGTAAAGTGCCTGTCCAAGAAAGTTGTCGAGCACTGTTTCTGTGCCGGGCTGCGGTACGCCACCATCGATTGAGAAGGTGCTGTAGTCGCCCGGGTCGAGCGTCTGTACCTGCTCCAAGGTACTGTTGGCTGGGGTGGTCCAGTCTACATCTAATTCAAATAGTTGGATTCCGCGTGTTCCGAAGCGCTTCATGTGCGCGATATAATTGGGGGCTCCTTCGGGTGGGAGGGCTCCGTCGTAATCGGCAGGAAGCATACCATAAAAGCTGCTCGAAAGCTGAAAGAACTGCTGTGTTGCATCCGGATCACCTTCAAGCATGGCTGCACGGTCGAAAGCAGCCACCGCTGCACCCACAAACGATCCGGCAAACATGTTATAGGTCGCTACATAGGAATCGCGCCATACCGCCAATTTCGGATAGTCATTAAAATCGTCATATTCAAAGGCATAGCGGTACCACTCACCGGTAGGGTCGGGGGTCACTGAAACCGCTACCAGTTCATAAGACATCCCAGCAATTTCTACGGCAAACTGGCTGGCTACCCACCTATCGGCTTCTTCATCGTACATAATAATCGGGTCGCCATCGTTGGAACCGGTCCACGGCCCGATAAACCCATCCCACAGCGTGGAATTGTCGGCAGGCCCGTAAAGAGTGTTTCCTTCCTTATCGAAAATCGTGAACGACAAGTTGATCATCTGGAAATAATGGTTGGGCCCTACATCGCCGTCCGTATCAGGAGGATAAACGCCGTTAAGGTTACCCATACCGGCAAAGTTTTGGATAGGCCCAAGCACTTCGGTGCGGCCTAATGAGCGCTGAACAGCCGGATCCGTGACTTCATCACCGTCTTTGTCATAGCTGTAAGGCTCAATAAACTCATTCTGAACCACATCATCTTTCCACGAACGGTCACGCTCGCCCGGAACCACAGGTTCGATATCCCGTAATGGCTCCGATTTATCAAAATAAACGGCTTTCTGCACTTTCGTTGGCTTGAATACTTGCTGCTGTGCCTCAGAAGACACAACTCCAAGAACAAGCACAACGGCAATCAAAAAAGTAATTCTCTTCATAAAATTTTTTTTTCAGTTTTAACTCCTAACACTTTTAATGTAAATATGTTTCCATGTAAGACCCTCGGCAACAAAAACCAACAGAAACATTCAGAAACTAAACCCCAAGACAACACATAGACCGGAAAGGTTTACCCTGCCAAGGATTTAACAAATATTTAATTTTTCTTCTTTTGTGATGGTTTTTTCTTTGGCAACAGAAGGAGAACTGCTTTTCTGAGCAGTGAAAATACCAGGCTGAAAATCAAACCGCCAATCAGCCCGCTGATTAGGGCGGCAGTGGTAAACGGCATACCCGGGGTGTAGGCATTGATGGTTCCGAAAAATAAATCCATATCGAAATGCAATACGATGTAAGCCACACGCTCAAGAAGGGTGCCTTCCTCAAGGATTTGCAAGCCGCTTTCCAGGTCATTTATCCGTTCAGCTTTGGTCGTCAACATTTTACCTGCTTCGCGGATAGCATCGTTGTTTTTCTGATCCGAAAAGCTCTTTATCATCAGATCCATATCGCCATCAAAATACTTATCGGCCAGGCCACGGTATTCGTCCAGCGTTTGTTTTTCACTTTCGTAATACCCTCCGAAACGCTGGGTATATTGATTGGTAAAATTAGGTAGCTGGAGAAACAGTAGCACCCCGGCCGCAAAAATAAGCCTGTCGACAAAACGTAAGATAAGCTTCATAAAATCTGATTCTTTGGTTAAAAAAGGTTATTTTATCCTGAAAGCAAAATTATTTCTGAGCTTATTTCTCGAAAGATATAAAATGATGTAGTAGGGCACCAGCAAAGCAAGGGCTATGAGGCCACTCAAACCTTCATCGAGCCCACTGGCCGTGAAGGCTATCAAAGCAATTAGCACCACCAGGAAAGGATAAAAGTATCCGAACAATACGGCCTTGGCCCCCAGTCTTTCTTCCATTTCGATATTGACCCGTTCGCCTGCTTTAGGTTCCCATCCTTTTGGCTTTTCGGCTTCGATACTCTTCTCCTGGATTTCAGACATGTTGCACAAGCCTTTGGCATGGCATGACACACAAGCCGACATGGAAACAATATTTACAAAGACTTTATTCCCTTCAACCCTGTCGACGATACCGTCATGGATAACACACTCTTTTTCTGCAGACATAATTCCTGTTGTTTTCTGCAAGCAAAATTATAACATTTTTATTTCTTACATCGAAAAGCATCTATGAGTCCAGTCTAAAAACCCTAAAGACCCCTAAATCCCCTAAAGGGGACTTTTTCAAAGTGCTGATTTTTAGCAATCCCCCTTTAGGGGTTAGGGGTAAAAATGATAAAAATCAGCACTTTGAAGAGTTTTTAAACTGGACTCATCTATGTGAAAAAACAAATGCCGTGAAATGTGAATTTCCCGGCATTTTAATCTAAGATACATCAATATCTTAATAGTATTTCACTTCCCAGCTTTCTTCTCTTGCTTCAGCTTCTTTAACCCATTCAGGATACACTTCATTCAGGAATTCCTGCTTCTCATCCCTGAGTTTTTCCATCGGGAGGCCCACAAATTCCTGCGCTTTTTCCTTTGTGGCAATATCCGGGTAAGGTACCGGTTCATTATGGCCCAAATCGGAAAGTATTCTTGCAAGTTTTAGGCGCGCCTCTTGCACTTCTACCAGACCGCTTGAAATCACCCTGCTGATTTCCACCGGAGAGTGGAATGAGGCACCATGGGCAGCAGCGGCATAATCCCAGCGCCATTGTGCATGACGGATATCCATCAATGCGGGGTTCATCTGATCTTTGGTTGCACCCAGCTCCCAGGCTTTAGCCGCTTCAACGTGCGCGTGAACCAGCAACTTCTCGAGCTTGAGCCTGTTTTCTGCAATCTTGTCCTGACGGGCATACACATCCTCAATCAACTGCTGAGTCTCCTCGCGGTGGCATACCTGGCAAGAATTAGAAATATTATTCAAAGGACTTTGAATATGGTGGTCGGT
>JAASSU010000039.1 GCA_021767705.1 Bacteroidota bacterium | reverse complement strand
GCGCCGGAGAGCCATCCTGGTTTTTTTATGCCGTCAGACAAATCCAGTATCTTTTCCGGGCTTTTTTTGAAAGGGATGTCCAGCTCCTCCAACATGCCTTTCCAGAATGATTCTTTTTGGGTTACGGTAAACCGGTGCAGCTCATCATAGTTTGACAAACCCCATTTCTTGATGAGTTTGTTGAGGTTAGTATTCTTTTGTATGTCCGGCTCAGTGAACCAGGCCGGAGGGGCATCACTGTATTTTTCATCCTGGTTAAAGACCGCTTTAAAGAGCTGATGATGAAGTTCTGGCGGCATATCGGGTTTTAAAACTTCACCCGTAAGCTCCTTCCAGCAGCTTACAGGATTTTCTGCATGCTTCTTCAGAATAGTGATAACTTCTTCAATCAGATTTTCATCAGGATAAATTGAAAGCAGTTGATCTTTCGAAATGATTTTTACCGGTTCCATTTGAGTAGTTTTAGAAAAGCAATTTCAACAGACATCATTAAACGTATTGTTTTTTAATAGCGATGTCAATAACATTAAACAATTATTGATAAAATTGTTTATTCGGATTTTGATATTCTGCATTCCTCTTTTCTTTTCTTAATAAAATGTTAAATTCTATAAAGACAGCCTTGTTGGCAAGGAAATACCTTGTAAAAGTCTGTCTGCGTATGCGTGATAATTCTTCTTTGAAAGACGTAACAAATTTTAAGCCTGATAAATATATCATATTTAATACAGATTTTCATCTTTCGATGATATAAAACATGCAAAAATGTGCATATTTTTATTTAACTTTGAAGATGAACAAAGGGATACTTTTAACCGCTTTAATAGTATCACCAAAACACGGGTGTTATGGAAATGAATGAAGTCTTGGACAGGCTGCCTCGTCATTTGATGGATTTAGTGATTGACCAGCCGTATACTGAATACACCGCACAGGATCATGCTGTATGGCGCTTTGTGATGCGTCAGAACGTGGATTATCTTCAACATGTGGCTCACGGTTCGTACCTCGAAGGGCTACGCAAAACCGGAATCAGCATCGATTCAATTCCGCACATGTATGGCATGAACCGCATCCTGAAGGAAATTGGCTGGGCTGCGGTGGCCGTGGACGGGTTTATCCCTCCGGCGGCTTTTATGGAGTTCCAGGCCTATAACGTGTTGGTGATTGCGGCCGATATCCGGCCCATCGACCAGATAGAATACACGCCTGCACCGGACATTATTCACGAAGCTGCGGGTCATGCACCCATCATCGCACATGAAGATTATGCTGAATATTTACGTGAATTCGGACGCATAGGGGCCAAGGCTTTTTCATCGGCCATGGATTACAAGCAATACGAGGCTATTCGCCACTTGTCTATTCTGAAAGCAGATCCTTACACACCAAAAGCAGATATCGAGAAGGCGGAGAAGCGCATAGAAGATATTGAAAACAACATGGGTGAGCCTTCCGAGATGTCTAGAATCCGAAACCTTCACTGGTGGACCGTAGAGTTTGGATTGGTGGGGGAATTGAAGAACCCAAAAATTTATGGTGCCGGACTGCTTTCTTCGATTGGAGAAAGCTATAACTGTTTGCAGGATCATGTGAAGAAAATACCTTATAACGTGGATGCAGCGAACTTCAGCTTTGATATCACCTCGCAGCAACCACATCTTTTTGTTACGCCTTCATTCGAACACCTCAACGATGTGCTTCAGGAATTTGCTGACAGCATGGCGCTGAGGACGGGAGGATTGAATGCCGTTGAACAGGCCATACGCTCTGAAAACACAGGATCATTGGTCTGGAGTTCAGGATTGCAAGTGTCAGGGACTTTTAGTCGCGTAATAAACGAAAATGAAAAGCCAGTTTATGTCGAGACAAACTCCCTGGCCAGCATAGCTTTTGAAGAGAAGGAACTGAAAGGTTTCGGAAAGGACAATGTGAAAAAGTTTGGATCGCCGGTTGGGAATCCTGCGGGGGTTGGGCTCTCACTTACTCACATGACCGACAAAGAGCTTTTTGCTTCAGGGATGGTTGATGATGAGGAGCTTAAACTGAGCTATCCTTCCGGAGTGGAAATTACCGGTGTTTTAAGGAGGAAAATCCGGAAAGAGGGGAAGAACCTTTTGTTTGTCATTTCGGATGCGTTGGTCAAATACAAAGATGAAGTGCTCCACCGCCCGAAAGATGGACTGTATTACCTGGCAGTAGGAGAGGAGATTATCTCAGGCTTCTCAGGTCCGGCCGATGCCAATGCCTGGGGCTTGAGTTTCAATCCACCGGAAGAGAAAACCCATAAGATTGAGCACAACGAAATCTCGAAGAGCCTGCACAAGCTCTACCAGCAGGTAAGGGAAATCAGGGAAGAGCAGACGGGGTTTGAGGCCGTTCCTCAAATATGGAATCAGCTAAAGCAGGATTATCCGGATGAATGGCTGCTGGCCATGGAGTTATTTGAGCTTGCAAAGCAAGAGAAGATGAACGTTGAAGAGGAAATTGTTGAGCATCTTGAAAAAATGCAAAACCGGATTCCTGAATTCACCACACGTATCAACAACGGATTAAAACTGGTCGACAGCAACATCACCAACAAATCCATCGGGGTGGAGGAGATATAGTTTGTCAATCAAAAAAATAACAAATAACAATATCCAAATTCCAAATAAATACTAAAATCCAATATTAGAAATACAAAACATTGTAGATTATTTGGGATTTGGATATTGTTATTTGGTGCATATAAAGCTGTCAGGCCTGTACCGCCATCCTGCGTTTTTGCTGCTTTTTGAGATTTCCCAATAAATTGAGGTTCGACTGCACCAAATAATAAACCGGCAGCAACACACTCAAAATGGCTGCGGGCAGCACAACCTGCGGATTGTCGAACAGGCTTATCGCCATTACCGATGCAAACCCGGCATTTTTCATCACTAAAATCAACTTGTTGCTGATAATCAACTGGGGTGTGATCCTCAAGGCGTTCAGGATGACCTGTAACAGGTATCCCATTCCAAACATCATGAAAAGGATGATCCCGAAAGGAATCAGCGCTTCCACCGTGTGGTGAATGAAAAGATCGCGACTGATACCGATAACAGTCATCGCCACCAGCAGGAAGAGGTAGTCGATGATGATGCCTCGCTGTTTTTCAACAAAGCCGTAGATTTTTTTCCAGCGCAGCAACCTCGACACCAGGATAGGAATTATCAGGATTTTTGTAATCAGCTCCAGCATGGCCAACGGACTGATAGAAGCATCGCCGGCAAAGAGCATCAACGTTAGTGGTGCCAGCACAATGCCTGCTACATTGCCACCCACGATGCCGATGATACTGAAATTGGCATCGCCTTTAAGGTTGATGGAAAATGGAATTACGGCGATGGCCGGCGGGGTGGCAGCAATCACCACAAAGCCCAGCCAAAAAGCGGGATTGTTGGTCAGCAGTGCGGCCAATCCCAGGATAATGGCTCCGTAAACAAAGTAGTTCACCAGGATGGTTACTCCAATCGGCACCAGGCTTTTCTTTATGGGAAGCAAGTCGCGGAAGCTGAACCCCGAAACGGAGACCGCCAAAATGGTGCCCAGAATATAGGGAGTATAGTCCTTCAGGAAGGCGACCCCATCACCAAAGATCAGTCCGGCGGCAAGGCCCACCATCAGGATAAAATTCCGGTTTGTAAGTAAATTATATATCGATGCTTGCATTATTGCGCTTCAAATTTTTTGCAAAAGTACGTATTCCTTTTTGTTTACATACGAATGGATACAAACGAAACGCAACATGAAATGTTCAGGCATTTTTTTGTCAATGCACCAAAATCCAATTAACAAATTCCAAAAAAACTGAGAGATTGAATACTTCCTTTGCCTGAAACTATCAGTTCTTGGTATATACCACGCAAAGAGCGCAAAAGGTTTCACGCAAAAGACACAAAGAAAGACTTGGACATAAGAAAATCAACCATGCTGCGCTCAGGTTTTAATCATGAGCATCGCAAAAGCTTTCAGCACTTCCCCTTCAGCCAGGAATACGCTTGCAAGACGCTGAATTTCTGTTTGTTTTTGTGATGAATCCAGGCGCTGGTCATCGAGGATTTCCTTCACCTCCGAAAGCTGTTTTGCCTCAACAATATCCTTGTCTTCCGGATAAGTTTCTGTGTTCCCCAGCTTCCCGAGGTCGTTGCCGGTAAGTACCTTGCTGTCTTTAATATGATCGGGCAGGCGGTCAATACCTATGCCCTTTTTCAGGATGGGTTTCTCCACTTCAAAGAGCGCGTCGCCATGCGCCCTGACGTAGAAGTTACCGCCCATCCGGCCCACCAGGTCAATCTTGTTCTGGTCGATCATGTTGTCCTCATCCAGCAGGTCTTCGCGGATGTGCACACGCTGCACTTCGCAGATGACCAGGTTGGCTGAGCCGGCGCCTCCGGTTTCAATCACCTCGCGCACCTTACACTCAAACTGCACCGGCGATTCCTTTACTCTTGCCGGACGCACTGTATCGGAACGTATTGCCGTAAAGCCTGCCTTTACAAACTCGTTGACCCCTTTGTCGTATTCTGTACTGGCCAGGCTGGTTTGCTGTACCATTTCGTAAGTGACAACATTAATGACCACCTCCGGCACTTCCTTTACATTTTCAAAGGTGTTTTTGGTGGTGTTGTCGCGCCCCCTCCTTGATGGAGAGAACACCATCGTGGTGGGATTGACCCCAAAGGCATTAAAAAAGCTGAATGGCGCCAGGTTGGGCCTGCCGTCTTTGTCTATGGTGCTGGCAAAAGCAATCGGGCGCGGCCCCACCGCACCCAGAAAAGTCTTGAACATCCACGGATTGCTTTCGTCAGCCGGATTGAATGTTTTCATCGTCATGATTAATCTTCTTTTGCAGGTAAGATTTTTGTTTTCACTTCTCCAAAACCGATGCGCGTATTGGCATTCTTCGAATGGCCTCGCATGATGATGGTGTCGTGGTCATGGATAAACTTTCGCTCCGTACCGTCGGCCATCTTCACAGGGTTTTGTCCGCGCCAGGTAAGCTCCAGCATCGACCCGAACGAGCCTTTGTCCGGACCGCTGATGGTTCCGCTGGCATACATATCTCCTACGTTGATGTTGCATCCGTTAACCGACTGGTGGGTGAGCTGCTGGCTCATGTTCCAGTACATGTATTTGAAGTTAGAATTGCAGACTGTGGTAGCTTCCGCTTTTTCAGGCTGAATGGCTACTTCCAAATCGATGTCATAGCTTTTCTTGCCGTCGAACTTCAGGTAGGGAAGTACTTCAGGCTCCTGCTTCGGACCTTCCACGCGGAATGGCTCAAAAGCCTCCAGCGTCACCACCCATGGCGAGATGGGAGAGCCAAAGCTCTTTGCCAGGAAGGGACCCAAAGGCACATATTCCCATTTCTGGATGTCGCGGGCCGACAGGTCATTGAAAAGCACCAGCCCAAAGATGTACTCTTCCGCTTCTGCGGTGCGGATAGAATCACCAAGCCGGGTCTGCTTTCCGGTAACAAAGGCCATCTCCAGCTCAAAGTCGAGCAGTTTGGTGGGGCCAAATACCGGCTTGTTGGCATCCTTGGGTAAGGTTTGTCCTTTCGGACGATGGATAGGTGTGCCGCTCACGACGATGGAAGAGCTGCGTCCGTGATAGCCCACCGGGATGTGTTTCCAGTTGGGAAGCAGGGCGTTGTCCGGGTCGCGGAACATGGTGCCTACATTCGTGGCGTGTTCCTTGCTCGAGTAAAAGTCGGTGTAGTCACCCACCTCCACCGGCATCAGCATCTCCACATCATCCGCCTTGTAAAAGGCCTGGCCCTTCAGGTCACTGTCAGAAGCAGCCTTTGTGTTAGCCGAATCAAAAATGTCTGCCAGAGCATCCCTTACAGCATTGGTCTGTTTCTTTCCCAACCCGATAAAGTCATTGAGTCGGCACTTTTCAAAAACGGAAGTGTCTTCCAGGTTGAGGTGGTCAAAGTATCCAAGCCTGGATAACACGCTGAGGTCAATGACGGTATCGCCAATCCGTGTGGCTACAGCTCCCTGCGCCCCTTCCTTTTTGTAAATCCCGAAAGGGATATTTTGTATTGGAAAATCTGAATCTTTTGAAACGTCAATCCAGCTCTTCCTGTTTGGATCATTTGCTTTTATCATGTTCAACTTTTTAATCGAATTAGTAATCTTGTTTATTTATTAAGATACTGCTATTACGCTATCCTTGAGGGTAAGAAATTCCAAATAACAAAACCCAAATTCCAAAGAAGATCTTTTCTTCTTTTTTTGGAATCCCGCTATGCAAAGAACAAAAGTGTTAAATAGTATTGATATTCGTTCTTGCATAAGGCTTTGAACAGAAAACCGATTGCGGCATCTCCGCTTCGCTCCGATTTGGATATTGGAATTTGGAACTTTAAAGTGTTCCCCGGCTTTCCTGTTCGAGCTCGATGGCTTCAAAGAGCGCCTTGAAGTTTCCTTTTCCGAAGCTGCGGGCACCTTTACGTTGGATGATTTCATAGAATACCGTCGGACGATCTTCAACCGGCTTGGTAAAAATCTGCAACAGGTAGCCCTCATCATCGCGATCCACCAGCACGCCGAGGTCTTCGAGCGTGGCTACTTCCTCATCAATATTCCCTACGCGATCGAGAAGCGTTTGATAATAAGTTGACGGCACACGCAGGAACTCAATGCCGCGGTTGCGCATCTCGCTCACCGTCTCGATAATGTTGTCGGTGGCCATCGCAATATGCTGCACCCCCGAATCCTTGTAAAAGTCGATATATTCTTCAATCTGCGATTTTTTCTTGCCTTTGGCGGGTTCATTAATCGGGAACTTGATTCTTCCGTTTCCGTTAGACATGACCTTGCTCATCAGCGCGGTGTATTCGGTGGAGATATCCTTATCATCGAAGGATACCAGTTGAGAGAATCCCATCACCTCGGCATAGAATTTTACCCATTTGTTCATTTCGCCCCAGTTCACATTTCCCACCATATGGTCGATGTAACGCAAGCCGATAGGTTCGGTTTTGTAGGATGGCTCCCATTTACGGTATCCCGGAAGGAAGGGGCCATTGTATTCCTTGCGCTCCACAAAGATGTGCACGGTTTCGCCATAGGTGTAGATCCCGGCACGGATTACCTTGCCGTGATCATCGCTCTCCTCACGGGGTTCGAAGTAAGGCTTTGCACCGCGCTTCACCGTTTCTTCGTACGACTTACGGGCATCGTCCACCCACAGGGCTATCACCTTTACGCCGTCGCCATGTTTGTCTACATGCCGGCTGATGTCGGTGTCCGGCTCCAGCGAGGTGGTGAACACCAGGCGCACCTTGTCCTGCTGCAGCACATACGAGGCGCTGTCTTTATGCCCGGTCTCCAGTCCGCTGTAGGCCAGCGGCTGAAACCCAAAAGCCGTTTGATAATAATAGGCCGCCTGCTTGGCGTTGCCCACATAGAATTCCACATAATCAGTTCCGTTAATCGGAAGGAAATCTTTATCAGTCATAATCGTTATCGTTTTTTAGTTGATTCGTATTTTGTATTCCAATAGAATGGTTGTTTGAAAACTACCTTTTGGCCATACCCCTAATCCTGAAAGCTTTCGGGACTAAAGGGGACTTCTAAGAAAAGGGGTTTTTTATTCCACTTTCCATGATTTGTAATAATCCAGATTTTCCATTTCCATCGCTTGTTTGGTCAGTTTCAGCGGACGGAACGTATCGATCATCACGGCAAGTTCTTCGGTGCCTTCCTTGCCGATGCTTTTTTCCACCGTGCCCGGATGCGGCCCGTGCGGGATGCCGATGGGGTGGAGGGTAAACATTCCCTTCTCCACGCTCTTGCGGCTCATAAAGTCGCCATCCACATAGTAGAGCACCTCGTCGGAATCGACGTTGCTGTGGTTGTAAGGTGCCGGAATCGATTGCGGGTGGTAGTCATATTTACGTGGCACAAAGGCACACATCACGTAGTTGTGCGCTTCGAACGTCTGATGCACCGGTGGCGGCTGATGCACGCGGCCGGTAATCGGCTCGAAGTCGTGGATAGAGAAGGCATACGGATAATGGTAGCCGTCCCAGCCCACCACATCGAAGGGGTGGCTGCCGTAATGGTAGGGAAAAATCATGTCACGCTTCTTGATATACACCAGGAAGTCGCCCTTTTCATCATGCGTCTCCAGCTCCTCTGGCTCGCGGATGTCGCGCTCGCAGAACGGCGAGTGCTCCTCCAACTGTCCGGCGCGGTTGACATACCTTTTCGGGAAGTCGATAGCACTGAACGACTCCACAATCAGAAGGCGGTTGTTTTCTGTATTGAAATGTAGCTGGTAAATCACGCCACGCGGAATAGAGAGGTGGTCGCCATACCCGAAAGGAATGTTGCCGTACATCGTTTTCAGCACGCCCTCGCCCTCATGAATGAAAATCATCTCGTGGGCCGATGAGTTTTTGAAGAAATAATCCGTCATCGACCTTTTAGGTGCCGCCACATGGATGTAAAGGTCGTCGTTCACCATCAGCGGGGTGCGGCTTTTGAGATAGTCATCCACCGGCTTGGCCTGGAACCCGTTCAGGCTGCGGTGCTGCATGTTTTTTTCCACCGCCACCTCGGGGGCCACTGACCATGGCTCGTCAATATCTATAACGTTGGTGGGTGGGTAATGATGATAGGTGAGGGAGTAGGTGTCAGAAAATCCTTCGGTCGAGACAAGCTGCTCTGAATACAGGCTGCCATCCGGCTTCCGGAATTGGGTATGCCGCTTGTGCGGGATTTTCCCCAATTTATAGTAATGTGACATAGTTTTAGTTTTTGATTAGATATTCAAATATTTACATACCTTCTAACAAAGAAAACAGGGATTGGTTGAATGAGCGGCGAGGGAATTCGGATGCCCTACTCTGACGTAAAGGGTTGAAAGCCCTGGCAAGGGCTGGCGACCCTGGTTGCAGGTTGTTATTCCGGGTTCCGGGTTTCAAGAGAAGGTTTCACGCAAAGTGCGAGAAGGGATAAAGAAAAAGGGAAAAGGAAAAAGGAAAATGGAAAAGAGGAGTTTTATTCTCTTGGATTCTTTGGAATTTGGAATTTCAGATTTGGGATTTTTGAGCCGCCTTTAGCGTCCTTGGCGTGGAATATTCATCAGAGATTGAAGGGTTGAAAGCCCTGGCAAGGGCTGGCGACCCTGGTTGCGGGTCGTTATTTCGGGTTTCGGGTTCCGGGTTTCAAGAGAAGGCTCCACGCAAAGCGCGCAAAACTAAAGAAACGCAAAGCGCGCGAAGGAAGAAAGGGAAAAGGAATATTTGTGTAGAAACCCAGCAACCAGAACTTCATAACCAAATTATTTTGTTGATGCCCCAGGCTTTCTTTGTGTCCTTCGTGATTTTCATAGTGCGCATTGTGGTTAAATGGATGAAAACCGCGAAGCTCACTATGGACGCACAAAGAGCACTAATTCATTGCGTCTTTTGCGTGTGACCTTTAGCGTCTTTGGCGTGGAAGTTTTTACGGGTAATAATATAAGGCTCCACGTAAAGCTCGCGAAACTGAAGAAACACAAAGCGCGCGAAGGAAGAAAGAAATATTTGACATTTACCGAAGCGATGGTATTAAACTAATCAGTGCAGATCAGCTTCATCAGTTCAATCCGTGTGCGATTCTTCTGTTTGTGGATAAACTGACGTTGGAGAAAAACTTTCTCCGCGCGGCGGAGACACTTCCCCAAGCCCGGGATTTCATCTCCGCACGGCGGAGACACTTCCTCACGATTGGGATTTCATCTCCGCGAGGCCGGCATGATTCCCCCATGAGGGGATTTTATCTCCGCGCGGCGGAGACGTTTCCCCAGGCTTGGGATTTCATCTCCACGTGGTGATGACCCTTTCCTCAAGCTGAAAGTCACTTCAAAACCTGGTCAGGACGATTCCCCCGAAGCCGGGAAAGCTTCAGGTAACCATACTTTGCCTTTTCCCCTTTCCGGGAAACCATCTCAAGGAGCTTGTGGTGTTTCCCCGGCCATGGGATTTCTTCTCAAGGAGCTTGTGGTAATTTCCCGGAGAAATGAACCCGTGTTTTGGAAGGAAGTCGGATTCTTTTTATATTTACCAAATAGAAATCAGCAGTCCGATGAAGCGAAACCAAAAAACACCCGGAAGAAACCAATTATTAACAGCCAATAATTCCACGTTAGGATTTATACATGGTATGATTGATAAACGGACAATAAGTGTTTATATCATTCCTCATGTAATGGATATAAACCAGAAAGGTGAATATATAAACGAGTTATGCAACATGCTGAGAAAGACAAATACAAAAAATAAATACAATGGAAAAATCGAAAAATTTAATCGGGTTTAGGTCAAATGGCGTTTGGACATTAAATGACCTCCAATCATTTACTAAAAGCATTGAAGACATTTACAATGTTTTTTCAGCTATAAAGATAAAAGAGAACCAAGAAAACAGGAAAAGAGAATCTTATGAGATTATGCTTAAAGATTATGAGCACTATTTTCACAAATATCTTGACCACCCTATGTATTTTGAAATGTTTGAGTTCCAAAGAAGAATTTTAAAAGATTATTTGAGTGGAAAGATTAAGAATGTTCCCCAGTTTCCTTTCTTTCAATTTTTTCCATTGCCAAAATTTGAGGAAGAAAAAAAGTTTCCTTCTATATCAGAAATTTATTTTGACATATCTTCCTATCACTCAAGTGAAGAGTTGATTAAGATATATCGAATAAAAATGGCTTCACCTGGTGGATTTTCGTTTGAAGGAATTGGAGAAATAATTAAGGAATTTAGAGAATTTATCAAGGATATCTGGTTCCGAAACAAACAAGAAAGAATGTGCGGACAGTTGGAGGTAATTGATAAATATTTAGCAATCAGAAAAAAATATGAAAACTCTGACTTCAATCTTCCACCAGCTTCTTCTGAAGATGAGATTAGAAAAGTACTGAACAATGGAGTAAATAACTTGAAAAGACTTGAGAAAGAAAATAAATTGGAAGATATAGGTGAAAATGTTGATTATTTGCCTGAATAAAGCACGTTGCATAACAGGCGGTATATTTTATTGCCGAATCAGTGGGGGTTTCAGCATTTCTTCTACTAATAAACTTTCGTGTAACTTGACAGGACAGTGCTCCGAAATCGGCAACAAAAACATACCGCCAAACCGTTAGGCACAAGCGGAAGAGCGCCCGTGCAACGATATTGACTTAACCGATAAAAAGACAAAATAAAATGATAGCCAACGCACAAAGCAAGAGTGTTCCAGCCCGTCCCAATACCATCCCGTCGCTTCCACACACTTGCTTTTTTTGCCATCTCACGCCATAAAACCGACAAATTACTGAAAAAATAATAATATTACTATAAACATAGTTGTATTATTAAAAATATAATTATATTTGTGTCATGAAAGAATTGACAAAAGCAGAAGAACAAGTAATGCAATACATCTGGAAGCTTGAAAAAGCTTTCCTGAAAGATATTGTAGAGCAATTTCCTGAACCGAAACCAGCATACACCACAATTTCAACGGTGATTCGGGTTTTAGTAAAAAAAGGTTTTATCGACTACAATACTTACAGTAAAGTACATGAATATTATCCTACTATTTCAAAGGATGATTATTTCAAGAAACATTTCAAAGGGATTGTAAATAATTTCTTTAATGGTTCAGTCTCAAACTTCGCCTCGTTTTTTACTGAGGATGAAGATTTAAGTATATCTGAATTGGAGCAAATAAAAAAAATGGTCGAACAAAAATTATCAAACAAGAAAAAAGATGAATGACCTGTTTATTTTTATGGCGAAAGCATCGATTGTAACTGGAGTATTATTCTCTTTTTATGCTCTTTTGCTGCAAAAGAATAGTTTTCACTATTTAAACAGGGCTATTTTACTGTTTATAATCGTTTTTTCAGTTATTTGCCCATTTTTGGATTTTGATTTTAATAGGAATTACATTTTTAACACAAATTACTTATGGATAAATGAATTAGATGATTTTTCAAATGTAGAATCCTTGCAAAATACTGTGGTTCAGAGTGAACATCATTTTCGAGCTAAACACTTTGTACTTTTAGTTTATATTGTTGGGATAATTGTATTCTTTATCAAATCAATCCGACAATTTAGAGCAATTTTTCGCTTAAGAAAATCGGGTTTAAAGTCTGTTAAAGAAGATTCTGCTGTCTTTGTTTATTTGGATAATATCAAAAACCCTTTTTCATTTTTCAAATGGATTTTTTTACCAAAAGATTATGATAGTTTTCATGGTAATTCGTCCATTATTGAACATGAAAAAGTTCATGTCAAACAATTGCATTCGCTTGACTTAATTCTTTCAGAAGCTTATTGCATTCTATTCTGGTTTAATCCTTTTGTCTTTCTTTTACAAAAATCCTTAAAAAACATTCATGAGTTCATTGCCGACAATGAAATTATCAGGTCAAAACAAACATCTATTGACCAATATTTGAGGTTGTTGGTATCAGTAACTGAAATGAAAGTTTATAGTGGGATGACAAGTAGTTTTAGAAGTTTAACAATTAAAAAACGTATTAAAATGATTACAAATAATAAATCTTCAAGAAAAACGGGCATACTATATTTACTATTGGTACCTGTCATAGCATTAATGATACAGTCGTTTTCAATTGGTGTGTCAAATGATATACCATCGTTGCCTCCTGTTAAAGGAGGTGAAATAACCGTAAAATTTGCGTATTCAGGAATAAACCCTGTTACAAAAAAGCAATATACACATGGCGGCATTGATATTAAAATAGCGGAAGGTTCATCAGTCATGAGTACAGCTTCTGGAAAAGTTATTGAAGCGACCGATAAAGACGGTTGGGGAAAGCTGATTGTAATTAAGCATGCAAATGGCTATGAAACTTGGTATGCACACCTTAGTAAAATCAACGTTAAAAAGGGTGATACTGTGAAAAAGGAACAAGAAATTGGTCTTTCAGGGAATACAGGACACTCAACTGCTCCACATTTGCATTATGAAATCCGTAAAAATGGGGAACGTGTAAATCCGGAAGAATACTTTAATTAGTTTTCATGGCAGTAGTTTGTTATAGAATAAACTACTGCCATAATTTTTGTGACATGAAACTAAATTTAATGAAAACATATCATTACGTAATTATTCTGACCATAACCTTGTTTAGTTGCAATCAAAACAAGCAATTAAGAGATAAAACTTTATTTGAGGAGATATATAGACCATATGCTACAATAAGTCCAACTATTAAAAGACTTATAAGGATTTCAGAGAATCAATTAGACCAAAATGAAATTAATAAACTCTGGAAAAACATTAAAGATAAAGGAACACCGTTAATTGAGAATGATTCATTAGATAGTGATTTTAAATATCTGACATTTATTCATCAGGATAGCGCTGAGAACATTGAGGTTTCATTTGAGATATTTGGGATTTATGAAGAATATAGGTTTGAAGACATGAAACTTCGAAGACTTAAAAATACGGATATATATTACAGGACTTATAAAGTGCCAAATGATATCTGTTTTTCATACAGATTCAATATCTATGATACTTTATCGGGAAACAACAGCAAGCATTTGGATAAATATAACACTAATCGCATTCCGCATAGAGATGAATATTCATATAGCTATTCTGTGATAGATTTGCGAAAAAATGAGTTTGACTGGAATATAAGGAATGTAAAAGCTAAAAAAGGGAGAATTGATACGATAAAATATCATGTAAAAACATTAAATACTTATAGAAATATATATGTTTATCTACCTCCTGACTACGATAGCAATAATGAAACAAGTTACCCTGTGATTTATCTTTTTGATGCGTTTATTTATCTAAATCGCGTTGAAGTTCCAGTAATATTAGACAACTTGATTCATGAACAGGAAATTAAACCTATGATTGCGGTTTTCTTTGGTACGCATCGGAAAACAAGAGAAGTAATTTTACCTCTAAATTTTGACTTTAAGGATGAATTTGTAAATGATTTTATTCCTTTCATTAAGGGAGCTTACAATGTTAGTCAAAATCCAACTGATAATATAATTGGGGGTATGAGTTATGGAGGTCTTGCTGCAGGATTCATTGGATTTTATCATCCTGATTTATTTGGAAAAGTTTTATCTCAATCAGGTTCTTTTTGGCGAGGATTAGAACTGTCAGATTCGAAAGGAGATTGGGTAAGAGAGGATTGGTTGATTAATCAATATTTGATAAATGACAAAAAGCCCCTAAAACTATATTTGGACTGGGGATTACAAGAAAATTTCTGTCTGGGGAGTAATAGAAAAATGGTAAGAGTATTAAAAACGAAAAATTATTACTTTAAATTTGCAGAGTTTAACGGGTGGCATGATTGGTCGAATTGTCGAAAAACTTTTCCAAACGGATTGGTGTATCTAATGAATTAGAATTTTGAATGCAAACCCACACCATCCCTTCGCTGAAAGGCACATGCCACAAACGCTGCAAACCAGCCCACATCCAAATTTGTGTCAAGAGCCTTTCAGCCCATCCCGCTGCAACACAGACTGACAATAAAATGAAAAAATATGAGGTAAATAACTAATCGCCAGTGCCTAACACGCAATATACGTAAGCCGGGTGATGAGGGTAAATGAAACTTTTGTACATTTACTCAAAATTGTAACGGGTTGATAAGTTGGAGCTTCGAAATCCCGGCCTCCGCATATTGCCATCCGTTGTGCCGCATTTAAAAGAACCAAACAGAATGGAAATTATTAAAACAAAAAGACATATCATCAAATTTTACACACTCATAATTTTTGCATTTGTTTTCTTCTCAGCGATTGGTGCAATTATGCTTCATACGACAATTGAAGTATTTCAAAAAGAGCAAATTGAACAAAAAGATTATTTGCTTCCTTTGGTTCCAGGGCTTCTTTTCTTTATGGCATTTTATTCCGTTTATGCTTACTGGAAAAATTCGCCGACAATAATAATTGACCCTAATCGAAAATCAATAAACTTTGGAACGGAACTATATTACCTAAATGATATTAAAAACATAAGACTGACAGGAAAAATGCCCTTTCGATACATTATTAAGTTTCCAATGGAAGGTGCATCAATTCTTTTCAAAAATGGAGTAGAAAAATTTATCTATGACGACATGTACTCAAACACTTGGCAAATAAAAAGATTTATAGACCAAGTAATAATTAAAAAAATTGAAATTTCAGAAACAGACGAACAAACTATTAATCAAAACAATCTCCGAATTGAAAAAGAAGAAATATTTAAAGGAAATTCATTGACAAGTTTAAGGGGAATTTCACTGTGGGGACTAATTGGACTTTTCATTTGGGGAATAGTTTTCAAAATTGATAATCCCTCATTGGGACTTTTCTTATTCTTTCTTGGGTTTAGTACTTTTTGGTTTATATTGCATTCCTGGATGATGCATTATTTCGGACTGACAAAAGAATTTCTTGTTGTAAGAAATCATAATTATTTCTGGATGCAAAAAATATACAGAATAGATGAAATAAAAGAAATTGTATATGAGTCACAAGGTCAACAACCAAATTGTTTAAGAATCATAACAAAGGACTTTAAAAACAAATTGTATCCGGCAGGGACACTTAGAGATAAAACGTGGTTGTATTTGAAGGAGCGTCTTGAACAAAACGGCGTGACTGTAAGAAATGAAAGTATTATATGATATAAACGCGGCATAACAGCGGCTCATATTGCATGCCTTGCATCCGGGTCATCAAGACGAGAAATTGTAAATTTGAAAATCGTGAACATCAACCAACATAAGGGAATAAATGCGGCACGCAACATAGCCGCAACACGTTGTGCCCCATTGAGAAACGAATATAGATGACAGAAAAAGAAAGAAAAGCCATAGAGACTCTTCAAGCAAGGATTACTGCAATTGACACAAACAATTTCGATCCAATTGTTTGGACAGATCAGACTTGTAATTACATTAAGAGAATTTTTGGAGATGATGCTAATGAAAAAATAGATCAATTAGAAGACATTAGTTATTTGGTAACTGCACCTATGGCAGGACCTGATATCCAAAATCGTAGAAAAGAGAAGGGAAAACAACAAGCAAAAGAATATTTGCAAGGGTATATTGATGAAATAAAGCATTATGGTCTTGACTCTAATGACAACAAAAGTTCTATGCAAGTTCAAAAATCGAGCTTTCAAACATTAGGTAAAAACATTGCGTTTTGGGGTTTAATTTTGGTTGTAGTTGGTGGAGCTTTTACACTAGGCAGCCATTTTGGAAAGTCAAATTTTGACAAAGAAAAAATGGATTACTACCAAAAGAATTCAAATTTACAAAGCCAAATAGATAGCCTCCAAAATATCGTTAATGAACAGACAAAGGAGATCCATAAAATCAATGTGGAAAATAAGGCTCTCAATCAGAAAATATCTGAAATCGAAAAGAACTAAGAAAAATGAGATTTTCTTCAAGACATAATTATAAATCAAAAGAGATCCCTATACAAACAAGGGAAGAGGCTCCAACTGAACTACAAGAATTTATTATACAAACAGCTTATTACCTAGGACTTTCACCTAAACCCTTAAGAAAAATAATCTGCAGAATACTCAGAAAGTCACCAGATCAAAACAATTGGTCTGAATACCCAAATATTGACACTGAAAACCATGAGTTACTACAAAATTGTGAATGGTTTTATGTTTATGATTTGATCGAAGAATTGTATCAATTTTTCAAAGGAAAAGAAGGAACTCAATTTCAAGAAGATTTGAATAATTTCTTCCGAAGTAATGGTATTGGATGGCAACTCTCTGATGGTGAGATAAAGTTCAGAGGTGACGATGAATTTGAAGCTATCAAAGAAAAAGCTGTTAAAATATTAGACGTTAAAGGTAAAATGACTTCTAAAAACGAAATAAACGAAGCAATAAAAGACCTTTCCAAAAAACCTGACCCTGATATTACAGGTGCGATTCAGCATTCTTTGGCTGCTTTGGAGTGTGTGATAAGAGAGGTTACAGGTGATCAAAAATCAACTTTAGGTAAATTAATAAATGATCATCCTGATATTGTTCCTAAACCACTTGGTACGGTAATTAGTAAAATGTGGGGATATACCTCGAACATGGGTAGACATATTGAAGAAGGAAATACACCAGATTTTGACGAAGCTGAATTGGCGGTAGGAATTTCATCTAATTTAATCTCCTATTTGGCTACAAAGAACTTTGAAGATAAAGAGACTTCATTTGAATGGTAAACAAAGAAAAACGGGGCACAATAATTAGGAATCAATCCCACGCATGATTCGGGGGGTTCTGCTGCGATTATCCCAGTGCTTGCCCCGTTGAATCAGTTTCTATTCGATGGGTTTAACCCATGGAAGCTCTTTTATTCCATTGGGGTTGAACCAACCTAAAGGTGGCGGTTTACGCAGTTGTGCAGTTTCAATTTTTTGCCTACTGTATAACAAAAACAACTTCACCTACTTTACACGCCTCATTCCGCTGAACTTTTCTTTTTGGCCATCAGGAAATTGTAAACTATCAGCAGCAATCCCGTTCCCACGCCGATGGAGGTGAGTACTATCCAGAAATGGTCGGGGTGGTGGTGTTCCCAGAGGTAGTTGGTGAGCTGGCTGTCGGTCATGTTCAGCTTGCTCATGGCATCCTGGTAGAAGTCGGTTTTGGTGTAGTTATCCGAAATTCCCGGCAAGGAAATGTTTCTGATTTCAAGCTCCTTGCGCAACAGCGTCATTTTATCCGACATTGAGCCATAGACTGTTCCCGACAACACCCCGGCGAGGTAGTTGCCTCCTGACATCGGCAGGAAGGAGGCGCCCATGTAAAGCCCCACCTTATCTTTTGGGGCGATGATTTTCCCGATGTACTCGGTGATTTTTGGGGAGGTGGACATTTCGCCCACCGCAAAAACCAGAATTGAGGGAATCAGGAACAAGGCGTTGTTGGTCGAAAACATCAGTCCGATGCCTATGGCCGAGACGAAGATGCCGCCAATCATCGCGTAAAGCGGCCTAAAGCGCATGACGATAGAGGAGATGAGTACCTGGAACAACACAATGTAGAGCGCATCGGCATTGCTAATCATTTCCGGACTGACCGTGCCCTGCGACGTTCCGATGGCTTCGGCGAGGGCAGGAGAAATGCCGTAGAGCAGGTCATAGAGGTTGGAGGTGTCCATCCACTGGTCGATAAATACCGGCAAGGAGAAAAACAATTGAAGATACATCGACCAGAACCCGACAATCAGGATGAGGAAGACAAGGAAGCGAAAGTCTTTGAGGGCCGTAAAAATATTGACGATGGCTTGCTTCAGCGATTCGCCGAGCGACAGGTCGTTTTTCTCACGATCGGGCTCCTTGTAGAAAAAGATGACCAGCAGGATGTTGACCACAATTACTGCCGAGGACATGTAAAAGACGTAAATCCAGTCGAGCTCGCGGAACTTAGAGGCGAAGATAGGTCCGATAAACGCGCCCAGGTTGACCATCATGTAAAAAATCCCGAAGCCGATAGAGGACGTTTTTTCGGTGGTGGTCTTGGCGATGGTGGCCGAGATGACCGGCTTGAACAGGGCGCCGCCCACAGCCACAAACAGGAATATCATAAAAACGGCCGGGTAGCTGGTCAGGAAGCCCATGGCCAGATAACCCGAAGAAAGAATGCCGAAAGAAATCAGCAAAACCTTTTTGTATCCGAGCTTGTCGGCAATACTGCCTGTGACTACGGGGAGGAAGTAAAGAATCATGGAAACAATGCCCATGATGTTTCCTTTTTGTTCCTGCGAAAAGCCCAGCGCCCCCACGTCTTTAGATTTGGTGAGGTAGAGGGCCAGCACCATAAAGAGTCCGTACCATGCCCAGCGCTCAAAAAGCTCCATGGTATTTGCAATCCAAAACGTCTGTGGGAATTTCTTAAAGATATTCGTTTTAGCCATCAGTAAAAATTTT
>JAASSU010000229.1 GCA_021767705.1 Bacteroidota bacterium | reverse complement strand
TGCTTTACGAAAAGAGCGCGACAAAGTAGATGAGATGAACGCCACAAAAGATAAGTTCTTCTCCATCATCGCTCACGACCTGCGAAGCCCGTTTAACTCCCTGCTGGGGCTTACAGATGTTTTAAAGCAGGATTTTGATTACCTCGATGATGGTGAAAAGAAGGAAATTGTAGACAACCTGAACAAGACTGCTAACCAAAGCTTTAGCCTGCTCGACAACCTGCTTGTCTGGTCGAGATCGCAGCGCAACAGCGTGGAAATTTATCCGGGGTTTTACAACCTTACCACTGTAGTGGATGAAACACTGGGGTTGCTCGATTCAACTATCAGGAGCAAAAAAATTACGCTACGCAATAACCTGAAAGACGAATGCATCGGTTATTTCGACAAAAACATGGTGCTGACTATCGTAAGGAATCTTGTATCCAATGCCATTAAATTTACTGATGAGCAGGGAATTATCGAACTTTCGGCCAAAGAGGATGACCTTTCCATTCATCTGCATGTGAAAGACAACGGGATTGGTATTTCGGATGTGGATTTGGAGAACCTCTTTGATACCGGCAAGCAAACACGCCGCAAAGGCACACACAACGAAGCCGGTACAGGCCTGGGACTTATTCTTTGCAAAGACTTTGCCGAAAAAAACAATGGCCGTCTCCAGGTTCAAAGCGAGCTCAAGAAAGGAAGCGTTTTTACGCTGTCACTACCAAAACATCCTGATCAATAACCTAAAACCTGAAGCATGAAAATAAAAGTACTCTTTGTCTGCCTCGGAAATATTTGCCGCTCGCCCAGCGGTGAAGCGGTTTTCAGAAAACTGGTCAGCGACCACGGACTGGACCATGAAATAGAAGTTGATTCGGCCGGAACCATCGATTATCATGAAGGTAACCCGGCGGATGCGCGCATGCAGGAGCATGCGGTGCTGCGGGGCTACAACCTCACAAGCATCTCGCGCCCTGTAAAACCAAAAAGGGATGGTGAGTATTTCGATTACATTATTGCCATGGACAAGCAAAACAAAAAAGATTTATTGCGCCTTCTGCCAAAAGAGCACCACCAGAAAATATTCATGATGAACGATTTTTCCAGAACCAACAAGGGTGAGTCTGTTCCCGACCCTTACTATGGAGGAAGCGAAGGCTTCGAGCTGGTCCTGGATATGCTGGAGGAGTCGTGCCGTGGACTGCTTGACGCGGTGAGGAAGCAGCTATCGTAAAGCTATTCGTTTAGCCTGCTATAAACCGTGGATTCGGACACTACCTTATCCATCGCCACATCAAGGTCATCGTGAGGCACTTCATCCACCACCTGGAAGTTGAAACAAACACCTACCCTAAGGCAGGATACTGTTCTGAGGAGTTTGTCGTAGTAGGCTTTCCCGCGACCCATTCGCCGGCATGCGGGGTCGAAGGCCACTCCCGGCACGATAATGAGCCCTATTTCTTGAATATCAGAAAAAGGAGGCCCTACCGGCTCAAGGATTCCAAAACCTTCTCCGGGATGCATCGACTCCATACCTTCAAACACGCGTAGCTCCAGCTCATCGCCCTTCACAGAGGGAAGGATGATTCTTTTTTGCGGTGCCCATTTCCTGATAAAATCGTGGGTATGAACCTCATCGTTCATCGACCAGTAAACCATCACAGTGTCGCTCTTTATGAATTCAGGAAGGGCTTCAATTCGGCTTGTTATAGCCCCCGATCGTGCTTTCTTCTCTTCAAGAGGTACAGATTTCTTTAGCTCGCGAATGGCTTTCCTTAACTCCTTTTTCTTTTCAGCCATCATCGAATCATCACTTTTTTCACCGTTCGTGTATGGTTTTTCCACTGCACTTCAATAAAATAAACTCCTCGCTTCAAAGCAATCTTAACTTTTTCTTTTTCAGGACTTAACTTCTTGATGAGCTTACCATAAAGGTCGTAAACCCTTACTGCCTCTGCATCATCCGCGTAAAGCGCTGCAAAAACAAAGCCTTGCCGGGATGGATTGGGGTAAACGACAAAATCTCTTTCTACCGTCGGCACTGCGTCAGATGAAGTCACCGTTCCCAAAAAGTATTCGTATAAAGATGTTTTCAGGAAGTAAACGGTGGAGTCCATGTAAGCTTCATGCTCCGATGCTCCGGCGAGCGGGTCGTAGGGCACATGATCGGCGCCCCAGAAAGGCATAAACTGATGCGTAGTGAAAGTCTGTGTGGTCTTTTGCTCGATAACGCTGCTGCCATGCACTTCCGCCACCGGAATACCAAACAGCTCTACGTTTCCTGTACCGAAAGGCACGGTCTGATCTTCGCTGCCATGCACCGAAACCAGGGCCGTGTCGCCGCTTTCAATCCAGGCGGTGTCGCCAATCGCTCCGCACAGGTTAATAGCAGCATTTATCTCACTCGAATAGCCTTCGTTACCGCTGTTTCCCTCAATGCCTCCCAGCTCTTCAATGTCAGCGATCTCCTCCGGAACTTCCTCCAAGCGATCGAGGTAGGCGGCATGCAATCCCATAAAGGCCCCCGCCGAGCTGCCTCCGGCCATTATCAGTGAGGTATCTATCCCGTAAAGGTTTTCTGTGGAAGCATCTTTCCTGAAAAAGCGAATGGCAGCACGTAAATCATGAGTGCCACGCAGGGTGGCGTAAGTAAATTCCTCTTCCCCATTACCACCTAACACCTCAAAATAATCGACGCCCAGCCGGTAGTTAATGCTGGCCGTAACATATCCCATCTGTGCAAAACGTGTGCACAGCGCCACCATCGAAGGATTATCCTTGCTGCCGGCCAAAAAGCTGCCGCCATGGGCAAAGACAATCAGTGGACGCTGCTCCATCGTATCACCGGAAGGGAAATAAACATCAAGGAACAAATCCTGGGATGTGCCGTCGTAATTGGTGTTATTTCCGTAAAGGATGTCTGATTGAATTTCTACTGAAAAAAGGGAGTCGAGGAACCTGGTCTGGCTTTGGAGCAGGAACGGGATAAAGAGAAGAATAAAAATGAATATTGAACGCATAAGAAAAAAGTTGTTTCAGGGATTAAAACCCCTGAAACAACTTAAATGTTTTTTATTGAATATTAATGTGATAAGGCAAACGAGCCTGCGTACCCTCCATTTCCGAAAGATCTTTTAGATATTCGAAGTAAGTATAGAACGGCCCCAGCTCGCTTTTCAGCTTCGCTTTGGTTTCGCGTCCGGTAAGCTCATCCATCAGTGCCTCAAGAGGCTCCTTTGCTTCAGGATACTTCATCAGGCGATACTCTCCCTCTTTCACCTCAGCCATGCGGGCTGCTGAGGCAATCGCATCGTTCAGGCCACCATAAGCGTCTATTAGCCCGATGTTTTTGGCATCTGCACCGCTCCAAACGCGGCCCTGTCCAATCTCATCCACACCATCAACAGTCATATCCCTGCCATTGGCCACACGGGTAGTAAAAGTCTCGTAGGTCTCTTCCACGCCATCCTGCAACACTTTCTCCTCGTATGCAGTAAGCGGTCGGTTTACTGAGACAAAGCCTGCATTTTCGTTGGTTTTTACATTGTCAAAATCCAGTCCGATTTTCTCTGTCAGCAAGCCTTGCAGGTTGGGAATCACCCCAAAAACCCCGATAGAACCAGTAATTGTGGTGGGGTTGGCAAAGATAGAGTCGGCTGCACAAGAGATATAGTACCCGCCCGAAGCAGCCACATCGCCCATCGATACCACCAATGGCTTTGTTTCCGCTGCCAGCATGGTCTCACGCCAGATCACATCAGAGGCCAGTGCACTTCCTCCCGGAGAGTTGACGCGCAATACGATGGCATTAATAGTAGTGTCTTTCCTCACTTTACGCAACTGTTTAGCCAACACATCCGAGCTAATTACAGGGTCAGGACCTTTCTCGGTCTGTATGCTGCCCTCGGCAAAAACAACAGCAATTTTATGCTTCGGAACCTCATCGCGCAGCTCTTCAACAATAGCGTCGGTATAATCTTTCAGGCTTACAAACGAAATATCGTCGTCAGCACTGGTACCCGTTTTCTTTTTCAGCAGATCAGTAACTTCATCCTGGTAAAGGGTAACATCAGCAAAGCCATGAGTGACGGCATCTTCGGCGGTTTGCAGCAACAGCTTGTCGGCCACCTCATTCACCTTGGCCACACTAAGGCCACGGCCTTCGGCAACAGCCTTGGTAATATCATCCCAGATCGACTGCACATATTTTAAAGTCTGCTCTTTGTTGGCCTCACTCATATGATCCATCATAAAAGGCTCAACGGCGCTTTTATATTTTCCGTGACGGATAATCTGTGCTTCCACGTCAAGCTTTTCGAGCATATCAACAAAAAACATGATTTCCGCATTAATACCTTTCATCATAATCGAGCCCTCGGGATGCAGCAGCAGGCTGTCGGAAACGCTGGCCAGGTAGTAGGCCGATTGCGAATACCCTTCGGAATAGCTGATCACAAATTTTCCGGTCTCCTTAAACGCTAACAGCGCGTCCCTGATTTCCTGAACGGTGGCAATGCCCGCAGTCAGGTTTCTGATATCAAGGAAAATACCTTCTATATTGTCATCCTTACCGGCTTTATCAATATTTTCAAGAATGTCAACTAACCCCAGTGGCTTATCTCCAAAAGAAGAAAAGTCCATAAAGTTAAACTGGGCAATCCCCCGGTCGTTGATGGGGTAGTTGAGTTTCATGTGCAACACCGATTTCTCAGGCACCAGCACAGTCTTGCTCTCGGCAAAAGACAGCGACGAAGAAATAATACCAAAAAGGATCAGGATGAACACAAAAAAGGTGATCAGGAACCCCAAGGCTGAAGCAATAGTAAATTTAAAAAATTGTTTCATAATACATTATTTGTTTGTGGATCTTATTTATTTTCGGATTTAAAATCTTACCAAAATGAGGAATTTATTCTGAATCCAAATTTATCTTCTTTCGTAAATATTAACAACAGAATGTGAAAAGTTTTTCAATCTTTTTTTAAATGATGTTTGTTTTCAAACCATATTTGTTGTGATATCCTTTAGACAGAGAATACAAAATCAAAGTTTCGTGAAGGTAACAAATATTTTCAATACGGTCTTTCGCTTCCTGCAGGCGCGTTATTTACTAATGATCGTGCTGCTTTTTTTCACTGAGCGCAACCTTTACCCCTCATACAACAGCGATATTGAAGCGAAGGAAACCCTATCACAGAATTATTTCGAGCCATACAGTTTTTTTGAGGATACAAATTATGTTTTCCCAAATATCCCTTCCGCCGCTTTTAGCGGGATTGATGACACTGTAAGGACTGTCAAACACTATCGTCCGGGATGGGAGGATGCCGAGGTGCTTTT
>JAASSU010000228.1 GCA_021767705.1 Bacteroidota bacterium | reverse complement strand
TGCAGAACTGCAGTTTTCGCCTTCCGGGAATAACAATGCAAGGATTTACCTGGCGGCAAATTCTGCCAACCCTGAGCTGATTACACAGGCGGTTTTCCTGCAAATGGGAGAAAGCGGCTCGGATGATGCGCTGACTTTGTTTTACCTGAACGGTGAAGAAGAGACGATGATTTGTCGGGGGAGTGAAGGCTTGATTAGTTCCTCTTTCCGCTTGTCAGTAAAGGTCACCTATCGCAATCCTGGTGTATGGCGGGTTTTTATTGACCCTCTCAACAACGGAAATTTTGTGCTGGAGGCTGAAGGGAGCCACCCGGTTAGTTTCAGCTCCTCGAGTTTTATTGTTTTCTGTAAATACACCATCAGCAACAGCGAGGATTTTGTTTTTGACAATTTTATGGTCAGACCATTTCAGCTTGACGAAACACCACCTGAAGTGGATGATTTGGAAGTTGCGTCCTCCAATTCGCTTCGGGTTGTGTTTTCCGAGCCATTGCGTGAATCAAGTGCGGTAAACACCATGAATTACCTTTTGAATGGAAGCCTGCATCCTAATGAGGTGATTTTTGACGATGTGCTTAAAGATAATGTAACTCTGACGTTTGATAGCTCATTCGAAGACAACACAAGCTACGATCTTTTGATTTCTGGTGTGGAAGATATGCAGGGTAATGTAATGCCCCCCCATACCGAAACTTTTACTTATTTGGTTCCTTATAATCCACAATATCAAGAGGTAATAATAAATGAGCTGATGGTGGATGTGAACCCTGAGCCCAATGCTCTTCCGGCTTATGACTATTTGGAGCTTTATAACACCACGCACCGGATGATGGATTTAGGGGGTTGTGTGATTCAGTGGAGTTCAAATGAAAGGGTAATTCCCGAAGGCACCACGCTGATGCCCGGGCACTTCCTGGTGTTAACAGACGAGGATGCAGATTTCGATCCAGATATCCCGGTGCTTGCTTTCAGCTCGATGCCATTGAATACGGAGGCAGAATTGATTTTCCGCAATTCAAATCAGCAAATCATCCATGCGCTGAAATATCAGAAAGAATGGTATCATGATGAGGAGAAGGAAGATGGTGGCTGGTCGATTGAAATGATCGATCCCAACAATCCGTGTGGTGGGGTTGAAAATTTTACGGCTTCAAATGATACTGACGGTGGAACTCCCGGAAGGGTTAACTCTGTGTTTGGCAGCAATCCCGATGAAACCCAACCGGTTCTTTCACAGCTTACCTTCAGCTCCGATTCCATCTTAAGCCTTGTTTTTAGCGAGACCATGGATACCGCAGCTCTCAAAAATCCGGAAAACTATCAATTGTTTCCACAGGAGCGCCGCCCGGAGGAGGTTTTGGTTTCTGCGCCCTTTTATCAGGATGTCCGGCTTGTTTTTGAACACTCTGTATTCACTGAAGACACCAAATATATTTTGCAAATGGATTCGCTGGTTGATTGCGCCGGAAATCACCTTCAGAATCCTGAATATCATTTTTCCACCTACAATCCGGGGTTTGCTGATGTTTTAATCACGGAAGTGATGGCGGATGTCAATCCGGAGCCTTTGGGCCTGCCCGCCGTTGAGTACCTCGAAATATACAACAACACTTCCTATACAATAGATCTGTCGGGGTGGGTTTTGCTGACAAACGAAAAGGAAAATGAAATCCCGCAAGGGAGCACGCTCAATCCGGAAGGGTATCTTGTTCTGACGGAACAGGAAGCGGGCTTTGATCATGAAGTGGTGGTCTCCGGCTTATCGATCACTAATGATGGCACTGAAATAGCCCTTCTTAACAGCGAGGGAAGCATTATTCATTTCCTGGATTACAGCCGCAACTGGATATCGGATCCGCTAAAGTCGGAGGGTGGCTGGTCAGCCGAAATGATAGATATAGCAAACATTTGTGGTCAACACAACAACTGGAAAGCTTCTGGCAACCCAAATGGCGGTACGCCGGGGGTGGAAAACGCTGTCACAGCTCAGAACCCCGACCAAGCCCATCCGGATATATTGAGAATTGCTGCTTTATCCGAAAACAGTATCCGTGTATATTTTGATGAACTTATGAACCGTGATGCCCTCGAAAACAAAGAAGCCTACGGTATTGAGCCATCACTAACTTTGGAGGAGGTGAATGCGGGGTTCCCTTCGTCTGAGACTGTAGATTTGGTTTTTAGTGAGCCCATGAGTTCAAGCGAAAAGTACCGGCTGTCGGTTTCAGGAGAAGTGACTGATTGTGTGGGAAATCGGGTTTTGATTGCAGAGGAAGTCTTTTTCGCTTTTCCCCTGCCGGCAGATACAGGAGATATAGTCATCAACGAAATTTTGTTCAATGCCGGAGATAACAACGAAGATTTTGTTGAAATCTATAATATCTCAGAAAACGCGATTGATTTGTCCTCGATGTTTCTGCTTCTAAAAGATCCGGTGACAAACGAGCTGGAAAAGAAAGTTGCTATAGCTGACGAAAAGCTGATACTGCTGAATCATTCATATCTCGCGCTTTCGCGGGATGAAAGGAATCTTGCAGCCTATTATCGGGATGCTCCTGAAAGAAATCTCTTATCCGTTGAGGGCTTTCCTGCTTTACCTTCATCAGAAGGAAAGCTTGTGATTCAGTCCGCAGGGGATCATTCCCTGGATAGCATGAGCTATCATGAAGACATGCATTTTGGATTATTAAATGATGACCAGGACGTGTCTTTAGAGAGAATCGATCCTTACGCTTCATCTGCTGACCGGGATAACTGGCACAGCGCTTCGCAAGAGTCGGGGTTTGCCACCCCGGGGGCTGTGAATTCACAACACTTTTCATCAGAAATCTCTGATGGTCAAATCACTGTTTCTCCAAAAATAATCACTCCCGACAATGATGGCCGAGACGATGTGGCTTCATTAATTATCACCCTTCAGGATGCCGGATATTCAGCTAATATCAGGATTTTCGACGCCCACGGAAGGGAGGTTGTTGTTCTGAAAAATAATTATCTGCTTGGCAGTGAGAACACTCTCTTCTGGGATGGTACCAACGGAAACCATGAAGTGGTAGGTTCGGGATACTATATCATCTTTATTGAGCTCTTCGATTTAAATGGCAATGTTCAACATTTCAAAAAGACGGTAGTTATATCTTCAAGTTAGGATGAGCCAAGCGTTAACAACAATTAACATGACGATCATCCGAAAATGAATTATTATTGCAATGAAGTGATTAGGAAGAAGAGACATATCATTTTTTGGCTTATGGTTCTTAATTCCGTTTTGGGTTTTTCGCAGTCGGCGGAAAGCGATTCTTTGTTTTATTTTAAAGGAAGAGCGGTAGATTCAGAGGAGATGAGCGGTTTATACAATGTGCATATCATTAACCATACCTTGCAGACCGGCACGGTATCAGCATTGGATGGCTCATTTAAAATAGCTGCCCGGGTTCATGATACGCTGACTTTTACCCTTGTGGGATACAAGCCCTTTGAGGTGGTCGTAAAACAAGAACATAAGGATATGGCTTTTCCGGTATTTGTCCCCATGCGTTTTGATATCACAGAGATGGAGGCGGTAACGATTTACGGGAAAACGTTTGAGCAGTTCCGCCAGGATTTTAAGTCGCTGAATATAAATCCGAAAGTGATGAGCGATATTGTGATCAGAAGCATTGAAGATGAACTGGGGGTTTTAGGGCCTGCTTCCGCCACGGGGTTTACAGGGCCCATACAGTTGCTTTACGACCGATTAAACAAAACCGAAGTGTTACGGAGAAAACTACAGAAAAACAGGAATAAAATGCCTTTCCCGGCCAGTGCATACGAGGATTTTCCAACCCATCCCTCAGGGATTTCAGACACAACAAACATTCAGTTGTAGGCAACGGCAAGAGTTGCTATACTTACTTGGCTATTGGTTGATTGCAGCAGTTTTTGCGCGCAGGCTTCCAATGTTGCTCCTGTTGTTACCACATCATCTACAATAAGAATGTTTTTATAGTTTATTGCTTCCGGCTCAGGAACCACAAATACAGACGAAACGTTTTCCCAGCGGTTGAAGCGTGATTTTTTAGTTTGTGAACTGGTATAAACAGCTCGTTGGATCAGATTGTTTTTGCAGGGAATTTGGAAAACTTCGGACATTCCTCTTGCAATTTCCTCACTCTGATTGTAACCCCGCTTTTTTTGTTTATCAGGGTGCAACGGAACAGGAACGATACAATCAACGTCTGAATAGTTCTCAGAAACCACAAGTTCCTGCGCAAATATTTTACCGAGGTAACGCCCTACTTCCCGCTCCCCTTTATATTTGAACTGATGCATCAATTGTTGTACAACACCTTTCCTTCTGAAAAAAAGAAAAGATGTGGCCGCTTTTAGGTTTACCCTTCCCCAAAATAATTGACTGACGAGGTTATCGCTGTCATCATGAAAGCGGGTTCGTGGAAGATTGTTTTCGCAGTACCCACAGATCACGGTTTCGCCTTCTACCAGGCTGTTGCCGCATACAAGGCAGAGTTCAGGGTAGAGAAGGTAAAGAAGGCTGTCTAAAATCTTTTTCATCCGGAAAACTTAATTAAAGGACGTTTCAAAGCCGCCAGGTTACCAAATGGATCTATAAAGGTAAGAAATAATCAAAAGAAAAGCCATCCTCTGAATAGAGAATGGCTTAAAAAACAGAATCACTTTCTGGTTTAATGTCCGTCGCCTTCAGGGACTTTAAATTTATCACCTGATTGCTCAATAATTTTTCTGTAAAATTCTTCGCTGTATCCCGGCTGATTAAGCTTCAGCACGCCGTAGCCGTTATGGAGGAATTCACGTCCGTCGGTTTCTTTGATATTACCGTCAACGAACTTCATGAAAAGGAACTGATAAAGCTTTTTCCAGTCATGAACCAGATTGTTTGCTGTGTTTACAGAAAAGTCAGTCACAAAGTCTTTTACCTGCTCGGGGTTTTCTTTGTGAAGCTCTGCGGCAGCTTTATCCACAACACTTACATAGTTTATGTATTGATTTTCGTATTCTTTTTGCATCTTTTCGATGATAGGTTGAATATCGCTGTAGCGCGTGTAGGCGAAATTAGACACCTGGTTAAACACCCAGAAGGCAGCGTCGTCAGACCATTCGCTCATAGAACCATTTCCAACGGCGAAAGTGTGAGGCACTTCCTGCAATCCGCAATACATTGGGGTATATACCGATGAAGCAGCGTCATCCACACCAAACCAGAGGATTCCTCCTACAGGGTCAGGCAGCCAGTCGCGCGACTGAGTAACGAAAGAGAATCCGGTTTGCTGAGTGGCTACCGCTCTCTCGTTGAAATATTTCTCTCCATCCACTTCCCAATACAGCGGTCTCCAACGATAAG
>JAASSU010000227.1 GCA_021767705.1 Bacteroidota bacterium | reverse complement strand
CTATCCGCGAAAGCATGTCCGTAGAAGGCATCACATGCTCGTGGGTAGGCATGTAAACCATTCTGTAAGAATCAGATTCGGCAAGTGCCTTGGTGGCCTTCTGTAATATTTCCTGTTGAGTGATTGTTTTGTTCTCCAATGTACAAAGTTTTAAGATTGTAAAGCGGTTTATTCGTAGTTGTAGAGTGGAGTGCTCAGGTAGCGCTCGCCGGTGTCGCAGGTGATAAACACAATATTCTTTCCCTTATTTTCCTGACGTTTACCCACCTGCAGCGCGGCCCAGGCAATAGCCCCCGAAGAAATCCCTCCAAAAACGCCGTCATCCTGCGAAAGCTTTCTTGCATTCTCAAAGGCATTGCGATTACTTACCCGGATAATTTCATCCACCACATCACCATTATAGACCTCCGGGATAAACCCTGCGCCGATGCCCTGGATTTTGTGGCTGCCGGGCTCTCCACCCGACAAAACGGGCGAGTCTTCAGGTTCAACCGCGATTATCTGTATATCAGAATTCTTTTCTTTCAGGAAAGCACCTACGCCACTAATCGTGCCCCCGGTACCTACACCAGCAACAAAAATATCAACCTTACCCTCTAAATCATTCCAGATTTCCGGCCCGGTAGTGCGGTAATGCATCCGGGCATTGGCCGGGTTGGTAAACTGCATCGGGATAAAACTCTTCGGGTTCTGCTCGCGCAGCTCTTTCGCTTTCGCGATAGCACCCTTCATCCCACCTTCTGAAGGCGTCAGGATTACTTTGCCGCCGTAGGCCTTAATCAAATTCCTCCGCTCAACACTGGCACCCTCAGGCATGGTTACAATTAAATCATATCCCTTCGAGGCAGCCACCATCGCCAGCCCGATACCTGTATTTCCGCTTGTAGGCTCAATAATGGTGGTCTCCTGATCTATCAGCCCTTTCTGTTCAGCATCCTCAATCATTGCCAGGGCCAAACGGTCCTTTACCGAGCCGCCGGGGTTCATCGACTCCAGCTTGGCAAAAAGATTGGCTTCCGCTGATTCTGCATATTTTTTCACGGCAACCAGAGGGGTATTGCCTATCAATTCATTTACTTTATTTGTATTCATAATTATATCCTTTACCTACGAAACAACAAAAGCGGACAGATGTTTCCCTGCCCGCTGCCTCAAAGGTTTTCGACTCTTAGCTCAGTTTATCAGTGCTTATTGCTTTTAAGTATCGTCTCTAATGTTTTCTTCCGGTAACCATAGCCAAAAATAGCAATGGCATAAAGTCCGATATTAAAAATACTTATCGAGAAAATCCCGACAAAAGGGAATGGTGACTTCAGAAATTTTAAAACGCTGTTCATCCTGCTAAAGTTTATAATATACCTTTACCGGCCGTTTCATGACCTTGGTGTTGGCCGTCCGTCTGCCTTACGGGGATTTCGAACCAGAACAGCGATCCGATATTTTCAGTGGATTTCACACCAATCTTTCCGCCCATCATTTCAACGAGGTTGCTGCAAATGCTCAGCCCGAGTCCTGCACCCCTGAAGATCTTATGGTTTTCGCTGTCGAACTTACGGAAACGCTGGAATATCTCGCTCTGCTTTTCTTTAGGGATACCAATTCCGGTATCCTGAACATAAAAGTACATCCGGTGCTCCGACTTCATATAATACCCCATCCTGATGCTTCCTTTCTCGGTAAACTTCATTGCGTTATTCAAAAAGTTGGTCAGCACCTGCATCACCCGCATTCTGTCAATCATCACAAAATGATGCTTGTTTTCTGGAATATCAAGCGAGAACTCAATATGAAGCTTATTGTATGAAGTTCTTAACTCTTTGAACGTTTCATTAAGCTGCCGCATCATATCGTTAATATCCGTTTCTTCGGGAGCAAGCGTAAGCTGTCCGGCTTCTATTTTCGAAAGGTCAATAATATCGTTTATCAGGTTCAGCAGCGTGTGGCTGTTAGTGGTGATAAGCTTGATAAACCACTGTCTTTCATTTTCATCCTTTTCCTCTGCCAAGAGCTCCGTGAACCCGATAATGGCATTCATTGGTGTTCTGATTTCGTGCGACATATTCGCCAGAAAGGCGGTCTTCAGATTGTCAGCCTCTTCTGCCTTTTTCTTGGCTTCCTCGAGCCTTCTGATGTATTGCTTCCTTTTGGTAATGTCGATAATAATGCCCCTGTATCCGGTAACCTGATCCTCGTGATAAATGGGATTGACTGTTACGAGCCCGGTAAAGCCAATCCCGTCGGTGGCTTTGAAGGCCAGCTCGATGGTTTCCCCTTGACGCAGACGCTTAAACTGCTGCCTTCCGGGGTTAACCATCAACTCAGACAGCCCGCGGTAAATATTTTCGTTGTGCTCGTTTATCTTAAAAAGCTGCTTGAGTGTTTTGTTAGCATAGGTAAACTCAAAATCGTTATTCACCTCAAACACAGGCTGTGGCAGCAGCCCGGCCAACTCCCTGAACTTTTTCTCCCCCTCCTGTACAGCCTGCAGGGCATGATCGCGCTCCTTTTGCCGTACCTTCAACTGCTCAATCATTTTATTAAAAGTACGATACAGAATGTTTAGCTCCTGATCCTTCACCCTGTGACGTATTGGCTCATCCAGCTTAAAATCGCTGTCCACCACATCCTCCATGTGGTTGGTCAGACGGATGATGGGCTTGGTGATGATTCGCGAAGCATAAAGGCTAATCAGCACACTTGCAATGATAAGAAAGAACACAAACATGATGTAGTAGTACAACAGTTGCTGCGCCAGCTCTGCCCTGCGGGTGTTCGTATTGTCGATAAGCTGGTTAAACTCGCTTTCAATCTGGTTTGAGAGCCTTTTAAAATTTGCTTCCAGGGGATCGTCACCGTACCACAACACCCTGTCCAGCTCAGTCATTTGGCTAAAGAAACCGAGGTATGCATTGGTGTATCCGGCAAGTAATTCCTTCTCTTCTGCTGAAAGGTTAGGGTTCTTAGCGATGCTGCCAAGCAGTTCCTCTCCTGTTTCCTGATGCTTTAAAATGTACTGCTGCTGATGCCTTATAATGTAATCTTTTTCGTGGCGGCGCAAGGTGAGCACCTTCACCTGGTCAACCTCACTGTAGTCTTCCAGCTTGTGGACTTCTTCGCGCATCCGGCCCACGATTCCATAGTCTTTAAAGCCACGTTTTTTTAAAAGAACCGTCATCCTGTTAAAGACCTCATTCTGACGCTCAAAAATATCCTGGCTTTTTTCAAGGTGCTGTTCGATGGCAAAACTGGTGATATCATCCTTTTCGAGAAGGTGTTTGAAAGAGCTGCTGATGGAATCATGCAACGCGTTCACATCGCGGAGGTATTTACTGGAACCGGTCACAAAAAATACCGGGTTTGTGCGTTCCATAGCCAGAAAATCCTGCTGCTTTTTTAGTTTTTGCAAAAAACGAATGTGTAGCCTTTCAACGGCATAGGCGGTCTCGTTAATCTGGTCTTTCCTGCTGAAATAAGTTATCGTAACCGGAATTACGATTAAGGTTGTGAGAAAAGAAAACAGCAAAAACCAACTGAGAATTCTGTATCTGATCGAATTTATCATTGTTCCACGTTAAACGTCACAAAAATAGGATGTCTCCACGCACAGGTTCCAAAGATACAGTTAATAAATTATTAATCTTAAAGCTGCGCCTGGCATTAACATTCGCAACAGACTACGATTTCTTGTAGCTTTGCATTTTGAATGATGAGCAGACGCTTTCGCCGCAAAAGGGGGCTTCCTATTGTTCAGAAAACTAAATCATTCGCTTCATGAAGTTCAAAGAACGGTTTCAAACGGGAAATGTTACCACGATTTCAGTGTCGCACATGCTGCATGACATCTACTCCTCATTTCTTGCGCCTTTAAGGCCTCTATTGATTGAGAAGTTCCAGATGAGCTTGCTCTTATCCTCGCTGCTCGATGTTTTTCAGCGCGCACCGAACTTGCTCAACCCTTTTATCGGGCTTATTGCCGACCGCGGCCCGGTGCGGTATTTCATCATCGTCTCGCCTGCTATCACAGCCATCACCATGAGTTTGCTTGGCATCGCCCCAAATTATGTGATGCTGGCTCTGTTGTTACTGGTGATGGGGATTTCGGGGGCGCTGTTTCATGTGCCTTCGCCGGTAATGATCCGTAAGGTATCTGGCGGCCAGACCGGGAAAGGCATGAGCTTCTACATGCTGGGAGGTGAGCTGGCGCGCACCCTCGGCCCTTTGGTGATTACGGCTGCAGTGAGCCTGTGGGGGCTGGAAGGGACCTGGCGGCTTATTCCGTTTGGAATTGTTGCCTCGCTGGTACTTTATTACCGCATCAGAAAAATCCATATCGCAGATGAATTCACTGCACAAAAAACCGATGGAGGCATCAAAAAAACACTTCTGGAGTACAAGTCATTTTTCATTATCCTGCTGGGGATTATTTTCTTCAGGGCTATCGTAAAATCTGCTTTAACAGGATTTCTTCCGACGTATTTTTTTACTGAAAAATCAGAAACCCTGTGGTTTTCGAACGCCTCGCTGGCTGTGTTGCAGATTGCAGGGGCGGCAGGAACATTGCTCAGCGGAACCATCTCTGACCGGCTGGGACGGAAAACCACTTTACTGATTGCGTCACTGGCAATCCCGGTAAGCATGTGGCTGTTTATCATGGCTGAAGAAATTTTTGTTTTCCCGGCACTGTTGCTGCTTGGGTTTTTCATATTTGCACCCGGACCGGTTGTTTTAGCGCTGGTCCAGGACATCAAAACCCAACGCCCTGCATTTTTCAATGGCATCTACATGACGCTAAACTTTGTCAGCAGCTCCCTCGCAATTGTTTTGGCCGGATGGATGGGCGACCTTTTTTCGCTTCAGACCACCTACATGATCACCGGAAGTGCTGCACTGCTCTCGGTGCCTTTTATTTTCGCATTACCATCAAAAAAACAAACTACAAAAAACAAAAACTTAAAAAAATAGCTATGCAAAAAGTTTTAATCATAATTAACGACGCACCCTACGGAAGTGAAAAGGCATACAACGCACTGAGAATGGCCATGACTTTGCAAAAAGAACATCATCAGGAAACTGAAATCAAAATTTTCCTGCTGGCTGATGCGGTTTTCTGCGGCCTGCCCAATCAGGAAACACCTGGCGGTTTTTACAACATTGAACGGATGCTGACCTCTGTCATCCGTAAAGGTGCCGAGGTGAAAAGCTGTGGTGGTTGTTCGAAGGCCCGCGGCATTGCTTCACTGCCATTTATCGAAGGCGTAAAACTCAGCAATATGAAGGAGTTTGCCCAATGGACCGTGGAATGTGACAAGGTGTTGAACTTTTGAAAGATAAAATTCCGGTGGTTTAAACCATCAAAGTATTGAGCTGTTAG
>JAASSU010000038.1 GCA_021767705.1 Bacteroidota bacterium | reverse complement strand
TCTGCAAAAGTGCTTAAATGCGAAGGGGTGACTGTAGTACTTTACGTGGATAACACCAATATTGTAACGGGAGGCCTGCTGACAAACGGTATCCGCTCTGCCATCGCTTCGGTATCCGGAAAAGTAAAAATCCGTTCCTACCTGCAATCAGGAAAAAATACTGAGCAGGCACGGGCACTGGCACAACCCATCAGGATAAATGATCACGTCTTGTTTAATCCTTTTGGAAGCTACGCGTTTTTCCTTTTAACAGGACTGCTCCCCCTGATGCTTGTTGTCTTTGTCTTGCTGAGCAGCATCCATTCGCTGGGAACAGAACTGAAATATGGCACCGCAAAGCCTTTGCTCGAAACGGCAGGTGGAAGCATCAGAATTGCTGTTGCCGGAAAGCTGCTGCCCTTCAGCCTGATTTATCTTCTGCATGCCTTCATCATGAACTACATTCTGTTTTTCTACATTGGCACTCCGATGAACGGGAACTTCACAACGATAGTGATTTCCGAATTCCTTCTGATTATCGCTTATCAGATGATGGCTGTTTTTGCTATCGCCATCACCTACAACATGCGCCTGAGCCTGTCGCTGGCCAGTGCTTACAGTATGATGGCCCTGACTTTTGCCGGACTGACCTTCCCGCATATCGGGATGCCGGCTATAGCCAGATGGTTCAGCTACATCTTTCCTTACCGGTTCTGGTTAGAGGCATTTATTGGTCAGGCCCTGAGAGCCGAGCCGATAGGCGTGAGCATGGAATCTTTGTTGCTGACAAGCATATTCATTCTGATAGGATTGCTTAGCCTTCCTCTTTTGAAAAAGCGCTTTACTAATGAACGGTTTTATGGAAAAATCTGAATTTCTTTTGAGACGGATTCACCCCTCTAACTCTCTGCCAAGTGCGGAAGGACTTTTTAAACCACTGGTTGTGTGGATGTTTTCCGCCTCAGTCGGGGATAAAGGGGTTGCAGGGGGGAATTTTACAAGTTCAAGACTTTATGGGCAAATACTAAATAGCCTACGTAATATAATGTCTATCTGGTTATTAACTTAATAACTTACAAACATAAAAACTTAGAAACACGCGAACTCATTTATGAACAAGAAAATAAGTTTTTTAGAAGAAGCCGGAGCCGCCACTTTACATGAGCTCAAAAGGATTTTTCGTGACCCGGGAGCAGTGCTTATCCTCTTGCTGGCAGTCATCGCCTATCCTGTCGTTTATTCTGTGGCCTACCAGGGAGAAGTGCTCAGAGACCTGCCCGTAGCCATTGTCGACAGAAGCAACACGATGATGAGCAGGACCTTTAGCCGCATGGCAGATCAAACGGATGAACTGAAGGTTTTGGCTGAACCTGCAAGCATGAAAGCTGCGGAAAGACTGTTTTACAACGGGCAAGTGAATGGGATTATCCTTATTGAGAAAGATTTCCAGAAACATATTCACTCAGGCAGCCCTGCTGTTTTAAAGGTTTTTGCCGATGGCTCCTACTTTCTGTTTTACAAGCAAGTGCTGAGTGGCGCTATGTACAGTGGCGGCACGCTTGGCGCCGGAATAGAAATACAGCGATTAATGGCATCCGGCGAGCACCACGAGCAAGCTATGATTTCCCAGGATCCTGTTTCTCTAAAGGTGAAGACACTGCACAACCCGTTCGGGGGCTACGGAGGCTTTGTGATGCCCGGACTCATGATTGTGATCTTCCAGCAAACGCTGCTGGTGGGGCTCGGGATGCTGGGAGGAACAACCGCCGAGCACCGCAATCCATACTTCAGGAAGCCCTCCAGTCAAAAAACCGGTACTATCATGGCTTATGTTTCAGGCCGATCAATAGCCTACCTATTGCTTTACATCTTTACAGGAATAATCATTTTTGTTTGGGCCTACAAATGGTTCAGCTTTCCGGATAATGGAAGCCTTTGGGACGCTTTTATTCTTTTCGTTCCGTTTATCCTGGCAAACACATTTTTGGGAATGGCCATAGCCACCTTGTTTAAGCACCGCGAAGAGGCTTTTCTCTTTATCGTTTTTTTGTCGCCTGTCGTGCTTTTTCTTTCAGGAATATCATGGCCGGCAGAGGCTATCCCACCTTTTCTTTACAGTATCGGTCATCTGTTTCCATCCGGATTTATGGTGCCGGCCTACCTCAGAGTGCGCACCATGGGAGCTGCCATAAGTGATGTAAGTTATGAACTGTCAGGCCTGCTTATACAAACAGCGATCTATTTTCTGCTGGCGGTGTGGGCCGGTAAAATACAATCCCGGCGCATTGAAAAAGATGTTCCGGGGCAAGAAATCGCGTAAGCGATGCGGATCCGCCCCCGGATTCGTGAAATGTTGGTTAATAAAATCCGGTATGCTTACCGGAAAGTCCGCCGGAGGCCGAGCCCTCCGGCGGTTTCTTTACCAAGAGTTTGAATTATTACGGCTCCAGGAAATCCCAAAAATTTTCACGATGAATGATGTGCGTTGTTGCTTTGGGGTAAGCCCTCTTAAAAGTTAATGGAACAGATGCTTTTTTATTTGGATTCCACTTCATCTCAAAAGCGGTTATATTCCCATTCAATACTTCAAGGTAGTCAATTTCCTGTTGCTGACGGGTTCTCCAAAAATATTGTTTTGCAAAGAGCATTTTGTAATGATTAAACTTGGTGCGTTCGGACACAAAAAAGTTTTCCCAAAGTTCTCCGGCATCAGTTCTGGAAGCCATTGGACTAAAATTGCCAAGAATTGCATTCCTGACGCCATTATCATAAAAATAGATTTTCCTGCTTTTTTTTAATTCATTGCGCAGGTTATGGCTAAAAGATCGCAGCCTGAAAATAATAAAGGCTTTTTCAAGTAAACTAACGTAGCGTTGTACGGTATGTGAATCTGTTCCAGTAAGTTGTGCAAGCTCATTAAAAGAAACTTCTGAGCCTATTTGGTGTGCAAGCGCCTCCAGTATTTTTTCTAAAAGCTCCGGTTTGCGCAAGTCCTGAAAATTGAAAATATCTTTAAAAAGATAACTGCTTGTTAGATTTGTTAAGATTTCTGGTTCATCACCCGGATTTGTAACAACATCCGGATACATTCCAAAAATCATATATTGTTCCAGGTTTCGATTTACTTCTAAAAAACCATAATGCGTAATGATTTCATTTATAGATAATGGAAAAAGCTGGTGCTCAAGTTTTCTTCCCGTAAGAGGCTCATTTATTTGATTTGAGAGGTCGAGCGAAGAAGAACCCGTTACGATCATTTGAATATCCGGCATCTGATCATGAATGATTTTTAAGGTAAGGCCGATATTAAAAACGCGTTGTACTTCATCAATCAAAACAATTTCGAAGCCCCTGAAAACCCTCTTTAGTGAATTTATAGCGGGATCTTTAAGGAGTTTCCTTATGTCGTTATTATCACAATTGAGATACAGTACTTTTTTATCGGTTTCTTTTTCAATGCTGTTTAACAACGTGGATTTTCCTACCTGACGAGCCCCGTATAAAATGATAGTTTTTCGTTGGAACAGTTTACTAACAATGCTTTTTTCTAAGGTGCGTACAATCATTTCTTTATGTATTTACCCACAAAAATATAACAATTTTGATTTATACATCACATAATTTATAACTTTTTTGAGTTATATATCACTAATAGCATATCTTTTTCGAGTTATGATAATTTTATTAAATGACCGATCATCCTTATTCTGAAAATAACTGCCGTTTCTTTTTCCTACGACAAGCAGATACAGGGATGAGGAAGTGTAAGGGCTGGTTGGTTTAGCGTCATGAGGGCAGAATGTTCCACAGGTTTGGCTCAAGATGACAGAGGTGTTTCAGAGTCTGTTGAAAGGCTTTACTGAAATCCTATAGGCCTTAAAATATTTGTTAACGGTTTGCCTCCTTGCCTTATCCCGGAAAGGAATGCATACCTTTGACGCTTTTATTAAAAGGAGTAATTATGGACAATCTTTTTGTAAAAACCTTGCTTGATTCGATTCACGTGTTGGCAACAGTTTTGTGGTTTGGTGGTATGTTTATTAATTTCATTGTAATCAGGCCATCAGCCGCAAAAACCCTGAACCCTGAAATGACTGGAAAGTTCCAAAAAGCGCTGATGAGTCGTTTCCGAATCATTGTTTACGTTTCTATTGTCGTATTGGGCATAACCGGAATTCCAATGAAAATTGTTAGTGAGCACTACGTGGGCATTGTAAACTTCGACCACATATGGGGTGTGATCTCCTTTATCAAACATTTGCTCTATGGTTTATTGGTTGTACTTGCGGTACTGAACTTTGAGGTTTTATCACCACGGATGGCAAAAGCTGCAAAATCCGGTAACACGGCGGAGGCATCGGTCTGGAAAAAACGATTGGCCATTAGTGGTTTGCTGGCAATCACAACAGCTATTGCCACATTGATCCTTTCTTCGATGATGCGGTACTTGTAAATGCTTTTTGCGTTTGAACCCAAAAAGTTCAGTTACACAAATCAGAATTGAATGAGGTATGCCTGCCATCACTAATTCAATACCACCACAGAGCCCTTCCGCAAAATATGGTGCTCATTCATTTCGTCATATGCCATTATTCAACAAAAGTTACCTCGCGATGCAGATGAATTCCGAACCTGCTGTGAACATCCTCCCTGATTTTTTCTGACAGCGCATAAATTTCCTTCCCCGTGGCATTGCCGTAATTTACCAACACCAATGCCTGGTGTGGATAAACGCCATAGTCCTTTTCTCTGTATCCTTTCCAGCCACACTGATCGATGAGCCACCCCGCCGGAATTTTATAGCCGTCCAACACCTTAAAAAAAGGCACGTCAGGATGCTGTTCTCTCAATAGCTCAAAATCATCCTCATTGATTACCGGGTTTTTAAAGAAACTGCCGACCGAACCAAGCTCACCCACGTCAGGAAGCTTCGAACGCCTGATTCTCTTAACAGCCTCTGCAATAGATTGATAAGAAACCGCTTCTTTACTTTTACGGATTTCATCGCGGATAGAGCCATAATCGAGGTGAAACTCATCTTCTTTATGGAGCTTAAAATCAACAAAGGTGATCAGGTACCTGTCATTTTTTTCGGATTTAAAAAGGCTGTCGCGATAAGCAAAATGGCACTCCTCATTTTTGAAGCTCACCTCTTCACCCGTTTTAAGATCGATGGCATGCACCTCTTCGATCACATCCTTCACTTCGCGGCCATAAGCTCCGATGTTTTGCACCGGACTGGCACCTACCTGCCCGGGAATCAGCGCCAGGTTCTCCACCCCTCCCCAGCCCTTCGAAACGCAATAATCCACAAATTCCGGCCAGTCTTCTCCGGCAGCAACCCTGAGCCTGCAACCCGTAGCATCCTCATGCAAAACCTCTTTTCCCTTCATGGCCATGTGAACAACAAGACCATCGAAACTTTTGGCAAAAAGGGTGTTGCTTCCGCCACCCAAAATCAGGAAGCGATCATACTGAGGAAGGATTTCTTTGGCAAGAAATTTGGCTTGCCCGGGATTGCCAACACGTGCAAACCACGCCGCCCGGGCACTGATTTTAAACGTGTTGTATTCTTTTAGAGATATATTGTTTCTTAGGTCTATTTGGCTTTTCATATTATTGGTTAACTGATCTGAATATTCATGCTTCAACGAAATCATTGACAAAACTAAAAAACTTAATCGAGGTGTAAAGTTGATTACTTATAGAATATAAAAACCAACGTTCACAGAATCGAATACTCCAGCAGGTGAAGAATACTTAAGAATCAGATTCCTTGCCCATTGTTTCGCTTTTAGGCGATTTTGAATAGCTATGCTTATATTGCGCGAAACATGAGCTGCGGAATGACGATATTATTCTGAAAGGCCAGGGAAAAGCGCGCGACGACACCTAGTAAGCTTAAAATGCGTCGTCGCGCGCTTTTCATTCTATGACTTAAGCCTTGAGGCTTACGAGTATTTTGACATCGCTCTGCGGATGACCGCATACAAATCGGCCTTGTTTATTGGCTTTGAAATGTATCCGTCGCAGCCGGCATCTCTCGAACGATGGGCGTCTTCAGGCATCGCGTAAGCTGTTTGAGCTATGATAATCAAGCCTGGGTTGATGGCCTTAAGTTGGCGTGTTACCTCATACCCATCCATCCCCGGGAGCTTGATATCCATCAGCACTATCGATATGCTTTGATCTTTCTGATACTTTTCAATGGCTTCATGACCATCGTTAGCTTTATGGATAACAGCACCGGTTTTAGACATCAGCGCATGAAGATACTCCATGTTATCGGGCTCATCCTCTACCAGCAGTATCTTTTTACCCTTAAGTTCCAGATCATGGGTTTTCATTTTCTTCTCAGGCTTAGGCTTTTTGCTTGTTTGCTTTCTTAAAGGAAAACGCACAAAAAATGTAGTTCCTTTACCGGTTTCCGATTGCAGCTTTATTTTACCGCCCATCAGCTCGGTTAAATCTTTAACAATGCTTAATCCAAGTCCGGTACCGCCAATCAGCTTTCGTGTGGTAAGATCCAGTTGGTTTTCCCCTCTGCGAAAGCGTTCAAACACATACGGCTGTTCTTCCGCGGCAATTCCAACACCGCTATCGCTAACAAAAAACGTTATCGACTCATTATCTGCGGTATAACCAACCTCAATCGTTCCCTCGTTGGTGTACTTTATCGCATTGTTGATCAGATTATTAAAAATTTGTCTTAACCTTCCGGTATCCATCTCATGAAAAATGTTGTTATCCGGAAAGGCTTTATTCATTTTCAGTGCAATACGGCTCTTTTCTTTCTCTTTTTCCAGGATTACCTTATTCGTTTCATACACTTCATCAATAAGCGTGTTTACCTCAAATCGCTCAGGGACAAGGTTTAGCTGCTTTCCTTCTATTTTGGCCGTGTCAATTATCATATCGATCAGGCGCAGCAGAGAGGCCCCCTTCTTCATGATCACTTTCAGATACTTGTTTTGCTCCTCCATGCTTAACTCCTCGGCCAGCAGCAGATCACTAAACCCGATAATGGCATTCATGGGCGTACGTATCTCGTGACTCATGTTTGCCAGGAAGGCCGACTTCAGGCGGTCATTCTCCTCGGCTTTGCTTTTAGCCACCTGCAACTCCTCATTCATCTGCCTGATACGCTGAAGGGTGGCATTCAGCTCTTCGTTCTGAACTTCATATTCTTCATTTTGGGATTGATACTCCTCATTAAGCGCTTGATATTCCTCTATTTGCTCCAGTAATTCATTTTCAGTTTTCTTTAATTTATCCACGTCCACAATATCGGCAAGAAAATACCTGGTATTGCCTGTCGAATCCTTTACGGGGCTCACATGAATCATTCCCCATACCTTTTCGCCATCCTTTCTTATAAACTGTACTTCCGATTCAAAATAAGGCTTTTCATCGCTTATCAATGCCTCAGTATGTTTAATCATATCTTTGCTTTCGTAGCACAAGTCAGCAATATTGAACCCTTGCAGTTCCTCTTCTGAATACAACAGGAAATTGCAAAAAGCCTTGTTTGCATAATCGAGGTTCATCTTTTTTGACAATATGGTGATGCCCACAGCTGAGGAGTTGTAGAGATTTCTGAAACGCTGTTCGCTTTCAGCCAACGATTCGTAGGTTTTCACCCGCTGCGAGATATCCCTGATCAATCCCACGTAAGCGGAAGGGACCCCGTCATTGTCGGTTACCGAAAACACATGGGTCTCGCCCGGAAATGTTTCGCCGTTCTTCTTTTTATAGATGATAGTTTTGTAAACATAATCCCCGCCATCGTAATTCGCAAGAACGTTACCCATATCCCTGTAGTCTTCCTGATTGCCATAAACAGCCTGGGTAAATTTCCCTTCAATCTCATTGATTTCATAGCCAAATAATTCCGTAAACTTCTCATTGCAGTCTATAATCTTTCTTTCGGTATCAGCTACCAAAACTGCATCGCGGATAGAATTGAACAGGTTACGGTATTTTTGTTCACTCAGTTTGAGCTGCTGCTGGTTCTTCCGGTCTTTGGTAATATCTGTTGCAAAGCCTTCGATTAAGAATTTGTCATCCGACTGCTTTTCACCAACAGTGGCGTTCATTATTATCCACTTCTTATTGTTTTTGGCTGTGACAGCCTCATAGACAAACCCTTGCACTTTCCCCTGTTTTTTGAGCAGTGCAATAAACTCATCCCTACGGGCGGGGTTTGCGTAAAGCTGGGTCCTGAGGTCGTCATACCGTGACAAAGCATCCTCAACACTGTCGAACTCAAGAATCCGGGCCATTTCAGTGTTAATGGTCACCACCTCTCCATCAGAAGTGGTTTGAAAAACGCCCACCGGCGATCGTTCAAAAAGCTGTTGGTACTGTTTCTCCTTCTTTTGTAGCGTTCTTGACATGCGAAATTTTTCATACGCAAAAGCCAAATCACCCGAAATACTCCTGAGGTGGCCTTTTTCTTCCTCTGAAAGGATGTTTGTTTTGAAAAATGTGATTGTAAGTATACCCGACAGTTTGTTTTCAATCGACATCACCATACTCACAACCATCTGATTCTCCTCTAAAGAACGATTGTACTGACAATCACGACAATGTGATTCATTATTACAGATTATTGCCTTTCGCTTCTTTAACAAATCCTTCATACATGCCGGAACGTTGCCCTCCCCGTTTATATCAGCTTCCCAATCGAGTGGAAAATAGTGCATTCCTGAATTTGCATATACCCTGTACTTTTGCTTGTCATCATCAAAAAGTGCTATTGCTACACCGCTGTAATTATGCGTTTTCTGCAACAATTCGGCAGCTTTATTAAAAACCGTAGCTTTATCCTGCTCATGAACTATCAGTTGGTTAATCTTGCTGATGGCTTCCAGCAAAGAGTTTAGGTGTGCCGCTCTTTCTTCGGCACGCTTTTTTTCGGTGATATCACGCAAAGTGGCAATGTAAACGTCTTCGCCTTCCCACTCTTCTTCCACAAAATTCATACTGGCAATAACAGCATATCCTTTATCAGAACGGACCACCACCTCTGTTGAATTTTCTGCCACTGCCGGCATCCCAAATTCATGACCCACCAACGACTCGCCCTGTTTTTTTATCAGTCTTTCAGCCGCCGGATTAGCAAAGCGGATCGTTCCATCCTTGCTCAATATTATGATGGCATCCGGGTTGCTGTTGATGATTTTGCTCAGCCTTTGCTCAGAATCATAAATCCGAATCAAATCTGAACGTTGCCTTAAAAAGTTGTTGGTTTGTGCCAGCAATTCTCTGTTGGAAACCGGCTTCTTAAGGTATCCGTCTGCACCTTTTTCAAGTCCTTCGGTGATATCACCGCCCGAGGTTACCTTGCCACTTATCAACACTTTAAACACGTGTTTCAGTTCCTGATCCTTTTGTAATTTATTCAGGAGGTCTATTCCGTCCTCATCACCCAAGATCCTATCGATGTAGATAATATCAGGGACTTTCAATTGAATTTGCTCTTCTGCCTCAGATATATCCGAGGCAGAATTCACCTCATACCCTCCCTTCTTCAAGACTAAACCGAACCCGTTCCGGATATCCTGGTCATCATCAACAATTAAAACTTTTGGGGACTTCTGATCCATAACCAATTATTTCTGTTCTTCGTCAAACAAATTATCCATTCGCTCAATTTCGCGTTGTACATTCGATTGCAGTGTGTTGCCGGAAATAATCCCGGAAATGTCACGGAAAGGTTTGCCAATATGCATTCCTTTGTTATCAATCATAAATTCACGGATATTTTTTTCATGCTTCGATCCACGCATCTTCAATACTGTAAGTCCGCGGCGCATTTCGCCATACGACTCCACATACCTCAGCAAAATGATTGAATCGGTGATGGTTGATATATGCGCTTCCGTTATGGAGGTTCCGCCCATTAAAGTTGGTGTGGTGGAAGTAAACAGCCCAGTCATTTGCTTTTCTTTGATGTAGGAAGTGATTGAAATCACAAACTCACGAAAGCCTTTGATTGTAGAGACCCGCTCCAGTGCCGAAAGGCTGTCAACAGAAATGCGCTGCGGATCAAAGTCATCGATCACCTTCTTGATATTTAGCAGATGATCCTCCAATCCTGCTGTTTCAGGGTACAAGCATACCACTTTGAGCTTACCCTCTTTCTCCATTTTTTCAAAATCGATTCCCCATCCTGTGGCATTCCTGAAAAGCTGTTCGCGGCTTTCCTCAAAGGCGAACAAAAGGCTGCGGTCGCCGGCTTTAACGCCGCCCGCAAGAAACTCTGTCGAAAGCAATGTTTTTCCGGTTCCCGTGGCACCGGAAGCCAAAAGGATAGAATCGCGGAAAAAGCCCCCACCACACATATTATCGAGCTCTTTACTTCCTGAAGTGACACGCATATTGGTGCTCCGTTGCTTCAGCTCCAGCGACGAAAGCGGAATAATCACCAGGCCGTCATCCGAGGTGATAGTAAACGGATATTCCCCTTTGTGGTGGGTTGTACCTCTGAACTTGAGGATTTCGATGGTTCTTCTTCTTTTCTCAGCCTCCAGGATGTTGCGCAGAATAATCACGTTGTCGGCCACAAACTCCTCCACGCCATAGCGCCCGATGCGGCCATATTCATCCATGCGTTCGGTAGTGAGCAGTGCGGTGATGCCAAGGTTTTTGATACCCCTGGCAATATTAAACAGCTCACGGCGAATAATATTCGGATTATCGAACTGGTTAAAAACGGCCCCTAATGAATCGAGGGATATGCGGGTGGCATTCACTCTTTTTACTGCTGCTTCAATGCGCGCCTGGATAGCCGCAAAATCGTAATCCCCTATTTCGAGTTGTGATTCCCCCACACTTGGTGAGGCATCGACAAAGGCCCATTTGTTGTCTTTTTCATATTCATCCACAGGCCAGTTCAGGCTGTGCAAGTTACTTCTGATGTCGTCGGGCGACTCTTCGAAGGTCACAAAAACTCCGCCCTCCCCCTTCATAATGCCCTGAACCAAAAACTGGGCGGCAAATAATGTTTTGGCACTTCCGGCTGATCCTGAGACAAGCGTGGTTCTTCCTTCAGGTAAACCTCCCTGCGAAATATGATCAAAGCCCGGAATATCGGTCTTCAGCTTTTGTATTTTCTTTTCCTTGCTCATAGCTAAAAATTATAGTTGCAAAAAGTTAATAATCTTATCTGTATCCCTGAAATCGCCCACAACGCGTCGTGCCGGCGGCGGCTCGAATTTTATCAGCGTGGGCGTGGCAAGCACCTTATAGGTCTCCGCCGGTTCTGAATCCTCCAAAACGTCAATCACATCCAACTGGATGTATTCCTTCCCTTCAATAATCTTCCTGACATTTTGAAGCGCTCTTTTAGAACGGTTGGTATCTCCTGAAATAAAGAGCTTTAGTATGAATTTATCCATCATTTGTTGTTTTTGACACATTCATTTCTGTAATACAAAACTAAATTTCCCATCAGCTTTAGCAGGACAATCCTCGATTCTTCTCTGAGAACCTCCGTTTTTCGCGAAGGGCTGCTGGTTGAGAACTTTTTAAGAAATCCGGTGTGCAGATTGATGATATCCTTTGGTGTAGCATAGTTCTTTCCAAGCAGGTTCCCCAAGCCTGAAATTTCACTTGAAATATCCTGATCGAGCTTATAAATACGGTTTTCAACCGATTTACCAACAATCGTCGAATAGCTGGACAAAGCTTCGTCCAGAATTTCTTTATTGATTTCTTTCTTCCTGGTTTGTGGTTCCAAATCAGGAGTATCTTTTTCATTAATCGTTGTTTGCTCTTTATCCTTACCGGACGATTCCTCGTGAAGCCACTTGAGGTTTGAAAGGTCCTGCCCTACCCCTACCACCGATTTTTCGCCACTTTCGTTGCTAAGCAAGGCCAGTCTCAAACTTAAAGGAAATTTAGTGCCGTCAGCACGTGTGATACGAACCTCAAACATCTGTACTTCATTTCCTGATGCTACTTCTTTGAAACTCCTTTCAAATGCAGCCTGATCACTATCGTGAATCAAATCCATGGGCGGTTTCCCCAACCAATCGCTGACCTTATACTTAGTCAGTGTTTCAAAAGCTTTGTTAAGGTGGGTAAATCTCAGGTTATCATCCAGATGAAAAACAATTTCTCCCGAAAGGTTGAGCACCGCATGGTACTCTTTCAGCAAACGAAGGCGTTTATTTTCCAGGCTCCTGATTTTAAAGTAGGCATTGACCCTCCGGAGCAATTCTTTGGCTTGAAAGGGTTTCCTGATAAAGTCAACAGCTCCCTTTGCGATAATGCTGTCGATAAATTCATCGTCAGAACGGAAGCCTGAAATAATCAAAATTCCGGGCATCCTGGCATGCAAAGAGTCAGACACCAGCCCTATAAGTTCTGCACCGGTTTTATCTGGCAAACCATAGTCAACCACAAGAAAATCAGGAAGGAAGCTCTTGATGACCTCAAGGCATTGTTTTGCGCTTGCTGCCACCTTACATCATAACCTTCTTTCTGCAAAGACAGTGAAAGAACATCGCCTAAATCAGCGTCGTCTTCAACAATTAATATGTTTGCTTTAGTTTGCATCATTCTGCTCTATGGGAATTTTAATGGTAAACCTTGTTCCTTTTTCCACCTCACTATCCACCTCTATCGTTCCGGAGTGGGCTTCAACAATCCGTTTTACAATGGTGAGGCCAAGACCAGTACCCTTTTCTCCGGCGGTGCCTTTATGGCTGATTTTACTGAAAGGAACAAACAGTTTTTCCATATCTTCAGCCTTGATCCCTTTACCAGAATCTCTGATGGTCAAATATAACAATTGTTCCTTTTGATCTATATTAAATTTTACTTTAGATTTTGGGTAAGAAAACTTTACAGCATTTGAGAGCAGGTTATTAAACACCTGTTCCATTTTAAGATAATCGAAGCTTACCATGAGCTTATCGATGGAGCTCTCTAAATCAATTCTGATATTCTTTCCGGAAGCCAGCACGTTATTGGCTTCTACCGAATGCCTTGCCAGTGATACGATATCGAAACTTGTTTTTTCAAGATCAAGGCGCCCTTCTTCAATTTTGGCATAATCCAGGAGGTTTTCTATCAATCCAAGCATATAATCAGACGACCGGACGATACGGTTCAAAAAATCAGCATGTTCAGGCTCAAGCTTATCTGCCGCCTCATCCAAAATATAATCTGCATAGCTGGTAATCACATTCAAAGGGTTACGCAAGTCATGCGCCGCCATTCCGAGAAAACTGTTTTTCAATTTATTAACCCGCTCAAGTTCCGTATTCTTTTTGGTCAGCTCCCTCTGAACGTTAGCCATTTCATTGTTTAGACGGCTTATTTCATCGATCAGCAACGCTTCGTCCTTTGGCACTGATTGCCCTTTATTTTGGTAAAGCGACTGTTCTTTCTTGAGTGAGCGAATAGTGTTAACATGCTCGTTGTTGATTTGCTGGAGGTAATTCATAAAAGTGGTTGTTTCATTGCTGTGCTCCACGCCGAACAGCAGCATTTTACCACTAAGTTTAAAGCCCCCAAATTCAAGGCTGAGGATTTCATTTTTCGTAGGCACATCAAGCTGATAACCAAATTCAGCATGCCCCGAATTAATTTTTTGAAACAGGGTCATAGCCTTTTGGCGGCTATTGCTGTCAATCATCCTGATAAAAGGTGTTTCGCCCTCTATTATTTTATCAACACCAAGTTTATTGAACCATATCTTTTCTACAAGACCTTGAGATGATAGCGAGATACCAATTCCTTTGCTTATCATAAAATAGCTTTATATCATTTGACTGGCTCTGCTTACCGCCTCCTGTGCATTGCTGGCGAAGCTGTCGGCTCCAAACCATTTCAAGTCTTCCTGTCCTCCTTTTACAGCCCTTCCTCCAATCATAACGTGCACATGTGGAGCTTCTTTCTTTACCACGCTTACAAAATTTTTCATTCTCGTCCGGTGAAAAGGCATAGAAGCAGACAGGGCCAATAGCATGGGCGAGTACTCCCTGATAGAATCTAACATACTTGCAAGCGGTGTGTTGGCCCCCAGGAAAACGGTGTCCCATCCTTCCATCTCAAAAAAGTCGGCCACCATCCTTATTCCCATTTCATGAAGGTCGCCACCAACATTGGCTGCCACCATCTTTTTGCCGTTTCGTTCACCACTAAAAATCCTGGAATACAACTGCGACATAATCTGCTGTGTGGCTGCCGAAGCAAAATGCTCTTTGGCGACACTAATTTCATTAGCTTGCCATAACCTTCCTATCTCATATTGCGAAGGCTGAAAAACATGGAGATAAATATCTTTAACAGAGGCCCCTTCGTCTATAGCTTTAAAAACAACATCCCTCGCTTTATGGCGATCTGCTGCAAGCAGGGCTTTTAAATAATACTCAAGTACATCGCGAAGTGGATTTGAACTGTCGATGAATGACGCTACATTTTCTATTTCCTGCTCAGCCACTTGTTTGGCTGCATGGAAAACAGGCTCAAGCAACGAATAAGTCTCATTATCGAGGTGCTGACCCATGACGTAGTCCATTTCCTTGAGAGTGGAACTCATGGTATTGTCAGGCAACTTGAGGCTATCAAATAATTGCCTGGCCCAAACCACATAATCAGTAAAAACAGAAGTGTCTGAGGTTTTAACAGATTCCACAAGATAGGGGATGTGGCTTTCGGTGTCCCTGACACTCATTTCATAACCCTCCTGGCCATATTTTTCCCATACACCGGGATTAGCAGCATAAATCCTGTCTACAACCTTCTCTGCAATGGAGTTGCTGTTTTTTTGAAGTATAGTAGCTGCCTTGATAGCATTTTCCATAATAAATTGTTTTCTTAGACGATTGAAAAAGTACCCCGTTCAGCGGGTATTGCTATTGCTCCGTTGATCTTCGTAAAATTAACACATTATTATCAGTATTCCAAGCTGATGAGATTACAGTACCATTGCTACAGTAACTTTTAATGTAAAACAATATAATAACAGTTTAAAACTGGATATAGCCATGGTCATGTAAAGTGTTTGTTTTTTAAAAGTTTATGAATAGTCCAGGCTAAAGGGCTGAGAAAAATCGAAGGATAATTTGGCTGGTAGAGTTTTGACATGACCTCAATAAACAAATTACCAGTAAGGTGGTTTGCTCTATGCGAGGTGCTTTTTAACATGTGCTTTGCACAAATAATTTCTCACCCGATAATAATTCGGACTTACATTAAGCTTATGAAAAATACGATATTAATTACAGGAGGTACAGGATACATCGGTTCATGGGTCACGAAGCAACTGCTGGAAAAAGGATACACTGTGCGCCTCACTCTCCGCGATAAGAAGAAAAAGAAAAAATATCAGCACCTCGAGGATCTGGCCTCCAACAGCACAGGTAAGTTGGAAATTTGGGAGGCTGATCTCCTGAAAGAAGGTTCTTACGACAAAGCTGCCGATGGAGCTGATGCAATCATACACATGGCTTCTCCTTTTACCTTGCGCTTTAAGGATGCCCAAAAAGACCTGGTGGATCCGGCAGTGAAAGGCACGCGCAACGTGCTGTCTGCGGCCAATAATTCTGACACCGTAAAAAAAGTGGTGCTTACCTCAAGCGTGGCGGCAGTGCACGGCGACAATATCGACATGCAGGAAAAAGGCTTGCAGGAGTTTACCGAAGAGCACTTTAACAGCACCAGTTCTGTCAGCCATCAACCCTATTCTTATTCAAAGGTGGCCGCCGAAAAGGAAGCCTGGAAAATGCATGACGCGCAATCGGACTGGAAACTGGTGGTTATCAATCCTTCTTTTGTTTTGGGACCCTCGCTCACAGCCAACTCCGACTCCGAAAGCCTGGCCTTTATCAACGATATGCTTTCCGGAAAATATCAAACCGGAGCACCCGACCTCACCTTTGGATACGTGGATGTTAGGGATGTAGCCACAGCGCACCTGCTGGCATTAGAAAAAGAGGATGCCGAAGGCCGTCACATCCTTGCAGAGCGCACAGCCAGTGTGATGGACGTGGCAGAAATCCTGAAAAAGCAATTCGGGAAGAAATACAAGCTGCCGATGATGAAAGCCCCAAAGTGGCTGCTCACCCTGATTGCTCCGATGTTTGGACTTCAGCGCTCTTTTATCCGCCGAAATGTGGGGTATCCCATCAAGCTCAACACCACCAAAAGCAAGCAAGCACTAGGACTAAAATACACCCCGCTTGAGCAAACCCTGAAGGAAATGGTGGAGCAGATAGAGATGCAAAAGTGAGTTCAGTTTGATGAGTTCGCGTGTTTCTTAGTTTAAAAAATAGTGTTTAAGTGTTCAGGTATTTAGGTGTTTATGTGGGTCATCCATCAGAAAAGGGTGCGTCGGCTCCTTGTTTTATTTCTCTTACGTTGGCGCTCCCATTTTCCGCCCTACCATCTATAGCACCGTCATTCTGAACAAAAACATAGCGAAGTGGCGTTTTGTAATGAAGAATCTATTCCTTGTTATTTGCCAATACCACCCCGATTTACATCAAATTGACGCTAAGCTAATTTTACTCTTCTATGCATTTTTTCGTTAGCCAGAAATAGAACCCTTTGTCTTTGGGTCAATGAATTTATATCTCTGATTAGTGACAATCTGTTTTATCAGCAAAATCTGTGTGCCATATTAGTTTTGAGTACGCTTGAAAAGTAGTTTTAAGTTTTTATTGATAATGCTTGTTCTGGCTCTCATCAGAAATTCAAATATTCTTATTTTTACTTTTTGAATCAGAAAACAATTCAATAGATGAAGCAAAAGGTATTATTAACGAGAGTGTATCCTGACAAAGGAATTCAGATATTAAAGGAAGCCGGATATGAAGTAACAGAAAGAACAGACGACAGGCCGTTTGAGCAGGACGAGCTCATTGCTGAAGCCCAAAAACACGACATCCTGTTCTGCACGCTTTCAGATAAGATTGATAAGCATGTGATCCAGCAATGCAGCCACCTGGAGCATATCGCCCAGTTTGCGGTGGGTTATGACAATATTGATGTGGAAGAAGCCACAAAACAGGGCATTCCTGTGAGCTACACGCCCGGGGCAATGACCGAAGCCACGGCCGATGTGGCTTTCGGACTAATGATTGCTGCCTCGCGGAAGATGTTCTTCCAGCATAAGAATATCCTTAGCGGGAATTGGAAAACCTTCTCTCCCACTGCTGACCTTGGCATCGAACTGAAAAACAAAACCCTCGGAATTTTTGGCCTCGGACGAATTGGCATGGCCATGGCTGAGCGCTGCAAGGGAGCCTACAACATGGACATCATCTATTACAGCCGCAGTGCGAAACCTGAAGCCGAACAGAAACTGGGTGCCCGCAAGGTTGACTTCGATACGCTGTTGCAGGAAAGTGATGTAATATCGTTGCACACGGCCCTTACTCCTGAAACAAAGGGCGTCTTCGATAAAAGAGCTTTTGAGAAAATGAAATCCACGGCACTGTTTATCAACACCGCCCGCGGGGCTGTCCACAATGAAAAAGACCTTACAGAAGCGCTGAAGGCAGGACTTATTTGGGGCGCCGGGTTAGATGTAACCGACCCCGAACCCATGAGCCCCGACAGTCCGCTACTCCAAATGAAAAATGTGGCGGTGCTACCACATATCGGCTCAGGCACTATCGAAGCCCGCACCAAAATGTCGGAGATGGCCGCCAGGAACATTATCTCGTACTTCGACAATGGTGAGATTCCTTTTGCCGTCAAGCCGGAGGTGCTGAAATAAATATTTCGTTTGGATTTATAAGAAAAGGAATGCCTCAAATACCATGCTGGTTTTGGGGCATTTACAACCTTGAGCACAATTTCGATCTTAAACTTAACATACATATTCAGAATTTTATATATTTTTTGATAAACATGCCTTACCTTTGACGTTTGTAATAAGGAAAAAAAGCAGGATTATCCTGTAACAACGAGGAGCACACGGAGAGTTAAAAGGCTCGGTGAACTGTTTCTAAAAGAACGAACCGATGAAAGAATTTTCAATCGGAGGGCTAAAAATCTCCGTACCAATCATACAAGGCGGCATGGGTGTGGGCATCTCCCTCTCAGGCTTAGCCTCGGCGGTAGCTAACGAAGGCGGTGTGGGTGTAATCTCCAGTGCCGGACTGGGCTTGCTTTACCGCGATTTTTCAAAAGATTATCTTGAAGCCAGCATCGAAGGGCTGAAAGAAGAGCTCCGCAAGGCCAAGGAAAAAACCCGGGGCATTGTCGGGGTGAATATTATGGCAGCCATGACCAATTTTGAGGATATGGTGCGTACCTCCATCCAGGAAAAGGCTGATATTATTTTTGCCGGCGCCGGACTGCCGCTCGATTTACCTAAGTTTTTGAATACCGACAGCATTACGCGGCTGGTGCCGATTGTTTCGTCGGGCAAAGCGGCCCGACTGATCGCCGCTAAATGGAAAGCGCGCTATGATTATCTTCCGGATGCTTTTGTGGTGGAAGGCCCTAAAGCCGGAGGGCACCTCGGATTTAAAAACGAACAGATTACTGATGAGGGCCATTCGCTGGAAAAGCTTGTTCCCGAGGTGGTCAATGAGGCAAACGAGCTCATGCTCAAATACAAAAAAAATATTCCCGTGATTGCTGCCGGAGGCATCTACAGCGGTGACGATGCCTACCAGATTATGAAGCTGGGCGCCAGTGGCGTGCAGCTCGGAAGCCGCTTTGTTACCACCGAAGAATGCGATGCTTCGTCCGGGTTTAAAGATGCTTATGTTCAGGCTACTGAAGATACGATACAAATCATTCAAAGCCCCGTGGGCATGCCCGGAAGAGCTATCTATAACAGCTTTATCGATAAGGTGAAGCAAGGACTTAAATCACCGAAGAGTTGCCCTTTCCAGTGTATCAAATCGTGCAAAGTGGAAAAAAGCCCCTATTGTATTATCAATGCGCTTTACCAGGCCTACAAGGGAAATATGAAAAACGGCTATGCCTTTGCGGGAAGCAATGCCTTCAGGGCCGATAAAATCAATAAAGTGAAGGATGTCTTTGCTGATTTGCGTTCGGGTTTCGAGAAAGCACTGCATTCCGATAAGTCGATTTTTAAGTAGAACGATGGTGGCTTTAGTTCACCGTAGTTTCACCTCATCCCTGCGGGAAGGCTGTCAGGTTTGGGTGGTGGTGGATTGGGTGGTTCTTGAAAAGTCCCGGAGGGACGGCAGTATGGCAGAGATTCGGTCAAGCTGTTTGTTTTGATGAGCCTCGGAGAGGCGGTACTTTTAAGTAATGAACCAAATGAAAAAATTCCAAAAAACAAATCCCAAATCCCAAATAAATACCAATATTCAATGTTTAAATTTCCAAGATGAAGAAAGCGGGGTTGCAATTTCTGCTTGGCGGTGGTGGTGGTATCTTTTCTAACTCTGACAGCACCCCTGCGGGGAGGCTGTCAGGTTTGGGTGGTGGATTTATAGCAATC
>JAASSU010000226.1 GCA_021767705.1 Bacteroidota bacterium | reverse complement strand
CCATCATCTGATAAGCGATAATCAGAAGGAGTTCGGAAATCACTATCGTTGTGAAGTTCCCGTTCATCGGAGTGCCAATGTAGAAAAACAGAATATAGTTCATGATGAAGGCATGCAGAAGATAAATCAGGCTGAAGGGCAACAGCTTTCCGGCAACTGCTATTCTGATGCTTCCACCTGCTGTTTCGAGCAAAGGCTTTGCGGTGCCATATTTCAATTCTGTTCCCAGCGAATGGATGCTGCTTAGCAAGACAAAGACAACAAGCATCAAAGGAAGCAGTCCTGTTAAAAGGAAAAAGGCGTAGCTTCCAAAAGGATTAAACAAGACGTGAGCATTTATCCTGATGGGTTGTGCCAGTGCCCGGGCTTGCTCAGCGTTTTTTCCTGATTGCAGGTAGGAACTGACTTTTACTTTTCCGGATACCGAAGCGATGGCAGAGCGGATACCGTTTGTCAGCAGGCCTCCCGTTACAATATTGGTGTTATCCACGTAAAGTACTACAGTCACCCCTTCGCATTTAAGCACTTTTGCAGAAGCCCTTTCGGGGATGACCACAAAGGCATGGATTTTTCCCTTCCGCATCATTTTGTGACAGTGGCGCTCGCTGGTGGCTGTTTCCGCGATATGCGCTATTGAAGTGGCATCGACGGCACGTCGTATTTCCCTTGAAAAAGCCGATTGATCTTTATCCACCACGGCGATATCCAGCTCGCGTGCCACACCACTCTGAAAAATCGCGGTAAGCAAAACAAAACCTGCTACCGGAAGAATGATGGCACTGAAGATATAAATCCACTGGCTGCGAATCCGGTTGATTTCGCGAAGCAGAACGTTGCGGAAAGGATGCTTGGCAGGTGAATCCATATTACTTGACGGTGCTGACTTTTGTGCCATTTTCTATCTCTTTTTGGTCAATCAGAACACTCATTCCCGGACGAAGCCCTTTGACCGGGTTTACAGGGCGAGCTTCTATTTCAAACGTTTTGATGTCGAACTCCCCTTTTGCTTTGGTCGCCTTCCAGGTGGCATAGTCGCCAAGTGGGTGGATGTAGCTGATGCGGAAGGGCACATCTTTTAGTCCCAACGCCGGGATATCCGCTTTTATGGTTTTCCCTTTTTCAATGGATTTCATGAACGTTTCTTTCAGGTGGATGGTACACCAGATGTCATCCAGATCTACCAAAGTAACCACCGGAAATCCGGAAGGGATAAGCTCGCCTTCTTTGGCGATGATATCTGCCACTTCCCCTGCGACAGGTGCCATAATTTTTGTTTCGTCGAGGTAGGAGCGGATTTCTTCTATTACTGCATCAGCCTTGTCCACCATAGCACTGGCAGCTTCAATGTCCTCGCTCCTTGCGCCGTTTTTTGCTTTTTCATACAAGGCCTTAGCGGCCTCAGCGGTACTTTTGGCAGCATTCATTTTTGCTTTGGCATTGTCGAGTTTTTGCTCGGGCACCACACCATCTTCATAAAGATTTTTAATCCTCTGGTGTGTTTTTTCGGCCAGCTCTGCCGCCGCCATCGCTTTCTGGTAAGCATTTAAAGCGGCTGCAATATCTTCGGAGCGGGCACCATTTACCGCTTTGTTGTCTTGTGCTTTTGCGGCTTTTCTTCCGGCCATAGCTTGCTGGAGTTTGGCTTTTATTTCGGGACTACCCACGCTGAAGAGCAGGTCTCCTTTCTTAATATCCATGCCTTTTTCGATGGGCAGACTGTCGATGCGCCCGGTTAGTTTAGATGAAACTTTAATCTGACGCGCTTCAATCTGGCCCTGAAGCTGCCTTTTTTCAGGTTGGTTGATGAGCACTACAGTGTAGGCTAAAAATGCTATCAATGCGAATAGCAAGGTTCCGGTAACAATATTCTTTGTCTTATTCATTTTCTGTAAGGTTTATTTCGTTTTCAAATACGGTGTTTTCTGATAGTTGATATTGCTTAAATTCTTCTGATCGGCCCGTCACTTCCAGAAGCCTTGCGAGCGTGGTGACATAGTCGTACATCACTTCCAGTTTTTCGATACGGACTTTGCTCAGTGCCAGGCTGGCTTCCGTTACATCCTTTGAGGTGGAAATGCCTTCCTGAAACGAACGGCGGCTCACCTTCAGGTATTCGCGGGCATACGCCGCCGATGCTTCCAGTTCATCAATCTGCTCCACATCCATCTCAAGCTGCTGGCAGAGCTTTTCAACAAGGGTCCTGATATCTTCTTTGGCTTCAACATGGATTTGCTCTACCCGGTCTTCCTTGTATTTAGCCGCCTTAACTTTGTTGGTGCGGGCCAGGCCGTCAAAGAGGTTCCACTGCAAGTTAACGCCCACAATCCATTCAGGAATATAGGGCGAGAGATCTTTGTTGTAAATGTCGTACATCCCTGCCAAAGCTGCTTTGGGGAGGTAGTCAGACTTTTGTATCTTATAAAGCTGGTGAGCCTGCTCTTTCTTGAGAGCGACCCGGATAAGCTGCGGGTTCTCCTGGTAAGCCTGCCGTGTATAAAATTCCGGGGATTCTATTGATTTCAGGTAAAAGAGTTTACTGACAGGTTTTATCTCGCCGGCTTCATCGACAGATAAACTGTTGCGCAGCGCTTTGTTGGCGATGTAGTAGTCACTTTTCGACTTTTTAAACTTGCGCTCAGCTTCCGCTTTATACACACGTGCGTGCAGCATCTGGGCTTCCGCTATCATTCCTTCCTCGTAAAGGCGTTTAGCATCGCTGAAATGCTTCTCCATTAACTCAAGAACGTCTTTCCTGATTTCTTTTACCTCACCGGCCAGCCTGAGGGCATAATACCTGCCAACAAGCTCGCTCGTCAGCCTCGACTTGTTTTCACGGCCTTTTTGCCTGGCCGCTTTCGTTTGCAGCGCGGCAGCTTTATTGGCGGCCTTAATTTTACCTCCTGTATAAAGCGGCCATTTGATATTGGCACTCACCGTTCCGAACTGTTCCTTTTGGATGGTTTTGTTCCAGTCCTGGTTGTTGAGCAACCCCGCCGTTTCCATCAGTCGACTTCGTATAGCCTGTGTCGATTGCTCCTGGGGCAGGACCGGCATCTGATCCTGTGTGGCAGGGTCGGGGTTCGGAACATCCGAAAAGTTGCCGTATTGCCCCAATGTTTCGTAAAGCGGCACAATGGCATCCTTTACGGGATTCAAGTCCAGGTGAATCTCATCGGACATTACCTGGTAGCTTCCATTCAGGGAAATTCTTGGAAAATAAAGCCCGTATGCTGCTTTTTGCTGCATTTCATGTTCCTTTTCCAGAAAATCGCTCTGAAGCATTGTTGGGTTGTTTTGATAAGAAACCTCAAGAGCCTCCTCAATCGTAAGTGGCCGGGGTTCTTGTGCAAGGGCTGCTGCCGGCAAAAGAACGGCCACAGTCATCATTCTTAAAAAACTACTCCATCTAAAATCCATTATTTATTATTTTAATATTCGAACAAAAAGGTAAAATAGTCGAAAAAAGGTCAAAAAAATTATCTTTTCAGAATGCCGTATAAAATTATCTGCATCACGCTTTCCACCTCGCTCTCCAGGTCACGTTCCGGCATGTCCATTCTGAGTGGTATTTCAAGTGCTTTGATGACACGCACAATCACACGCGCTGTTAGGGAGCTGTCGGGAAGTGCAAATCGCTCATTCGTTATCCCCAAATCGAGAATTTCCTGAACGGTAGCTGTTTCCTTCTCGTGATATTTTTTTCTGATCTTTTCGATGAAAGCATAATTGCTCAGGAATTCGTTTTGGATAGCCTCGTTCAGGTTTGCCATTTCCTGGATGGTTTTTATACTGGATTTGACATAAGCTTTGAGCTTTCCGCTTGCTGTTTCCTCGTTGTGGATGGCGGTGTTAATCTTTTCCTGCAAGTGTTGCGATTCTTCCTCCACAACCGCTGCAAAAACTTCTTCCTTGCTTTTGTAGTAATAATAGAGCGAGCTTTTACCTTTACCGGCCTGCGCAGCAATTTCATCCATAGTGGTTTTTTTGAAACCATATTTGCTGAAAAGCCTTCTTGCTGAAGCAATGATTATTTCCTTATTCCTGTCTGTCTTTTCCATGAATATTCGACTAAAAACGTTTTAGGGTCCAAAATTAATGCTTTTCTTGAAAATGGAATACAAATTTTGATTTTTTAACATTTGTGCGGTGAGTTTAAGAAGTATGACAATGCAATAAGGATAAATTGAAAATAGAATCCACGAAGTGGATAAACGGCATAAACCGCGGGTGAAACCCGTGGAAAGTACTGCAGCCAATCACCTAGCAACCCTGTAAAGGGTTGAACTAATCGTTGAACAAATACTTTGGATCATATTTAATCCCGGATTTTTCTAATAGTTCTATAAACTCCTCTTCAAAACTCTTATTTTTATGATGCTCTTTTTGATTTTTGATGTAGTTCTGCACAGCCTCAACTCGGTCGTATGAAATATTAAAAGCTCCATATTTTGCTTGCCAGCCATTAAAATGCGGAAACAGCTTTTCTTGTTTGATGAAGCTTGTCCCGGCAAGCTTGAGATCTTTGGTCAGAAGAGCAATACAGATAGTAGGATGCATAGATATCAGGAAATGTAAATGATTTTCAGTCCCATTGATTTCATAGGGAATGCACTTTTTATTGGTCAGTGTTTTACTGAAATACCTGATAAGTCGCTCATAGTTAGCTCCTGACAATGTGTTTTGTCGTTTGTAAGTTCCGAAAACCAAGTGGGTAAAGAGTTGTGTGTATGCCATTTTTTGATTTAAAAATAGCGAATTTATGGTACACTATCAAGTTCAATCCCTTCAGGATTGCAAGAGTGATATCACAGCCTACTGCCCTGCATTTCATACAGGGTTAATACTGTTTATCGCCTTCGGCGATATTGCTCATGCAACCACGAAAGATTGAAAAATCCACGAAGTGGATAAACAGCAAGTGTGCCGGGCATGTAGTAAAGCTAACGGGTGCGTGAAGCGGATTCACAAGTCCCCAGGGAGCCCTGATGACGGGAATCCCATAGCTGAAGGCAAGGGTGTCCTGAGCGATCAGGAATCTGAAGGAAGCCTAAGGCAAAGTTTTGATGTGACGAACAGGAACCGGATACAAGGCCTGCTTTTCCGGGCAACTGACCTTGGGATCAGGACGCCCTATTGTCATCCGGGGGAAAGGCGGGTAAATCCGGCACATCAAAACGAAAGGGTTGCTACTTACCCCGGGAGGTCTTTGCGGAGGTCTGGACAACCGGATAGTTCAAGGGGAGACCTAAGAGCGAACACCGTGAAGAAGTCAGCAGAAGGCATAGTAGGTAAGGGAACGAGCCAGAAAAGAAAACTGGAGGCCTCACAATTACCGAAGGCCTGAATTTATTAATCAAGGAAAGCACTTTGCCAATG
>JAASSU010000225.1 GCA_021767705.1 Bacteroidota bacterium | reverse complement strand
CAAAACTAATAAAATATTACTTGGGTGAAACAGTTGCGATTTGTTTTTGGAGTGTTGTTTTTACTCCTTGCCTTTGTTAGCGAGGGGCAGCAAGGCTCTTATGTAAGGAAAGTGGTGATAGATGCAGGTCACGGCGGAAAAGATCCGGGGGCACTGGGGAGGCGAGCGAAAGAAAAAGATATTGCCTTATCCATTGCTTTAAAAACCGGCGCATACATCAACAAGTATCTCCCGGATGTGGAAGTTATCTATACCCGTGATAGTGATGAGTTTATCGAGCTGCACCGCCGTGCAGAGATTGCAAACTCAAACGATGCCGATCTTTTTATTTCCATCCACTGCAATTCCAACCGTTCTTCACAGCCCTACGGTTCAGAAACCTATGTGATGGGGCTTCACAAGTCGCAAGCCAACCTCGAAGTAGCTAAAAAAGAGAACTCTGCGATTTTACTTGAGGAAAACTACCGCGAAGAGTATGATGGCTTCGATCCTAACAGCGATGAAGGCTATATCAGTCTTTCGCTTTTGCAGAATGAGCACCTCGACCAAAGTATAAAAATGGCTGACCTGGTGCAGGAACAGTTTCGTGAGAGGGTGGGACGGCGCGACCGCAGCGTCAGGCAAGCCGGATTTCTCGTGCTTTACCGCACGACGATGCCCGGGGTTTTGATTGAAACCGGATTCTTATCTAACCCGAAAGAAGAACGCTTTCTGATATCCAAGAAAGGACAAGTATATATTGCTTCGGCTATTTTCAGAGCCTTTCGGAATTACAAGGAAGAGATGGAAAAAGGGCTTCCGAAAGAGGATGTCAGACAAGTTGTTCAGAAAAATTATCCTGAAAAAGAAAAAATAAAAAAGCAGGAGGTTTACTTCAGTGTGCAGATTGACACGTCGCCTGAAAAGTTAAAGACCACGCCCGGAAATTTTAAAAACCTCGATGGGGTTGAAGAGTATTACCATTCAGGGCTCTATAAGTATACCTACGGAAAGACCACCTCGCTGCCGGAGGCGCGCCGAATACAGAGTCAGATGCGTGGAAAAGGCTTTAAAGGTGCTTTTACGGTTGCCTTTAAGGCAGGCGAGCGAATATCCATCAGCGATGCACTGGATTTACTCGAACAGAAATGATACATTTGTACAAACTAAAAAATTAAACCATTGAAGATTTCAAAAGAATTTAAATTAGGCTTGTTGTTTGTCACCACCCTCGTACTCTTAGGTTGGGGGGTTTCCTTTCTGAAAGGAAAGAATATCTTTTCAAACAACAGAGAATTCTATGGAGTTTACACTCAGATTGAAGGTCTTTTGGTAGCCAACCCTGTTACTGTGAACGGTATGGAAGTAGGGCAGGTAACCGACATTGGGTTTACAGAAGACAACACCGGCAGGATCATTGTCACCATGGAAGTTCAAAATGACTTCATCATCCCTGAAAACACTGTTGCCCGAATTTACAGCAGCGACATTATGGGTTCGAAAGCTGTTGCACTCAACCTTGGCACTGCCTCCTCGCAAGCCTCTGAGGGAGACACCCTGAGGACCTCAGTTGAAGGAGGAATCAAGGAAGCTGTTAACCAGCAGGTTGCACCTATCAAAAGGAAAGCGGAAAACCTACTCTCAAGCATCGATACTGTTGTCACTGTTATTCAAGAAGTGTTTAACGACAAAACAAGGCGAGGCCTTGAAAACAGTTTTGCCAATATAGAGCAGTCACTCGCCTATCTGAAAAGCACAACTTATAATATTGACACCTTAGTGACCTCCGAGCGTGATCGCCTGGCCATGATTGTGGGTAACCTTGAATCGATTACAAGAAATATTGACGCAAAAGAAGGTGAAATCAATAATGTAATTAACAACCTTTCGAGTGTTAGTGATTCCATTGCCAATGCCGACATCAGCACTACGCTGAAAAAAGCGAACCAGAGTATTGACCAGATTACAGCTATTACGCAGAAGCTGAACGAAGGCCAGGGATCGGCCGGAAAGTTGCTGAACAACGATTCGTTGTACAACAACCTTGAGGCGGCTACACATGAGCTGAACATGCTGCTGCTGGATATCAAACTCCATCCTCAGCGTTATGTGCATTTTTCAGTTTTCGGAAGAGGAAACAAACGAAACGAGTACACGCCACCTGAGGAAGAAGAAAAGAAAAAATAAGGTTTAAACTGCTGGCCCTGAAGGTCAGCAGTTTTTTTTGCCTTCCTATCCAGAGCGTTTAATACACATCCATATTGTTCTTGGGCCGTTGAGCTTCGAGCCATTCAAAATCAGGAAAAAAGCGGTCTTCTTCCGTGGTGTCTTTAATGGGTTTCATCACCACATCAGGTTTCTCGATAAAAGTAATCCATGAAAATTTATTGTCCTCAAAGTAGATGGTCATACTTGATGAAACTGATTTATTGACACCAATGAGCGAACCGTCGTCATCTTTTACATAGTAAATAGATTCGGCGTTGCCATCGGTTATGATTTTGTTGAGGGAATTTTTCTTGAAGAAAGCCTTCATGTACTTCCCTTTAATTTGGTTGTACCAGTCGAGGGTGTCGTGTGAGGCTATGAGCGAGTTGTTGAAAAGTTCCATGTATTCCACTTCGTTTCCGCTGAGGGTGATCGAAATAGTGTCGCCCATCACCTGGCTGCCTTCAGCCCAAATCACCGGATCATTATACATGGTTATCACCGAGTCTACCGCTGAGTATTTGAGGCTGTCGCAGGCCCCCTGCAGGTCGTGGTTAAAAAACCTTGTTCCGAAATAAGAATGCACATTCTCGAGCTGCTGAGTACTGTCGAAAGTGGCATAGAGCGTGTCGCCGGATACAAAAAGCGAATCGGATTCATCAATCAGCACTGCGCGTGCGCTGTCAGTAACATAAGCGTAAAACTGCTGCTCGAAATACTCCGATCGGTTTCCGGTAATCAGTATATCCTGCTCGGTATCGCGCAACCAGATATTCCTCCGGGCATCACCATATCCGGTGTTCCTGTTAAAGAAAAGGCTGTCGCCACGCAGGGTTTGTTTGCCATTATTCAGGAAAGCATTTTTATGAAGGCGTGTGATGTCCTCAAGTGTATTGTACCATCCGCGCTCGGCATACAAGGTGTTCTCTTCACTCCTAATCCACGAAGGGCCATAAAAATAGGAGGTCTTAGAGATCGTATTGTACATCAGGGTATCGGAGGTCATGGTATAATCCGGGTTGTGAACCCTTACACTGTCGTGGAAAGTGAAATGCTTTTTTTCAGTATCGTAGTAGCCTTTAATGCTTGTAAGCCGGTTGACACTGTCGACAATCTGACCTCCGGTGGTGTACTTTGCCGTGGCATGATTTCGATCATAAACCAGGTGGTCTGTAGTGAGCGTGGTGGTATTGTCAATCAGCTCCACATCACCGTAAATATTAGCGATGCGGTTTTCGCCGGTGTAGTGCAGGATATCGCCGTAGAGGTTCATCGTATCGCTCACCTTGATGTGAATGTTTCCATAAGCATCTATGTCCTTGGTTTCCTGGTTGAGCAGGGCCGTATCGCAATAAAGGTAAGTGCTGTCGATTTCAAAAATCACATTCCCGATAAATTTTCGCATATCCGGGTTTTCAGCCCGGTCGAAAGTGGACTTGTCGGCATTGATAATGTTTACCACCTTGGTTTCCTGCGCTTTCGCGATAAGCTGAAGCACTGTAAAAATCATCATGAGAAAGATTCCTTTCGAAAAGCGGAAATATATTTGTTTGCTATACATTGTTTTACGTTTCTTTATTGCGGGATAAGATACAAATTTCGAACCACAGCAAGCGTTTATCCTCTAATAGTTCACAAAAATAGACAAAGTCATCAGAATGGGATTGAAGTTCTTTAGAGAAGATTTTTAATATTAAGCTCTTTTTAATACATTTGACCGTTCTAACTACTTACATGAGGAATTGACCATGAAGAAAACCAATCCGAAAGAAAATTATGAGCAGACGCTCAAAGAAGCCGGATATATTCCCAGGAAAGAAGCCACCCAAAAAGATTACAACCGCATAGGATTTATGTCGGGACTGGAGGTGCACCAGCAGCTAAAGACGGAAGAAAAAACCTTCTGCCACTGCCCGGCAGGACTTTACCACAAGCATGAAGATTACGATGCGGAAGTTATCCGCCACATGCGCCCTACGCTCAGTGAGCTGGGGGAATATGACGGCACTGCCCTGATGGAGTTTAAAACACGCAAGGAAATTGTTTACCGTTTGAAAAACGAAACCACCTGCACCTATGAGGTGGATGACACACCACCGTTTCCGCTGAACCAGAAAGCGCTGGAGATTGCCCTTGATATTTCTTTGCTGTCGAAGCTGAATATTGTGGGCGAGGTACACATTACGCGTAAGCAGTACCTGGATGGCAGTATCCCTACCGGGTTTCAGCGCACAGCCATCATTGGTGTGGAGGGCGAAATTCAGCTCAGGAATAAAAAGATCAGGCTCATCCAGTTAAGCCTGGAAGAAGACTCATGCCGCGAAATCTCTGATTACCGCCATACGCGCGTTTATAATACCGACCGTTTAGGAATGCCGCTTATAGAAACGGTAACCTATCCGGATATGGTCAACCCCGATGAGGTAAAGGAGGCAAACGATTATATCCGTTTTCTGAACCGTAGCACCGGAAAGGTAAGAACGGGAATAGGCAGCGGCCGTCAGGATTTGAACGTAAGTTGCCGTGGCGGTTCGCGCGTGGAGATAAAAGGGGTAGCCCACACTAAGTGGCTTCCCGAATTATCGCACAATGAGGCTTTCAGGCAATGGTCGTTATTACTGCTTCGCGATAAGCTGAAAAACAAGGTCAAAGACACGAAAAAGTGGAAAATGACCCACCGCAAGCTCAATTTCTATGATTTCGGGTTTAAATATCAACCGATTGTGGATGCCCGCGATGAACGCCATAAAATCATCGCAGTAAACCTTCCGGGATTTTCCGGAGCACTTTCGCACTTCACCCAACCCGGAAAAGTTTTTGCCAACGAGATTGGCGACCGGCTGGCTGTTATCGCTTGTCTTGAGCGCCCGAACATGACCAACTCTGAAGCCCTTGAACAAGTGGTGAGCGATGAAAACTGGGATAAAGTGAGGGAACACCTGAAAAGCAAGCCCGAGGATGCCCAGGTGCTATTCTGGGGCCCTGCCGAAGATATAGAAACGGCACTTGAAACTATTGAAGAGCGCTGCCAGATGGCGTTTGAAGGGATACCAAACGAGACACGGAAGTCGTTTGAAGATGGCACCACCATTTTTGAGCGCGTGCTGCCGGGTGCCGACCGGATGTATCCGGATACCGACTCCCCGCCCATCCCGCTATCAGATGATTATATTGAAGAGAGAAGGAAGGATATTCCTGAAGAAGTGATTGAGCGCTACAAACAACT
>JAASSU010000224.1 GCA_021767705.1 Bacteroidota bacterium | reverse complement strand
TCGGTGTTCACTCCGATTCCCGAGCCCGGATAAGGAAGCACATCGTAAGCATCGTCAAAAACAATTACAACCGCCTTTTCCTGGTTCGCTTCCGTGCCGTTTCCTGATAAAGTAATGTAGTTATCAGAGACCTCAGTTCCTGAAACGCTGGCAATTTTAGAAGGTGCTGTATTCATCTCAAAACCAAAGCCGTTATGATATTCAGCACCATAAGCTCTCAATGTGTAAGCAGCAGAAATTGAGGACACCTTGTTGGCTGAATTTGTAGTTTGACTGATTTCATAATCAATTACAATATCGTTAAAATCGTAGTCGCCTTTTCCCGGCCACAGGTCTTCATAGGCCAGCGATCCTTCATAGTTATTATCAAAGGCTTTATCAGGATCATTCGGATAATCATCCTGCGAATCAGGAATACCATCGTCATCGGCATCATCATCACCCGTGTCTATCGGTGGTATGTCCTCGCTGTCAACCGCCTCAAAAGGGTTGGAAGTCACATAGAATACCGCATCATTAAAATCGTGGTCACAAGTGTACGTTCCTGAATTATCTCGGGCTAAATCCTCAAAGGCCAGGATAAACCTTTCGCGCAGGACATCCTGGATGAGTACTGTGTGTTGTTTGAGGTCCGGATCGGTTTCGAAGTTGAATTCGGGGTTGGAATAAAAAATATTTTCCCCTTCAGTAACTTCACCGTTCCAGCCATTTGCAAAGAGCGCAAAACCGATTCCCGTGTTTTCTTCAAAGACTCCCAGCCTTACTTTATTGCCCGAGTAAAGGCCACCACCACTTCCGGCGTAGGAGATGTTTGGGAATATCGTTGTGACCTCTCCAATTTCTTCCGGCGATTGTGGGGGGTTATCCAGGTCGTAAGTGTAGAACCCGAGTACATTCTTGAAGCCGGCTCCCTCATGCACAAATGTGACCCACACTTCGGCCATTTCATTGAGCTCCACGTTCAGCTTGTTATTCGGGTCGAGATACTCGGGATGTGAATTGAAGAGCTCTTCCCTTTCGGGAAGGGTCGCGTTAATGTCATCGAGGAAATCCTGCGTGATTTCATCATTTTCTACAAGATACTCCGGCACGCCAATACCGTTATAGTTGCCAAGGTAATTGACTGTGAATGGAAAATCTGCTGTTGATTTTTTGGGCGGTGCAAAGCCTGTGCTCTTTTGCGGGAGGCCACCAAGTGTTGCCTCAATAATTTCCGCACCTTCAGTTTGAATTACCAAATCGCTGGTCAGGCCAATGTAATCGGATGTTACCAAAACCTCAGAGTAATAGTCCGGCAAAGGATAGACGCTTTCGAAGACCCCATTTTGGTTAGTGGCGCCGCTCAGCAGCACTGTCCCTCCCTCTATTTGAGGCTTGTCCATAATTTTGATCTTGGCATTGCGGATAGGTGCCCCCTGGTTGTTCAGGGCTGTAATCCTGAATTGCACATCAGAAGAGGTGCTAAAATCAAAATGATCGCTAATTACCAAATCTTCCATGGTTTCTATTTCACCCGGAATGTCAGGGGTATCGTTTACATCGCGCTTTTGACATCCAAAAACAACGAGTAATAAGATAACCGGAAAGTAGAGAAATATCTTTTTCATAATTTATTTTTTTATGTGCAAAACATCAATTAAGATACCATTTTCCTTATTGCCTGATATACAGGCTGCTCATAAAGTCATTGACTTTTTTGTGTCCTAATATTGGACAAGTTAAGGCTTTTATTACTACTCTGGGACAGAATAAATGTTATCAGCTTTTCTATATCCGTCCAAATCCAAGTGCCAGTCAGGAAACAATTCTCCACTGCTCTGTGCCCACTCAGCAAATTTGAGGTGCGCATCAATAATTTGAATTTTCTCAATGGGATAATCAAACGATCCGGCAATGTTTATTCCCCACGGCAGGTTTCCTTCTGTTTTGTAATACCTTCCGTTCAGTGGGTCAGAGTCGTCTTCCCATTGCCCAAGCAGAGTTTCATCAACCAATGATGTTGGCTCCTTATCGGGAAGGTGAATCTCGTAACCTCTTTGCTGATCGGCGATGATAAACGGGTTGTAAGGAGGTGTGCCAATTGAACTGACCGAGACAGGTTCAGAAAACACAATTTCCACATTAATATCCACCGGCTCAACATATTCGAAATCAGGATCGGTATTGACTCCGATTCCCGAGCCCGGATAAGGAAGCACATCGTAAGCATCGTCAAAAACAATTACAACCGCCTTTTCCTGGTTCGCTTCCGTTCCGTTTCCTGATAAAGTAATGTAGTTATCAGATATCTCAGTTCCGGAAACACTGGCAATTTTCGAGGGTGCTATATTCATCTCAAAACCAAAACCGTTATGATATTCAGCACCGTAAGCTCTTAAAGTATATACTGCAGTTATTTGTGTAACTTTATTTTCGCTGTTTGTGATTTGTTCCAGATTATAATCAATAATAATATCATTGAAATCGTAATCTCCTTTTCCGGGCCAAAGGTCTTCGAAAGCTAATGAGCCTTCATAATTTCCTGCAAAAGCCCTGTCCGGGTCGTTAGGGTATTCGTCCTGACTATCTGGCACTCCATCGCCATCTGAGTCCGGATCTTCAGAGTCCATGTTTGGTAAATTATCGGTATCGGGCGCATCTACAGGGTTTGTGGTAGCATAAAAGACAGCATCGTTAAAGTCTTCATCTGACCAACTACCTCTATAAAGATCTTCAAAGCCAATAATATACCTGTTTGTTTTCGGGTCGTTTAGCAGTACGGTGTGCTGTTTTTTGTCGATATCCGGCTCAGGGTTGAAATCAGGGTTAGAAAAGAATGCGCGGCGATCCTGCACCGTTCCGGCACTCCATCCGTTAGAGATTAGCACCCATCCAATGGCCGTGTTGGCATCGAACTGACCTATTTTTACAGTGTTACCTGTAACAAGGCCTCCGCCTCCACCTGATGCATATGAGAAGTTTGGAAAAATAAAGGTCACCATTTCAATTTCGGATGGACTTGAAGGTGGATTATTTATATCATAAGTATAAAATCCGACCGAATTTTTGAGTGCTGCTCCTTCATGAACAAAAGTGACCCAAACATCTGCGGTTTCCTCAAGTATTAAATCCAAATCGTTTTCCGGATCGAGATATTCAGGATGTGATTCGTACAGAGCCACTCTTTCCGGGAGGCTTTTATTTAAGTCTTCCATAAATTGTTCTCCAACAATATGATCTTCTGTGAGGTTATCAGGAACACCATTGTTATTGTATTCAGAAAGAAAAGTGACCGGGAAATCAAAGTTGAGTGCATTTAAGGATTTGTAGGCCTCACTACTTTTTGTTTTCTGTGCTTCTGAAAACCTTATAGAAACGAGGTTTCCATCTACGGGCACACTTTTTTCGTTGGGAATACCAATGATATTAGTGGTAACATAAACGGAGTCCATATAATCGGGGAGTGGGTAAACACTTTCAAAAACACCCTGCTGGTTGGTGGCTCCTTTCAAAAGCAGTTTACCGCCATTTTCGGGCCTTTTGCTGTAAATTGTAACTGGAATGAATGGTTGTTCAACACCGCTTTGTGTGACAGATATGGAAAAAGAAATGTCTGTGCTTGTGCTGAAATCAAAACTATCGCTAATTACCAAATCTTCCATGGTTTCTATTTCACCCGGAATATCAGGGGTATCGTTTACATCGCGCTTTTGACATCCAAAAACAACGAGTAATAAGATAACCGGAAAGTAGAGAAATATCTTTTTCATGATTTAATTTTTTTTTTGATAATATCAATAAAGATACCAAAATTCTGAAGATATTCTAATTAGTTTCCGTCTATAAAGTCGGGCCAATGTTAATTTCCTCCCCGCTACCCCTTATCCCGAAAGCTTTCGGGACTAAAGGGGAACCCCACACAACCAATTATTTAATTGGTTCTCCCCTTCAGGGGAGTTAGAGGGGTGGATCCAAGTTATGATACTTTAGACAGACACTAATCATTGAAGTTTCCGTTCCAGAGCGCTTAGGCACTAATTCCGATTTGGGACAAAACATTTTATTTTGGAACAAAACAGAAGGTTTAATCACCTAAAAAAAGTCAATAATAAAAAGGCTGCCCCTGAATAAGGCGCAGCCTGCTATTATGATTTCATTTCCAAAACTAATGCGAGATAATAAACTTCTCTGAGGCCACCATCCGGTTGTTGTTATGAATGGTGTAAAAATAAACGCCATTCTGAAAACCACTGGTGTTGATCTGAAGGAGGTTGTCGTGCTTGTCCAGTCTTTCCTGGTAAACTACCGCCCCTAGCATATTGTGTACAGTAACGTAGGCATCATCAAGTTCCTTGAGTTTAAAACTCAGGTTCAACTGTTCGCTGGCCGGATTGGGGTAGGCCGATAAGCCCGAAACAAAAGCTTGCTCTTCAATAGCTGAAGACTCCACCACAAATTTCACTGTAATACCTATTTCGTTATCCGGATTTCTCTCATCGTAAAAATAGTATGAAACGGTTGTGGTACCCTCATTCCCTTGTGGTTCATAATCGCACGAAAACTCATCCGTTGTTTCGCCGGGCTCAAGAGTGACAGTCATGAGCGAAGTGTCAACTGAGTTAGAATAGCAGGTTCCCCAACAAAAATAGTTGATGGAACCGGGTACGGTGTCATGCTCCACGCGCCGCACCAGCACATCCATCGGAAGATCATCATCATTTCGGACGTCGATGTAGGCTATCAGGATTTCCTCTTCAAGCGTTCCCTCCACAGTGATGATTTGTTCATGCTCCAGTTCACCATGTTCCTCTGTAGAAAGGGTGATACTTGATGAGTTATCCACTTGGGTAACAAAGTGTACTTCCACCTCCACCACATCGTCGTGGTTGCTTTCGTCATAGAAAAAATAGGATATGCGTGTAGTACCCACATTACCGTGAGGCTCATAATCGCCGTAAAACTCTGAAGTCATTTCTCCGGGGTCGAGTGATATGTTCACTAAAGAAGTATCAACAGAAGGAGAGTAGCAAGTGCCCCAACAAAAGTAGTTTGATGATTCGTCAAGTTCTTCGTGCACCACTCTGCTGACCTCAACATCTATGCTTTTGTCGCTGATGTTTTCAACATCGATAAGTGCCTGCATCAGATCCGTGTCCGGAGTGGCGTTGATGGTGATTACCTGGCCATCTTCCAAAACACCATCATTTTCAGTGGATAGCTGTAGTGACTGGGCAACAGTTGCTACGGTCGTTATAAGGATGATAAATAAATTTGTAAGTAAAAATTTCATCTTCATATAAATTAAATAGTTCTTAGTTAATCTTATTCAAAAGCTTCTTTTTATGATACAACCAATTGCGGCAAAAAGTTGCTTTGCATAATTTCGTTTCTTTCTTTTTTGGCAATTTTAATCTTAAGTAAGTCTTTCGCTCTCG
>JAASSU010000223.1 GCA_021767705.1 Bacteroidota bacterium | reverse complement strand
TGAATTTAAATCGCTTGGTATTCCGGTTGCTGACAATTCTTTAAAATAGGTGTAGGCATTGTCCTGTTCAGGTTCGATAAATTTTTTCTCTTCGAGCGAAGATTTAAAATCCTCGAGTAATTGAAATTGAAGGCTGTCAAGGTTGTATGGGTTGCTGTTTGCTCCGGCCCGCAGAGCGAAAAGGGTAGGGATGGTGCCTTTTTCTTTTTGCTCAAGGGCCAGTGCTTTGGCTTCCGGGTTAACATAGCTGATATGTGCAGCCGCATTTCCTGAAAAGGAAGGGATTTGAGTTCCGCCTGTTTCGGCGTTTACCTCCATCATCACGTAGTTGTACAACTCTATCAGGTTGATTTTTTCATCAGAGGGGCCGACGGCTCCGTCGGCCAGCCCGCTCAGGCCTTCCAAAAGGAAATAAGTAAAAGCACCGTGACCATTGCCCCACTGCCGGCCTTCTTTAGACAGTTGATCGGCCTGGCTTGATACCAGTTTCATCACATTCTGCCAGTTGATGGAAAGGGCTGTCAGTGTTTGTGAAGCCCCTTTTTCGGTGACGATTTTTCCTGACCGGCAGGCGTCTGTGATGACAAAAACCTTCACTTGCTTCTGCGCCATATCTGTCACCGCTTTTTCAAGGAATTTAACAGGAACCGCCCCGTCAATAGAATAGTCGCTGGGTCCGGAAGCATCGTGAGCCAAGAGGTATCCCTCGTTTTCGCCGTGTTTTTCAGCTACGTCGCCATGGCCGGCAAAGTAAATAATAACCAAATCATTAGGCTGGCTTTGCTGGTAGAGGTTGTTCAGCTCCAGCTTAATACGTGCCCGCGTGGCCTCCTCATCAGGCAGAAAAACCACCATGTTTGAGTCTATAGCCCAGCCTATTGGCGAAGAAAGAAAATCAGAGATGCTCCGCGCATCATCATCAGCGTAATTTAAATCAGCAATAGCATCCGAGGCATATTCCGAAATTCCCACTACCAGGGCCCTGACGTTTTTATACGGACTTTCAAAAGTCTCTAGAGTGCCAATGGCTCTGTCCTGCTGGCCGAAAAGTAAGCAAGACCAAAATACAGCAACTGATAAAAGAGTTTTCCTGACAAAGGATGCTTCCATAAAAATGATATAAACCGTTAAAAGTACATATATGGATAGATAAATAATATTTATGTAACCTGAATTAACGGATAATTAACAAGCTGCTGTTGGGGTGTTCAGGAAAATATCTATCTCAACAACCTTCTCAGCCCCAACATGGCGGCCTGCTCCATATCGCTTACTTTGTCGTCGCTTTGAATTAGCTGCTGGATTTCGTCGATGAGCTGCTGCTTTTCTTCGGGCGTGGAGAAAAACTCATCTTTATGACTGAGAATGATTTCAAGGCATTTGTTGTCGTTGCAACCATCAAAAGTGTGCTTCACTTTTTGTAGCTTTTCTTCATCCAGTAAGCTTTTAATGAAACTCATTTCTTCGGCGTCGATGTTTAAGTCTGAGTTAGCAACATAGAGCAATATAAAAGCTTCCAGTTCCTTTTTACTAAAATTAATGTCTTTCATAATTGCGGTTTTAAGTTTTTTTTCACATAAAAATATCTAAATATATTAAACCCTTTAGTTACTTTTTAGTTTATACACTATTAATTTTCAGCGAGGCAATTATGTTCATTGCTTTTTTGAGAATAGCTTTTTGAAGAATTATCAACAGTTATTGAATGATTAGCGATTCAGAAATCCTTGAGAGGTTCAAAAAGAATGACCATGACGCCATCAGTGATTTTTATGAAAAACACAAAGAGGAATTTGTGCATTTCACAGTTAAAAAATTCAATCTGTCGATGGAAACAAGCAGAGAAATATATCAGGAAGCTTTCCTGTCTATGTACCAGAACATTTTATCCGGAAGGCTTCTTAGTTTGAGTTCAACACTCAAAACATATCTTTTCCAGGTAGGTAAATACAAGGTATTCAATGAGCTAAAGAGAAGTTCAAAGCACACCGAGGCGGAGTATCAGATCGGTCTATCTGAATTGCCTGTTGATGAGATACTGCTGATGACTGAACAAGAAAAGCAGATGAAGGATATTGTCAGTAGTGCACTCTTAAAACTAAGCGCCAAGTGCCGCAGGCTTCTATCGCTATATTACCTCCAAAAGAAGAAATACGATGAAATTATGGAGTTGATGGATTATAAGTCAATCGATTCTGTAAAAACACAAAAATACAAGTGCTTTAAAAAAATCGAAAGTCTAATTAAAACAAAACATTCTGAATCTGATTTTTAATTTAACAGTATGAATAAAAACTCCGAAACATATCAGCTCATTGATGATTACCTGTTGGGCCGTTTGTCTGAAGATGAGTCTGCCAGGATAAAAGAGCATATCGCCTCTGATAATGAGTTTGCTGAAAAAGTGCAGATGCATCAGGCGGTAATCGATGGTTTGGCAGAACATGCTTCTGAGGAACTAAAATCGGAGTTAAATAGCAATCGGGTCAAGCCTAAGGCCTCTGACAAACCTGTTGCTTCAGTCTTGAAAAAGCTTGGGTATGCAGCAGTTTTGCTGCTTTTAGTTGGAGTGGCAGGTTATTTTTACTTATCACGCCCCACCTTAAGCGAAAATCTTTATCAGGAATATTTTACCCCTTATCCAAACAGAGTAACTGAAGGGGCGCGGGGAACTCAGTCTTATTTTGCTGAATTAAGTGATGAAGACAAAGCAACTATTACGAAAAGCCTGGAAGCTTACGAAAATCAGGAATACCATAGTGTTATTAGTAATCTTGAGAAAATGGCTGAGTTGTTAAACGAATATCCGGCATTAAAATTTTATTTAGCGCTGAGTCACAGTCAGTCCGGAAACCCTGAAAAAGCCATCAAGTATTTCGAAGAACTAAAAAGCACACCGGAAGATTTTTACAGTGAAGTGCTGCCATGGTATCTGTCCATGAGTTACCTGCAAAACAATCAGCCCGAAATGGCCAGGGGTCAGCTTACAATAATTGTCGAAAAGGAATATGTGTTTGATGAAAAAGCAAAGGAAGTTTTGCGATTGTTGGAAAGCAGCAATTAAATATTCTTTGAATTCGGGTTACTTTTTCCGATTTGATTTATATAGTTAAAGAAGTAAATAGCTACAAAACAGAAATATAACAATTATTTAACAACACGAATAGAGAAATATATATTACTTGCATACTATTAAATTATTCTAATTACTAATTTAAATCTTTATTTATGAAAAAGTACGTTTTCTTATTTGTAACAGCACTGCTTATGGCAGGAATTTCTTACGGACAGGTTGAAAGTGGCGACGCAAACAAGGGCAAAACCCGCGGCGATGATCCGAACATTAAAGTAGAAAAAAGACTGAACGACAAAGATGCCGAATCTAAAGCCGTACAGCCTACTGAAAAGGGAGCCAGAGCCCGTGGGGCAGGTTATTGCTATGTGGAGTTTGACAACTACACCGATTGGTACATCGACTGCTATGTGGATGGGTACTATGAAGGATATATGGCTCCATGGGGCGACGGAACAGTAACAGTGCGCTCAGGAACCACCTGTCTTTATGCTGTGGCGGAGTTTACCGATGGTAGCAAAGTGAGTTGGGGGCCTTCGTGTAAGGCTTGTAGCTACGATGAGTTCGAGATGGAAGTCTACGAGGATTATTACAACATTTACGTAAGAAGAGACTAATTTAAACCAGCGGGCAATTTGTAATTTTTATTTCAGGTTGCCCTTTTTAATGATTTTCTATGAGAAGGATTTACTTAACAATTTTCTCCATTGCCTTATCGGTATTAACCTTTGGACTGCATGCGCAGGAATCCGAATCGGATGAGCTGGTCAGACAGGGAAAAAAATATTATCAGCAACGAAACATTGAAAAGGCCATGCAGAAGCTGAATGAAGCTATCGAGCTCAATGCGCAGAATGATCAGGCTTATTTTTGGCGTGCGCTGGCTAAAGAGAAACAAAATGATTTGGCCGGAGCAAATGAGGATTATCAAAAGGCCATTGAGATAAACCCCCGCCCTGTGTATTACAATAACTGGGGTATGAATTTGGCCGTGGATGGATTTTACAGAGAAGCTATTGAAATTTATGATAAAGCTCTGGAACAAAACGATGAGTATGCACAGGCTATTCTGAACAAAGGCGTGGCGATGCACTATATCGGCGAATGGGACAAAGCCTGTGAATTAGCCCGCAAAGCCCATGACCTTGGATTGGGAGCTGCCGGAAAATATCTTGTTGAACATTGTAAATAAATATCAAAATTATCATGAAAAGGAGTTCTCTTTTAGCTTTAGCGGCTATCATTTTTGTTCTTAGTGCGCATTCCCAAAAAATCTCCGATGTGTTGGAAAACCGTTTGGGAGGTGTGGTTACAGTAGGTGTTTTCAAAACGGATCTTGCTAAAAACGCACTGGGTTTTCGTGGTGAATCGGCCAGCGAAATGGCTTACAAAGCCGCGCTCGATATGACCGGGGTGACATCCTCAGGCTCCGGGTTTATAATCGAAAAAAATGGCGAGCCTCTGGTAGTAACCAACGCCCATGTGGTTGAAAATGCTTCGGATGAACAAGGAAGCCTGTATGTCTATTCGATTAGCAGAAAAAAATATGAAGTAGAGCTGATAGGAGGAGATTCTTTTTATGATTTGGCCGTGTTGCGATTTGTAGACCCTCCCGGAAAAGAAATGACCACCCTCGAAATATCTTCCAGAGAGCCGAAAGTAGGGGAGGATGTCTACGCCATAGGTAATCCGCTGGGCGAGTATCCTTACTCTGTATCCGATGGTATTATCAGTGCTAAGAACCGTGTGCGTGGCGGTTTGACCGGAAAATTTGGATTCCTTCAAACAACTGCTACCCTGATTTGGGGTAACAGTGGCGGACCACTGCTTAACAGTGAAGGGAACGTCATTGGCGTCAACTCGCAAATCGCCTTTGCAGATACTCCTGATGGAGGACAAATCCTGCAATCCCAGATTAATTTTGCCCTGGAGGCAGAATTAACAAACCGTATTATTGAGGAGGTGCTTAAAACAAATGGCCACCTCATTCGCGCCTATCTGGGCATAGAGTTGTCCGAATCAAGTGCTGTCCAAAGAATAGGCTACGATAGTTACACTTACGTGGAAATGGACGAGTATCCTAAGCTTACTAATGTGTTTAGCGACTCAAAAGCTTATTCTGCACTGGTTGCGAAACTGAATGAATACCTCGTAAAAATCAACGGTCAGGATATTCGTAACCTGGAAGAAGCACTGGGCGAGCTTGAATCCATTAAGCCCGGCGAAACTGTGGAGCTAACCTTTAGTGATGGGATACAGAGCTCAACCGTAGCTGTAAAGACATCCCGGCTTTCCGAAGAGCAACTCTCCGGACTGGCACGGGCTATCTTATCCCAAAACAAAGATATT
>JAASSU010000222.1 GCA_021767705.1 Bacteroidota bacterium | reverse complement strand
GTCCAATTACTTCTTTTCCGTGCTCCAGGCGCAGATGCAGCACCGCATCAACCTGATGAACCAGGCCAACAACGACACCTTGTTCAAGATTGCCCAGGGGCGATACAATATTGGCACCATCGCCGAGAATGAGCTGCTCCAGCTTGAGCTGAGGCTGCTGAAATCGAATGCCGCCGTGGAAGCTTCGGCGCTCGACCTTGAAAACAAACTGTTTGAACTGAAATCTTTTCTCCGTTTGCCGGAAGAAGATTCGCTTGCGCTGATGGTGCCCCGTCCGCAAGAAGGCTTCGTGGCAAGCACCGAAAAGGCGGTTGCTATGGCCCGCGAAAACCGCTCCGATGCCCTGGCCTTTGAACGCCGGGAGCTGGAAGCCCGCATGGAGGTCAACCGTGCCAAGCGCGAGAGCCGCTTCAGCATGAACCTGTATGCACGATATGGACTTACACAAAGTGCCGCTGTTTTGAGCGAAGCGTTTGATGACCCTTCTGAGAGCCAGCAGTTAACCGTAGGTATCAGCGTACCCATCATAGACTGGGGGTTGGCCAAGGGCAAGATACGCATGGCGGAGTCGAACCGTGAGCTGGTGCTCAGCAACCTTGAGCAGGAGCGTATCGACTTTTTGCAGCAGGTGCGTTACCAGGTCGATCAGTTCAACATGCAGGCCAACCAGTTGCGGATTGCAGCGAAAAGCGACACCGTGGCGCAAAAGCGTTACCACGTCACCAAGCAGCGCTATCTTATCGGGAAAATCAGCGTTACCGAGCTCAATATCGCACAGGAAGAGCGTGATAACGCCCGCCTGGGTTATATCAACGCACTCTACAACTACTGGAGAAATTACTACCGCCTCCGCCAGGAAACCCTCTACGATTTTAAAAATGACCGCGAAATCGAAGTCGACCCCGAGCAGTTGCTGGGAGAATGACGAGAGTGAAAAGTTGATTAGTCAATTAGTAGATTTGTTAATTTGGGAAATAGTACAAGAAATAACAAATTCCATAGACACTAATTACGCGCCCGCCCGAACGACTGACGCTGTCCAGTCGGGCGGGAATTTTAGGCGCCTGCCTGAATGACTGAAGGCCATCAGTCAGGCAGGAATTTCACGAAACCTACACCTGGAAAAGAACTATTCCGACAATTTCATTTCCTTGTTCGGTCTTTGTGCTCTTTTCGCTTCTTTGTTTTGCGCGCTAGCGTGTACCTTGTCCTGCCCAAAAAGAAGTCCACGCTAAGAACGCAAAACTTCCACGCAAAACACGCTAATCCTGAACTCTTAGTTCCACTCTCCAGGGTCGCCATCCCCTGCGGGGATTTCAACCCTTTAACCCGGAATCCGAAACCTGAAATCCGGCATTCTTCATTGCCAATCCCGCAAAAAAAGTAAACTTTTTTCGAGGATGCCGCGCCCGTACCGAACGACGGTACGTTCGGGCGGGCTCGAAAAACTAAGCAATAGCAGATTGCGAGTTTTTCGGCACTGCATTTTGCCTGTTGCCAACTTTCAACTAAATATTCGCCACCCTGCAAAAGCCCGGTGCCCTTAGCTCTAAGTAATTACGTAAACACTTAAACACCTGCGCACTTAAACACATTTCATAAACCTACAAACGTAGAAACCTACTAAACCTCCCAACTTCCCAAACATTAATCCCGATAACACTATTATTTTCCACAATATCGTCTTACATTTGCAACGAATTAAACAATTGAAAATAAATTTGTTAAATAAATCTTAAAATTTACTATGGCAGTATTAGTTGGAAAAAAAGCACCATTATTTGATGCACAAGCTGTTGTTAACGGCAGTGAAATAGTGGAGAAGTTTTCTTTATCCCAATTTATAGGAAAAAAACATGTGGTATTTTTCTTTTACCCAATGGATTTTACATTCGTTTGTCCTACGGAAATCATTGCTTTCCAGGAGCGTATGAAAGAATTTGAAGACCGCAACGTAGCTGTTGTGGGTTGTTCGGTCGACTCGGTGTTCTCGCACCACGCATGGCTCAACACGCCGCAAAAGCAGGGTGGTATCGAAGGCGTGAAATACCCCTTGGTATCCGACTTCAGCAAATCCATTTCTGAGAATTTCGACGTGCTTGCCGGTGAGTATGACTACAACGAAGAAGGCGAGATGGAATTTGAAGGCGAGCCTGCCGCTTATCGCGGATTGTTCCTTATCGACAAGCAGGGCGTGGTGCGCCACCAGGTGGTGAACGACATGCCGCTGGGTCGCAGTGTGGATGAAGTTCTTCGGATGATCGACGCACTTCAGTTCTATGAGGAAAACGGTGAAGTTTGTCCGGCCGACTGGCACAAGGGCGACAAAGGTATTTTAGAAAACAAGGAAAGCATTTCGGAATACCTCGCTTCGAAGCAGTAATTGATTTTCAGAAAATTATTAAGGCCCTTTGCTCACCGAGTAGAGGGCTTTTTTTATGAAACCAGTTGCGGCAGGGTTATAGCGGAGGTTCAGCCAAATGACAATTCTATGTTAAGCAGCATATAGAACAGCGTGGTATTGGCAAACAAAATGTAATAGATTCTTCACTTCAAAACTCCGCTTCGCTATGTTTTTCGTTCAGAATGACTATGCTTTAGCGTTTAGGGAGGAAAAAGGGCGCGCCGACTCCTTGGTATATTTCTGTTGTGTCGGCGCGCCCTTTTTCTTGTTTCTCCTTTAAGCGAGTCATTCCGACGCCCTTGTTTCGCGCTGTATACGCCTGACCTTTCCTGAAGTTTTGATAGCGAAACAATGGGCGGAGGAATCTGCTTGTTGTTTACTGTGACGTGACGATTTTGGCGCATTTTCAATCTTTTATTATGCATAAAAGTAGCGATGTATCGCGGGTAGGAATTTAAAGGTCAGTAACTTCGCTTTTCAGTTCATGTTTCGTAAACAGTTTTGACCGGTTGATACAATGTTTTCATCCGGGACAATCTCTTTTCTTTGGAACACAGTCGGGTTTCATCAAAACTTGTAAGAAACACCTAAACCAGATGACTGCAACCCAATGTTCAGCGGGCTTTTTTGAGTAGTAAAATTTTGATGATAGATGGCTTTGGCGGTAAAGTAACCGATGGCCGAACCGAAAAACACATCCGAAAACCAGTGCTTGTTGTCATACATCCTTGATGCTGCGGCGAGGGTGGCCATTGTATAGGCGGCTACCGGGATCCATTTTTTGTCCGCATAGGCTTCGGCAAAGAAAGTGGCTGCTGCAAAGGCCATCGTCGAATGCCCGGAAGGAAAGGATCGAAAACGGACAGGTGCTATGGGGCCTTCCCACTTTCCCGGATTGGGGTGCTCAGGAAGATGACGGTGGAAAAGCTGCTTGGCTGTTTGTGTGAATAAGCCGCTAATCACCATCGCTTTTACTGCATGCAGCGCTACTTTACGGTCGTAGGCGTTGTGCTTTGCAGTGGCATGCAAATACAACCCTCCCGAGAGCAGGACCGGATAAATTCCCCTTCCGATAGGCTCAAAACCATAGCGCGACAAATCATCCATAAAAGGTTTGGTGCGGTCCCGGAAAAAGCGGTTTACAGGCTTGTCTTGGGTCAGAACCAGAATTCCTGTGGCAGTTACTGCTCCGGCCGTTAGCCAATCATTCCGGTCGAAGCGCGCTGGTGAGGTGATAAGCGTTTTGGTGTCGGTCAGGTAGCTTTTAAAGTAGGCTTTTGAAGGCCAGATCGGAAACGAGCTGCTGTCGGTTTGACCAAAGAGCAGCGTAGGGAGCAGCAGCAATATCAGGACGCGGGCCTTCATCGCGCGGAAGGGTTTTCTCCCGACTTCGCCTCATTCCAAAGCACATCCATCTCATCCAGCGTCATATCGCGGAGGGTTTTTCCTTGTTTGTGTGCTTCTTCTTCAATATACTTAAAACGCCGGATAAATTTTTTGTTGGTTCGTTCAAGGGCATCCTCAGGGTTTACACCGATGTAGCGGGCGTAATTGATCAGGGCAAACAGCAGGTCGCCCATCTCATCCTCCATTTTTTCGTGGTTGGCACCGTTGTGCACCTCATGGCGCAGCTCATTTTGCTCCTCCACCACCTTGTCCCACACCTGGCTTTTCTCTTCCCACTCAAAGCCCACGCCTTTCACTTTTTCCTGGATGCGGTGCGCCTTCACCATGGCGGGAAGCGATTTCGGGACGCCCGACAGCGCCGACTTGCGCCCCTTTTCCTTCATTTTGATGGCCTCCCAGTTGTCGGCCACCTCCTCGGCGTTCTGCACTTCCACATCGCCATAAATATGCGGGTGGCGGTGAATCAGCTTTTCGGAAATCCCGTTAAGGACATCTGAAATATCAAACGCCTTTTGCTCCGAACCTATCTTGGCATAAAAAACCATGTGCAACATAATATCGCCCAGCTCCTTTTTGATTTCATCCATATCCTTTTCCAGGATGGCGTCAGAAAGCTCATAAGTTTCTTCGATGGTGAGATAGCGCAGGCTGTCGAGCGTTTGTTTGCGGTCCCACGGACATTGGCTGCGCAGGTCGTCCATAATATCCAGCAGGCGTTTGAAGGCGATGAGGCGCTTATCGTTTTCCATGATGGTTGATAAAAGTTTTTTGTTTATTGATTGCAAAGTTAAAAATGCTTATGTTTATCACGATGTTTTTGTCAAACGAAATGGAATAAAGATTGTTGAGGTGTTGAATATGTTAGCAAAGAGTATCATAGACGAAATCATTCAGCCGTTAAAGCCCGCAGACAATTGTTTGCAGGTCTTGTCGTGGATGGAGGAGTATAAGGTGATGCACCTTCCGGTGGTCGAAAACGGGGTGTATAAAGGGCTGCTGGCTGAGGCTGATATTTATGCTTTGTCCGAGCCTGATATTTCTGTGAGTGGCCTCCCCGAGAAGCTTACCAGGGATGCCGTGAGGGCTGAGGATCATTTTTTTAATGTGCTGCCTCATTTTTCAGAGCGTCAGCAAACGGTGGTGCCGGTGGTGGACAATAATGATGAGTATGTTGGCAGCATCACGCAAGATTCTTTGCTAAAGGCTTACGGGCAGCTCGAGGGAGTGGGGGAGCCCGGGGCAGTGGTGGTTATCGAAATCAATCAGGCCGATTATGTGCTGTCGCAGATAGCGCAAATCGCTGAAAATAATGATATCCGGTTAGTTTCTGTTCATACTATGCAACATACCAATTCGGTGGTGATGGACCTGATACTGAAGACCAATACCGAAGAAGTGGATTCTTTCCTGAAAACCCTTGAACGCTATGACTATCACGTCAAGATGGCCATGACAAGGAAAGACCCGGAAATGGAGAAGCTGGACGAGCACTATCAATACATTATGACTTATCTTGGGATTTAAAATGCGGAGTATTCTTTTGTTTATTCTTCTGCTGGCTGCCTGCGCAAAGGGTTCAGCCCAAAAGCCATCAACTCAGTTTTTTGAGATCGATACCAT
>JAASSU010000221.1 GCA_021767705.1 Bacteroidota bacterium | reverse complement strand
GGCCAGATAGTAAGAGGATATCCATCCCATCTTTTTATAGATAACCATCAGGAAAAGTGGCAGCAAAACCACGGTAAGAAGCACAAGTGTCAGTAGCATGAGTTTCCCCTGGAAAGGAATGCCATTAACCAGGTAAGAAGGCTTTAGTAAAAGGATTACTGCGTAGAACGGGATTAGAATCGGGTGTAACAGATAAGAGATAACACTGGCGAGCTTATTTTCCATAAAAAAGATTTAAAGTTCCTTTCTCAGTCGGGCAACCGGTATGCTGAGCTGCTCGCGATACTTTGCCACTGTACGTCTGGCGATATTGTACCCTTTCTCTTTGAGCATCCTGGCCAAGTGATCATCAGTAAGCGGCTTCGATTTGTTTTCGGCCTCTATGGTGTCTTGCAAGATTTTTTTGATTTCCCTGGTCGATACGGTCTCTCCTGATTCTTTTTGCATCGATTCGGAGAAAAAACTCTTTAACAGGAAAGTTCCAAAAGGTGTCTGAACATACTTACTGTTGGCCACCCTCGAAATGGTGGAAATATCCAGGTTGACGATTTCAGCGATATCTTTCAGAATCATGGGCCTCAGCCGGGTCTCATCGCCTTCCAAAAAGTATTCATACTGATAGTTCATGATGGCTTCCATCGTCACGTACAAGGTATGCTGCCGCTGTTTGATTGCATCGATAAACCACTTGGCAGAATCCATTTTTTGCTTGATGAACATCATCGCATCTTTTTGTTGTTGCGATTGGTTCTTTTTGTTGGCATTGTATGCCTCAAGCATATCCACATAAGTTCGGTTAAGTCGTAGTTCAGGGGCATTACGGCTGTTGAGTGTTAATTGCAGCTCCCCATCTTCATTGGTGATAATAAAATCCGGGATAACATAGTGATTAGCCCTCGAACTATCGCTTAAGGCATTCCCGGGTTTTGGGTTCAGGGTTAGTATTTTATCAATCGCTTCCTTTAGTTCATCACTGCTGATTTCGGCCTTTTTCAGGATTTTATCGTAATGCTTCTTCGTAAACTCCCTGAAATAGCGCCTAAGGATTAACTCCGCCAGCTCGCTGGTCTCATCCTTCTCCGGCTCCCGCTCCAATTGAAGCAGCAGGCACTCTTTCAAATCGCGCGCGCCCACCCCCGGCGGATCCAGCTCCTGTATTTCGCTGAGCAGCTTTTCAAGTTCCTTTTTATCAGACTCAATTCCCATACTGAAAGCCAGATCATCGACCATGGCATCAAGGCTGCGCTCCAGGTAACCCGACTCATCAATATTTCCGATGATATACTCAGCTATCTGGTGGCTGCGATCATCCAGTGCCCGCAATCCCAGTTGCATACTCAGCAGCTCATGAAAGGTGTTTCCTGAAGCATAAGGAATTGATTTCTGTTCATCATCCGGACTGGAATTGTTGGCATAAAGCTTATAATCCGGAGTTTCATCATCACTCAAATAATCAGAAATATCAAACTCCTCCGAATCAGCATCCCCTTCCTGCTCTTCAGTGTCAGGATATTCTTCCGACTCGGCATCGTCATCCACACCTTCAGAAGCATCAAGGGCAGGGTTCTCTTCCACTTCTTGCTTGATTCGCTGTTCGAGAGCCACCGAAGGTATCTGCAACAGCTTCATCAGAAGAATCTGCTGAGGCGATAGCTTTTGAAGTAGCTTTTGCTGAAGACGTTGGTTTAACATAAATCAATCCCTGATTATCGTGTGCAAGCAAATATAATAAAAAGCTGTTCCTAAACTTTGCTTACAGATTAAAATTCAGCATTCTGTGGTGTGCGAGGGAAAGGTATCACATCTCTGATATTTCCCATTCCGGTAACGAAAAGCATAAGACGCTCAAATCCAAGGCCATATCCCGAGTGTTCTACTGTTCCAAAACGCCGGGTATCCAGAAACCACCACATTTCTTCTTTCGGAATATTCATTTCCTCCATGCGGCGATGAAGCTTATCATAGTCTTCTTCACGCTGTGAGCCTCCAATAATTTCACCGATGGAAGGGAACAACACATCCATTCCTCTCACGGTTTTGCCATCGTCGTTTTGCTTCATATAGAAGGATTTAATCGCCTTGGGATAGTCAGTGACGATTACCGGCTTTTTGTAATGCTTCTCAACAAGGTAGCGCTCATGCTCCGATTGCAAATCCACGCCCCACTCTTTCACCGGGAAGGCAAACTTTCCCTTTTTGTTGGGCTTCGAGTTTCTGAGCACATCAAATGCCTGGGTATAGGTAATGCGTTCGAAATCATTCTCCAAAATAAAATTCAGCTTTTCGATCAATTCCATCGGCTCACGCTCGTTGGCCGGCTTCTTGCTGTCCTCTTCCTTCTGGCGATCATTCAAAAATTGCAGATCATCCTTACAGTGATCCAAAGCATAACGGATGAGATATTTTAGCATCTCTTCTGCCAGATCCATATTGTCATGAATATCGTAGAAAGCCATTTCGGGCTCAATCATCCAAAACTCGGCAAGATGCCTTTTGGTGTTCGAGTTCTCGGCCCTGAAAGTGGGTCCGAACGTGTAGATTTCTGAGAGGGCCAGTGCAGCGAGCTCCCCTTCAAGTTGCCCGGATACAGTAAGGTTGGTTGCTTTTCCGAAAAAATCTTTCTTATAATCCACCTTGCCATCTTCAGTGCGGGGCGTATTGTCAAAATCGAGTGTTGTAACCTTAAACATCTCCCCTGCCCCTTCGGCATCCGATCCGGTGATAATAGGCGTGTGGATGTTATAGAAGCCTTTATCATTAAAAAACTTATGCACGGCAAATATCATGTGGTGCCTGATGCGGTTGACGGCTCCAAAGGTGTTGGTGCGAAAACGCAGGTGAGCCACTTCTCTCAAAAACTCCAGCGAATGCTTTTTTGGCTGAATAGGATATTTTTCAGGATCTGCTTTTCCAAGCAGATCTACCTTTTTGGCTTCCAGCTCATACTTTTGCCCTTTGCCTTGCGATTCGATAAGCACACCTTCAACGGCCACCGAAGCCCCGGTAGTTATATTTTGTAAAACCTCATTGTCAATATTATTGACATCTGCCACAGCCTGAATGTTATGTATTACAGAACCATCGTTGATGTTGATAAATGCAATGTTTTTGCTGGCTCTTTTGGTTCTCACCCATCCCTTTACCAGGAATTCTTGTCCGAGGGATTTCTCGTCAGCTTTTAAAAGGTTTACAATTTTAGTGCGCTTCATAAATCGGTATTTTTTATTCCTGCAAAAATAGTAAATTATATGTCACATCAATTGCAGAGCAAAAGAAGTGGGAGGTGATACAGATTGATTCGAACAGAAGCCATCACAAACCTTTTCAGATTGGTTTTGTTCTTCTTTGCAGATGAATTCTGTAGCTTTGCAAAGCTTTTTCAAGATGAATCATTTATAAACCAAAGTAGTTTATTGAATTATGAAAGCGGCAGTACAGCAAGTGTTTGAAGGAGTTGTTGATTGGTTACCCGGCCGCCCGGTAACCATTGCCGGCCCCTGCAGTGCCGAAAGTGAGCAGCAAATGTTGAGAACTGCACACGAGTTGTCTGCTATTGGAAAAGTAGATGTGTTCAGGGCCGGTATTTGGAAACCCAGAACAAGGCCGAGTGATTTTGAGGGTGTGGGTGAAGCCGGACTGAAATGGCTGAAGCAGGTCAAGGAAGAGACCGGGATGATGATTACCACTGAAATTGCGAACCCTGAGCACGTGGAGCTGGCATTAAAATATGACATCGACATGCTGTGGGTAGGGGCCCGCACGGTGGTCAACCCTTTTTCTGTACAGGAAATTGCTGATACCCTGAAAGGCGTCAATATCCCGGTGATGATCAAAAACCCCATCACTCCAGATATCAATTTATGGATAGGTGCACTGGAGCGGATGTACAGAAACGGGGTGAAAAAGCTGGCAGCCATTCATCGCGGATTCTACCTTTTCGAGCGTTCCCCCTATCGCAATGCCCCTATGTGGGAAATTCCGATTGAACTGAAAAGGACGCACCCCGAGATTCCGGTAATTTGCGACCCAAGCCACATCAGCGGAACACCCGAATATTTACCTGAGATATCACAAAAAGCAATGGATCTGGCTATGGACGGATTGATGATTGAGAGCCACTGCAATCCTGGGAAAGCTTTAACCGACATGAAGCAACAGATTTCCCCGGAATTCCTGAAAGATATGCTGGATAAGCTGGTGATTCGTAAAGAATATGGAGGGGCCATGTTTGAAGACCAGTTGCAGCAGCTTCGAACCGAAATTGACAAGCTTGACGCGGAGTTTATCCATATCTTGTCGAGAAGAATGAATCTTATTGATGAAATCGGTAATTACAAAAAGGAAAATGACATCACCGTTTTCCAGCTTAAACGGTGGACAGAAATGCTTCAGCAAAGATTGCGCGTAGGTTCAGAGCAGGGCCTCGACAAGGAGTTCCTTAGCCAGTTGCTCAAGCTTATCCATAAAGAATCGCTGAGAATTCAAACGGAGATCATGAACAAAAAATAGGAAAAGCTAACTACATCCACCTTCGGTACTTGAAAAGAATGATCATAATGATGATGACAAATAGCATGAACCCGGCTATCCAGTAAAACGCATATGCATTATCCTGCATAGGCAGATTGATATTCATCCCGTAAATCCCGGTGATAAAGGTCAAAGGCAGAACAATGGATGATATCAGCGTAAGCATCTTCATAATTTCATTGGTCCGGTTCGAGAGCAAGGAGTCGAAAGTTTTTGAAAGGCCTGCCACCAGCTCATCATAATCTTCGGTAAGGTCCCAAACCTTTTGATAGTAGTCGAGGATGTTACCCCAGTAATCTTCCATATTTTCGGCATAACCTTCTATTTCTCCTGATTCAAACTTATGGAACAACCTCAACTGCGGTTTAAAGGTTGTGTTAAGCAGGATGATATTCTTCCGGGTAACCGACATAAGTTCTATGGTGCGTTCCGGACGCTTTTCGAACATCTGGCGGCTGATGAGCTCGATTACGGCGCCCAATCTTTTGATGAGAGTTAAAGACTCGCGCATCAATCTGTCGAGAATGGTGTATAGCAAAGAATCGGAGTTACCTATCTGGAAGTAAGCCTCTGTATCCTCCTGCTTTTGAGCCTCCTCAAAAATCTGCCTTACTACCCAATGAGTTTTGCCCACAGTGATTATAAAATCCTCGCCCCAAAAAATCTTTACCTCTTGCGTACGTACGAAAGTTTGCGACTTATCGAGGTAAGGAAAATGAAGGATCAGGAAATAATAATCATCGTAAATGTCAATTTTAGAGCGTTGGTTAACTCCCCTGAGGTCTTCAATATCGAGTGGGTGAAAATGGAAATTATCAGTAAGATAAGTCAGACTTTCTTCCGAAGGGTCGTTGGTATGATACCATTTGATGTTTCCGATTTTAATAGTTTCAAACATAAGTGCCTC
>JAASSU010000220.1 GCA_021767705.1 Bacteroidota bacterium | reverse complement strand
AGCGTCAGGCGCTGGGTTATTTTATATCGTCCGCCCACGCCAAGGGCCAGCAGGTCGTTTTCATCGGCTTTGGCCTCTACCAGGTTTTTGTGGATAAGGCTGGGCGTGAGCTGCAGCGTCAGGTTATCACTGAACTTCCGGGCCAGAAGCACCTGGTGGAAGTAAGATATCCTGCTTGAGAAATGATTGTCCCTTTCGGGATACTGCCATTTCAACGAGTTCAGATCCATGCCGGCCACATACGACAGGCTCAGCGGCATGGTTTGCTCACCAGTGCTTTGCCTGAGGAATTTGTATTTTACAAAGCCATCGAAGGTTTTCTGATATGAACTTCTCCCTAATCCAACAGCAAGCCGGTCGGTGATTCCATACTGGAAGTCAAGCTTTACGGTGGCCTGGTCGAGACCGAACAGGTCGTAAAAGCCCTGATTGATGCGTCCGAAATGGTGGCTTACGACAAATTGTAACACCCCCTCGGCAGGATTTTCGATGGAGTGCCCGTTAATAATGCGGGTCGATTTAAAAGAAGCGTAGGTATATTCTGTTTTTGGTTCGGTATCCTCATCCAAAAGGCCCATCAAATCATCCTGCGCCATCGAAAAAAATGGCGCAGAAAGCATGAGTGTCAGCATTAGTCTGAGCTTAGTCATAAAAATGGTTTTATAGTTTTTTCAAATCACAGTCGACCGTCACCTCTATTTCTTTGGCGATATTATTTCGCACCGCAGCGGGAATTTCAATATCATAGTCTGCCGGACTGACCATAAAAACAGATCCTGAATGGATGCCGTCTTCCTTAACGGTGATAGTCCCCTCTTTGCTGATTTCATTTGAAACGCCATGGATGGTCAATTTCCCGTCTACCTGAACCTGATACTTGCCCGGCTTCGAAAAGTCCACCTTGTCAATGTCGGTTACTTTTCCCTGGAAAGTACTGTTCGGATACTTGTGTGACTCGACATAATTCTCGTTGAAATGTTCCTGCATCAGGGCTTTCTCAAACTGAAACGATTTCATCAACACTTTAAAAACCACATCGCCTGTTTTGCTGTCAAGCGCCATCTGCACTGTACGGTTGTGCGCTTCAATGTCTTCTACAGGTGTGGATGAAAAGAATTTAATATGTCCACTTTTCGTGATATATCGCTGCGCAACAGAAATATTACTGATAAGAATTGCTGATAAAAGCAAGAAAACAAATTTTTTCATAACGGTATTTTATTTTAATGAACAGTGTTCCATAACTACATCGGTGTCGTTGTAGCCTACACAAAGGCCTTTGATCACGGCGTATTTTGGTAGTGGCATTTCTTTTAATTGTTTCGAATACTCGGGCAGCATTGTACATCTGATTCCTTCATCACCAAAAAGCCCTTCAGATAGTGCGATAACGGCTACAGTGAGCGAGTCGTTATGTTCGATTTTATCAATCTCGCCTCTCACCTGGATGACCGTGCCCGTGTATTTGTCGTTGGCCTCTGCATTCGAGTTCCGGTATTCATCCATAAGTTCTTGTGCTTCAAGTGTAAAGAGTGCAACTTCTTTTTCATAATCGGGATGCGATTTGTTGTAAACGAACTGAAAAACAAGCAGTCCGGCAATCGCTCCTATAAAAAGAATGGTCAAAAAGATTTTGTATTTGCGATTCATAGCGAATAAAATTTAGCATTTGTTTAATTATCGGGTGCCCCGTCATCGAGCCATTTCCTGATTTTCGACAGCTCGCAGTCAGGCAGCTTGGGCTGATTTTTCGGCATTGGCGAGTACCCTGATTCATGATTAACCACGCCCCAAAGTTGGCCATTATCGGCTATAACCTTTAAATCGGTATAATTGTCGGTGATAACACCAGCATTGGGTGATACAGAACTATGGCAACTATTGCAGTTAGCCTCCATCAACGGAGCGATGGTAGCAGTGTAAGTGACATCAGAAGTGTCACATTCAGTACTTTCAGGGTAAAGGTCTTCTTCATTATCGTAATAGCAGCCTTGCATAGCTGCGGCGAAGAGCAAAAGACCAATTAATTTTATAAACTTCATAAGCCCATGGTTAATTGTTAACTAAACTGTTATAAAAGTAAAGTGTTGGTGGCAACAAATTGTTTAACATTTATTTAATTGTTTGGTGCTCCGTCAGATATCCATTTTTCCAATATTGCAATTTCACATTCTGGCAAGCCATTTGAAGGAGGCATCAGCGGATAGCCATTCGTGCCGTTGATAACTCCGTGCAGTGCTCCGCTGTTGGCCAGCGTAGCGCGCTGATCATAGGTTTCGAGCACAACACCTCCATTGGCAGTGGCCTGATCATGGCATCCGAGGCAAAAGTTCTCGAAAACCGGCGCTACCATGGATGCATAAGTGACATCTGTTGTGTCACAATCACTTTCGCAGGAATTGTTAAGCGCACCCTGGTTGATCCAGGTGGCAACCATGGTGATTTGTTCCTGGCTTAAAGGATTGTTAGGAGGCGGGGGCATTCGTTTGTCGGTGTCCGTTTCGGTGATAACCTCATAAATATCGCTGCTTTCCGCATCGAAAGGCTCCACATCACCAGTATTGATAATGTTTTCATAATCAGTAAGGATAATTCCTTCGGTGGCCGTGCCGGCATCATGGCATCCCATGGTTCCGCAGGAGGATTGCAACAGTGGCAGGATATCATTCTTGAAATAAACCGTATCCGGATCGCAGCCTGCAACCTGTGTGGTGTCGCCGCTATCACCTCCGTTGTTATCTCCGGGGCCCGGCTCAACAGTTTCAGAAGGCTCATGGGTGCAGGCGACCATAAAAATGATAACCATAAAGATGAGTTGTAATCCAATCTTTTGCATATAGCAGAGTTTCTTGTTTAACGCTAATTGAAAATAATCCGTACTGGCATTCAACTTTTTAACAATTCTTTATGAAAGTATAACGACTTTTTCAACTCTTGGTTTAGTTGGTTTAATTTTCATAATATTGCGTAGCTAAAAAGCAATAAAACGCTTTGGATAGAGTTATTTCAAAAGTAAAAATAGATATCCTGATAATGAGAACTTTCTTATTTACATTTTTATACATTTTTGTTTCTGTTTTCCAAACCCAATCGCAGGAGTTTGATATAGATCAGTTTTACGATCATTTACCCTATAATGAAGTGATAGCTGTGGCAGATGCCGGTGAGCGGCTGTATGCGGCCACGCCTTACAGTGTGTTTATATACAACCATAGCGATAACAGTATTGAGCGCCTTACAAAAGTGGAAGGGCTAAGCGATATTGACATCAGCTGGATTGCTTATAATCATCAGGAAGAGGCCTTGTTTATTGCCTACGAAAACACCAACATCGATATTTTTAAAAACGGAGAGATTATCAATATCTCCGATATCAAAAGGAAAACCATCCTTGGAAACAAGACCATCAATAAGATTTACATGCAGGATAAGTACGCTTACCTTGCGTGCGGATTTGGAGTGGTTGTGGTAGATGTGGAAAGAGAAGAAATTTACGATACTTACAAAATAGGTCCTGACGGAAGCCTTATCAATGTTTATGATTTTACTTACCATTCGCAGGATAATCATTTTTATGCAGCAACGGAGCTGGGCGTAATTGCTGCTGATGCAGATAGTCCGAACCTTGCGCATTTTGTTTACTGGGAAAACGACTCTACACTCTCTGCCGAAGATGCCAACATCAATGCGGTGGCTTCACATCACGATAAAGTGATCGTAAATAAAAACAGGGATCAATATGGAACAGATACTTTGTTTTATAAAACACCAGACTCGTCGTGGCAAGTGCTCGAAAGCCCAAATACTACCAATGTGTCAAGCATGCGTTCGTTTGGCGATTACTTGTACGTGGCTTACCAGTTTTCGCTTTTTATTTTTGATAAGGACTTAAATTATGCTGATAAGCTGTATACCTATGGTGTTGAAGGGGGGCTAGAGCCTAAAGACCTGTGGTTAGATGCCGACAGCACCTTTTGGATTGCTGATGCGGAAAGAGGATTGGTTAAAACAGAGGGAAACAACGATGGGGAATTTATCCACCCATCAGGCCCGGCTTATCCCACATCTTTTGATATGGCCACTTATGGAGATGAAGTGTGGGTAGCCTCCGGAGGATACCAGAGCGACTGGGGTGGAAGTATTCTCAGGCATGGGCTTTACCAGTATCAGGACAGCGATTGGATTTCTTACAATGATGATGAGTATGACCTTTTCGATACCATTCCGGATATCGTGAGTGTGGCTGTGCAACCCGGATCGGGGAGTAGAGTTTACGCAGGCTCTTGGAACAAAGGTCTTTTGGAAATTACTGATGGCGAAATCACAAATATTTTTAATACCACCAACAGCTCCCTACAGGGCAATGTGGCTGCGCCAAAGCTGATACAGATAAGCGGCCTGGCTTTTGACGATGACGGAAACCTGTGGGTGGTGAATAATGGAGCTGAAGAGGTTTTGTCGGTAATGACACCTGATGGTGAATGGAGATCATACAATCTTGGTTCTGTTTCGAGCGGTGCTTTTCTGGGAGACCTTATTATCGATGATTTCGGACAGAAATGGATTATTATGCGTGATCACCGTATCTTAGTTTATAACGATAATGGTACGATGGACAACCCATCCGATGACTTTGCGAAAGTGCTGACCGGCGCTGCCGGAAATGGAGCCTTGCCGGGAACATACTCGGTCAATGCCCTGGCGAAGGATATCGATGGAAATATCTGGATAGGCACGGACGAAGGTGTGGGAGTGATTTACAATCCGGAAGATGTTTTTACCGGAAATAACTTTGATGCCGAGCGTCCGAAAGTGGAAGTGGATGGATATGTGCAATACCTCCTTAATTCAGAAGATGTAACTGCCATAGAGGTAGACGGAGCCAACAACAAGTGGTTCGGAACCGAAAGGGCAGGGGTATTCCTGATGTCGCCCGACGGAACTGAGCAGTACAAAAACTTTAATGAAGAGAACAGTCCTTTGTTTTCAAATGAAATATCCGCAATCGCGATTAATGACCGGGGAATGGTGTTTATTGGCACTTCAAAAGGAATTATCTCTTACGAGGGAAGAGCAACACCCGGAAAGCCGAACAACAAGGATATTTTCGTCTATCCAAATCCTGTGAAAAGTGAATATAATGGCCCGATTTATATCATCAACCTCGTTCAGGAAGCCAACGTCAAGATTACCGATATTGCCGGGAACCTGGTTTATGAAACTTTTGCTGAAGGCGGTAAAGCTCAGTGGAATGGCCGGAACTTTGACGGACAGGAAGTGCAAACAGGGTATTACATGGTTTTCGTGTCGAATGACGACGGAACAGAAACCATTGTTACTAAAGTGCTAGTATTCAGATAAAAGATGCTTCTTAAAACCAAAGGGATTTTTCTACAGAAGATTAATTACTCAGAAACCAGCCTGATTGTAAAGATATACACCCGGCAGGCCGGGCT
>JAASSU010000219.1 GCA_021767705.1 Bacteroidota bacterium | reverse complement strand
GTCTTCGCCGTTATCACCGAATTGGAGGAGAACCTTCGAGCCGAGGATATTCCCGCACTTGGGACTTCGCTCAACGATCTCGACACCGCCGCCAATCAGGTTCGTGCTCAGCGCAGCCTGAAGGGGAATATCGGTCGGCGGCTGGAGACCGCGCGCGATCATATGGAACAGATCAAGATCGACATGGAAGAATTCCGCTCCCGTTTCGAGGATGCTGATATTCTTGAAACCATCACCGACCTGCAGCAACAGCAGCAGAGTTTCCAGGCGGCGCTGAACGTCACGGGGAAGGTCTCGGAACTGTCGATATTGGACTACATCTAACAATAGCCACCAAGGCTCCAAAAACACCAAGATGGTCGAATTCAAATCTCTTGATGTTTTGTTTGTTAAAATGCCTTTCTTTGGTGACCTTTGGGCCTGGTGGCAAATAGCTTTTTTAACTGTGTGCCGCGGAGGCGGTACGGACAACACAAGCCAGGAGGCGCATCATGTTGGTCCTTACACGTAAAATCGGTGAAGGTATTATTATCGGTGATGACATCAGGATCTCCATCATCGAACTCAAAGGCGGGGGGGTGCGCATCGGCATCGATGCCCCGCGGGAAGTCAAAGTTCATCGCCAGGAAGTTTTCGACCAGATCAAGCAGGAGAACAGGGAGGCCGCGCAGTGGGATATCACCGATCTGAACGAGTTGAGCAGTATGCTGAAATCGGGGAGGGAGAAATCATGAAGAAAATAGAATCCCGCTTCGGCGAAATTGAATACAATCCGGACAATACCCTGCTGTTTCCCGAAGGTTTGATCGGGTTTGAAAACCTGCGGCAGTTCGTGGTCATGCCCAACGAGAAGGAAGGGCCGCTGTTTTGGATTCAAAGCATCGAGGACGCACAGGTGGCTTTTGTGCTGACCGATCCGACTCAATTTTACTATGACTACAAGGTTGTGCCCGACGGCCGCGAACGGCAGAAACTCGGCATCAGTGAGGATGACGACTGCCACGTGGTCGCTGTGGTCACCGTGCCGATCGACCGTAACATTACCCTCAATCTGGCCGCGCCGATCCTGTTCGCGCCGAAAACCAATCGGGCGTTACAGGTGGTTTTAGAAGGGGCGAAGTTTAGTACTCGGACATCACTCCTGTAGGTCTGAGACGGAATTTTGACAAATAGATCGAATTTGTCTAAGGGGGCTATTTTACAGCTAGTTGTAAGATGGTCCCCTTTTTGCATTCAAGATTTTATTGTCTAGAGGAAGAAAAGCGATACTGCAAAATTGTAAAGGCTAATTATGAATAATGACAGCAGTCTTGGTCCGTTTTTAAAAAACTCTTTTAATGACCGTTATCTTTATGAAGTGAATGGCTTCACTTTTAATAAAGTGGGTTCAGCTGCTCAATATCGGCAGCATTTTAAGGAGGGCTTGTTTGAAGAGTATAGCCTTTACTTGATCCTTGGTACGGATAGTGGATTGCTGCCTCAATATATTTCCAAGGAGGGCCTTCCTAAAGGGAGCTACTATCTGTTTGTAGAGATCCCTGAGATTTTGGAGAGGTTAAATGAAGTTGTCCCTGTTGAAGATCTCGATGAGAGAATTATTTTATCTACATCGGATCAATGGCTCACTCTCGCCAAAAAATTAAATTTTCAGAATTTTGTCTATCTGGACAATTTTAAATTTATTCCATCTTTTGCTGCAATTGATGGGCGGTTGAATCAGTATGTTCAATTAAAAGCAGACCTTCAGGAGGAGTTGGAAAAACTCACCTGGGGACTAAAAGTTGATCTAGGCGCAGAGCTTTTTCATATCCGGCAGTTGCAGAATTTACCCGAGAATCGCGTTTCAGCAGATTGTCTGAATCATTTGTTTAGTGGAAGAACAGCGATAGTTTTAGCAGGAGGGCCTTCGCTTGATGAGATTCTGCCATGGGTTGTCGAAAATCGCAACCGACTTTTGGTTATCGCGGTGTCACGGATTTCACGGCGATTGCTGGAAATGAAAATTACCCCTGACATTGTTGTCTCGATTGACCCAAATTATTTTAGTTTTGATATCAGTAAGGAGTTGTTGGAATTCTGGGAGAAAACTGTTTTTGTCAATAAATTTCATGTCGTAAACACCTTGCTTGGGCAGTGGAGCGGAAGAAATTTTTACGTAGGCACACGTGTACCCTGGGATTCGCCTTTGAATGAGAATGTGGTCAATACATCCGGACCGACAGTGACCAATACGGCAATTGATTTGGCTTTGAAGATGGGAGTTACTCAGTTGTTCCTTGGCGGTGTTGACCTTTGCCACAGCCGAGACGGTTATACTCACGCGAAAGGGAGTAATGAACGTGGTGCCGGTCCACAATTAGGCAAAGGTCAGCTCTGGGTTGAAACCAACGGCAGCTGGATGGCAGAAACAACACCAGACTTTCATTTTTCTGCAATGCAGATTGGTTTTCAGGCCGAAGAGGCGAAGAGCCTTGGATGCCGTTTTATTAGCTTGGCCGAGGGGGCTACAAAGATTGAAAATATTGATTATAAGCCCCCTAAGGATATTGATCTGCCGGAATATGTTGAATCTCCGCAGCAAATACTTGCCAGCTTGCCGAATGAGACAGCAGTAGAGCGTATTGAGTTTTATCAGCGAGCATTGCTTGAAATGAGTCGAGCGCAGAAGGCGCTCCGTGAAATTAAGAGGTTGGCAGTCGCGGGTTTAAAAGCGAATGCTGCATTTTGCGGCAAAAAAGGAGGCAGAGGAGGAGATCCAAGGCAAAAGGCAAAAATGGATCGTGTTGAGAAAAAGCTTAAAAATAATTTTCCTGACTTTAATGTGCTGGTAAAAAAGTTTGGTATTCGGGATTTTTTGAAGTTGACCCAGATTGGCGAGGAACAGGACCTTGATTGGGATGATGTTGAAAGGTTAGGGCGAGTTTACTACGAAGCCTATCGCGATAGTTCAGACAGACTGCTGAAAATTGTAAGGGAGGCAGAGGGCCGTTTAAAATCGCGACTGGAAGAAGAAGAGGATCAGCCAGATTTTCAGCTGATTATCAAACAGTGGCAGTTAGATCAACAGCCAGGTAGATCATTAGTGTGGAAGAAAAAGCATCCACAGCATGTTATTCCCAACGAATTCGTAGATCAGTTCGATAAGCTAGAGAATGAATTCAGGGAAATTTTTTTGTTGCGGGAAACCGGTCATATGAGACGAGTTCGTTCTCTTTCCGATCTAAGTCAGGTTAGAGGGAAGCTGTTGAATATGTTTAACCACAAACAAGTTGAAAAGCTGGAAACACTCGTTGGGAATTTGGGGCAGAACGACAGTGAACAGGCCAGGGCTCTTTTCTGTTTGGGGAGTGGTTATCTGGCTGAACTGGATAAAAAGTTTGATAAGGCGCTGGCCGAATATCAAAAAATTTTTGATCTTCAAACCAGTGATCAGGATTTGCTGATCCTGGAAGATTCTCTACGCCGTGTTCTAAGTTTGTCTTTGCGGAAGGAAGACTATGGTAGTGCTGAAGCCGCTGCGGAATGTTTGTCTGGCATCTCTGTAATTTATTTGCCATACCATGCGGAATTGTTATGGGCTTTAGGGAAAAAACAAACTTCTCTTGATTTGTACGCGAATTACCTTGAGCAGGTTCCGACTGATTATGCGGTTATGATTAAGGTAGGGCGTCATTATTGGGAACTGAATTTTCTCGATGGAGCACGGTTAATGTTTGAAACTGTCTTGACCAAGGATGCAAATAATGTAGCAGCCCGGACCTTGCTTGACGAAATGAAAAAAATGTGAGTTGGTGCATGCATTTGTCTGAGCAAGAATGGCCTTCATGTTTGGGAGTGAATGAATGAAAAAAAGTGCATTAATAACTGGTGTTACCGGACAGGACGGCTCCTATCTGGCAGAGTTTCTGCTGTCTAAAAACTATGAAGTGCATGGTTTGATGCGTCGAAGCAGCACGCCGAATACAGGTCGATTAGAGGCTTTGGAGACCGATGTACACAAAACAGAAGCCAATCTGTTTTTGCACTATGGTGATCTGGCGGATGCAAGTAACCTCACGAATATGATTTATGATATTAACCCTGAAGAAATCTATCATTTAGGTGCACAAAGTCATGTTCGGGTGAGTTTTGATGCCCCGGAATCAACTGGAGATGTTACCGGCATGGCCACCACCAGGTTGTTAGAGGCAATTCGCAAGACAAAAGGTAAGGCCAGATTTTATCAGGCGTCATCTTCGGAGATGTTTGGCTCTGCCGCGCCGCCACAAAATGAAAATACACTATTCCACCCACGTAGTCCATATGGTGTAGCCAAAGTTTATGCATATTGGATGGCAGTGAATTACCGTGAAGCCTACAATCTATATGCGTGCAATGGGATCTTGTTTAACCATGAATCACCACGTCGTGGCATGACTTTCGTGACTCGCAAAATTACCACGATGCTTGCCAATATTCTGGATGGCAAGCAGAAGGTCATTCATTTGGGAAATCTCGATGCTAAGCGTGACTGGGGTTATGCCCCCGATTATATCGAGGCAATGCATCTTATTTTGCAACAAGACAGTCCTGACGATTATGTAATCGGCACTGGGGAAGCTTATTCTGTTAGAGATTTCCTTGAAAAAGCATTTTCTTATGTCGGTATTGAGATTGAGTGGCACGGAGAAGGAGTTGAAGAAAAAGGAGTAATTCGATCGATAGGCGCTTTTGCACAGAAAAAGGCAGATCTTACCGTTGGTGATGTGGTGATCAAGATTGATCCATATTATTATCGTCCATCCGAGGTTGACTACCTGCTGGCCGATATCAGCAAATCACAAAAACTTCTGAATTGGGAGCCACGAGTTAATTTTGATGAATTGGTAAGAATTATGGTTGATTATGATTTGGAGCGAATCGGCTGGAAAGCTCCTGGAGAAGGAATAGAACTGTTGCAAAAAAAGAGCTTTAAGTGGACAAAAAATTGTAACGCAGCAAGTTATTTATGATTGATTGGAGAAGTTTTTTTCTAGATAACGGCCCTCTACTGTCCGGTTAACAACTGAATAAATTCAGCTGGTTATCGAAAGGAGACTCTGATATTTGCTTTAGAGCCTCCGCAATCAGCGAAGAAATGGGCTTTTTCTCGAACAAATTGACCTCCAGAATCTGTAAAAAAGTGTACAGAGTACATGGGATATCCAGTGTTTTATGGGCTATGACAACCAACAGGTAAATGCACAGGGCGACCCATATCTGGCTTTTTACCGCATTGATCGACGTGCCGTAAAACGACTTGATGCGTAAGTGGCTTTTGACCCACTTGAAAAACAACTCTACCTGCCAGCGTTGCTGGTAAATATCGGCAACAGTGGTTGCCGGTATGGCGAAATTGTTGGTCAAAAAGATCAACCGCTTGCCAAGCTCTTTGTCAACATAACTGACCCGACGCAGTTTTTCGGGATAATCGGTCTTCGATTTTGGAGTAACCAGAACGATGGTCTGATCAGCCCTGACGCTTGCAGCCGCATCTTTCGGCGCTGAGTAG
>JAASSU010000218.1 GCA_021767705.1 Bacteroidota bacterium | reverse complement strand
GTCGAGATTGGTATGTGCAGCATAAACAGATAAATCGTTACGGATTATTTTTTGAACGGTTCTGGCCACATCATCCTGACCAGTCAGCCGCTTTAGTCCTTTAAAAATCAGCGGGTGATGGCTGACAATAAGATTGCATGATTTCTCAACAGCCTCGTCAACCACCTGCTCAGTCACATCCACACAGACGAGCGCACCGGTGAGCTCCTGTTGCTTATCTCCGATTAAAAATCCTGAATTGTCATAAGCCTCCTGCAACATCGGCGGAACCTTATCATCTAAAAAGTTGGTAATCTCTTTTATTAACATAACAGCTCTTTGAAAAACAAAATTAACGATAAATAAACACCCGATTGAAATGAATAGTTGGGAAATCTGTTTAAAAGTTTGTAATTTCGGGCGTTGAAAATGAGGAGGATTTTACTTTTTCCATTTGCAATTCTTTACGGCTGCATCATTTTTGTGAGAAACAAGCTCTACGACTTGGGTATTTTAAAATCACAAACGTTTGATGTGCCTACTATTGTTGTTGGTAACCTGGCCGTGGGCGGTTCCGGAAAAAGCCCGCATATAGAATATCTCATAAGACTTTTGAAAAAAGAATATTCAGTGGCCACACTTAGCCGCGGTTATAAAAGGAAAACCAAGGGTTTCAGGTTGGCTAAACAGCATGCCACCGCCGATGAAGTGGGTGACGAGCCGGCGCAGTTTAAGCACAAGTTCAGAAAGCAAACCATCGCCGTAGACGAAAAGCGACCCCGCGGAGTCAGGAAAATCATGGAGATCGATCCGTACACAGATGTGATCCTCCTGGATGATGCTTTTCAGCACCGTGCTGTCAAACCGGGGTTCTCCATTCTGATCACCGATTATCACAATCCTTACTTTGATGATTACCTGATGCCCACGGGGAGGCTCAGAGAGCACACCTACAGAGCCAATAAGGCAGATATCATTATAGTGAGCAAATGTCCACCGGTTCTGACTCCTTTTACCATCCGGAGATTTCAGGAAAACCTCAAACTAAAGGAGCATCAGTCGTTATTTTTTACCAAGTACAAATATGGACAACTACACCATGTTTTTAATGCATCCGAACCCCCAAAGGCTTTAAAAAAATACAGCAGCATCATTATGGTAACGGGCATTGCAAACCCTTATCCGTTGGAAGAAAAGCTTACGCCGCATTGCAATGAGCTTATAAAATTTAACTACCCTGATCATTTTCGATACAAAAAAGCAAACTTCGAGAAAATTAAAGAGGCCTACGATAATATCTTCGCAAAGAGCAAGATCATTATCACTACCGAAAAGGATGCCACCCGAATCCGGTCGGCTGATGGTCATGAAATTTTAAAAGATTTACCTTTGTACTTTATTCCTGTGGAAGTCGTTTTCCATAAAGGACAAAAACAAAAGTTTGATCGAAGAATTCTCGAATATGTTAAAGAAAATAAAAGAAACCAGTAGCTACCTCAGTGGAAGAACCAATCTGAAGCCCTCCGTTGGTATCATCCTGGGAACAGGGTTAAACAAATTAAGCGATGAGATAAAGGTTGAAAACGAATTCAACTATGCCGACATCCCCAATTTTCCCACATCCACAGTTAAAGGGCACCAGGGAAAACTTCTTTTCGGAACCTTATCGGGAGTAAACATTGTGGCCATGCAGGGCCGTTTTCACTACTACGAAGGCTATACGATGGAAGAGCTGACGTTCCCCATCCGGGTGATGAAATGGCTGGGAGTGGAAACATTGTTCCTTTCTAATGCCTCCGGCGGATTGCATCCCGATTTTGAGGTTGGTGACATCATGATTATCAAGGATCATATCAACCTGATGCCCGACAATCCTTTAAGAGGGAAAAACATCGACGAGCTTGGCCCACGCTTTCCTGATATGAGCGAGGTTTATGACGAAGGCCTTATCCGCGAAGCCAAAAAAATTGCTCGTCACCACAAGATAAGGTACCAAACCGGGATTTATGCTGCTGTATCGGGGCCCACCTTCGAAACGCCGGCAGAATATCGCTACATCAGGACAATAGGGGCTGACACTGTTGGTATGTCAACCATTCCGGAAGCTATTGTGGCCCGCCACATGGATATGAAAGTGTTTGCGATTTCTCTGATTACCGACCTCGGAGTGGAAGGAAAGATTGTTGAGATTTCTCATGACGAAGTGCTGGAAGCCGCTGCCACTGCTGAGCCACTGGCCCGGACAATCATTTCTGAGTTGATAAAAAAGGTCTGATTTTAATCTGCTGTTTATGAAAAAACTTGTTGTTATTTCCCTGCTTGTGGCATTTATGGCCTCCTGCGATTTTTTTTCGCCGACCCAAAAACCATCGCTGGAAATCCATTCCGAGCGAATCCTTAATGCTCCAGTGGTTATCAAAGACCTTGAAGGGAATACTGTGAAACGGTTAAAGCCTGCTACTAAAGAGCCCGCAATGTTTTTGCCTGACACTGAGCAACGGATGATTTACCTGGTGGATATCCCCGGGCGTACCTTTAAAGCGCCGGTGTCTTTGGGGCCGGAGGAGGCCGCCAAGCTGATCATCACCGATCGTTTTGTCACAGGATATGAAATCAAAGGCTCGGAAGAGTCGCAGAGATTGTTCACCCTCAACAGGGCGCTGAACAAGAGCGACATCAGCATGAGGCAACATATGAAAAGGATTTATCAGAGCACCAACAAGGGTAACTTTGCAGAAATCCGCAAAAAAGCGCTGGTGGCCATGGAGGAAAACAAGGCCGCACTTCAAAAAACCGGCCTCTCCCTTATCAGGAGAGATTACGGAGCACTGGCTAACACACTGATCCTTCAGCAGGTCTTTGGCCAGGACAAGCTTTTTCCTGTGGCACAGTTTACAAATATTTACGACAGTGTTATCAGTGAATTACAAAAGGAATATCCGAAAAATGAAATTGCCAAAGACTTTATCGACAAAACTAAACCTGTTCTCAGGCAAATCAGGTTAAGGGAGGAAAAAGCTGAAAGCACCTCAGAAGGGAAACCTGCCCCAGATATCCGTTTGCCGGATAAAGAGGAGAAAATGGTCGCTCTTCACAACCTGGAATCAAACAACAAAGTGCTTGCATTTTGGGACCTGGAAAACAGCATTTCTACAAGGGCACTAAAAAATATTACAGCGTTCGTATCTGAAAATCATACAGAAACAACCATTTACGCCGTTTCCTTGCACCCAAACCCTGCAAGATGGAAAAACTCCATTTCGGATCACCCGGATGTTTTCCATGTGAGCGATCCCAACGGGCTTGAAGCGTCTTCAGCTAAATTATACGGAGTGGACAGCACGCCACTCTTTTTGCTGTTAAACCAAAACCATGAGATTCTGCTGCGCACATCCGATGTTGAAGAAATAAAAGAGCATCTAAGTAAGCGGTGATTTTTTTCTATTTTTGCCTGCAAATCAAACCAGTCAGCGCTTGAAAACAGAACACACGCAAATACCTTCCGGAAAAAAAGTCTACTTTGCTTCAGACTTTCACCTTGGCATTCCCGACTATGCCAGCAGCCTGGAAAGGGAGAAAAGGCTGGTTAAGTGGCTGGAGATAGTCAAAGCCGATGCCCACGAGATTTACCTGATGGGCGATCTCTTTGATTTCTGGTTCGAGTATAAAACGGCTGTTCCGAAGGGTTACGTCCGTTTTTTGGGCAAGATAACAGAAATTACGGATGCTGGTATCCCGGTCACTGTTTTCAGGGGCAATCACGACATCTGGGCTTTCGATTACCTTGAAAAAGAGTGTGGTGTAAAACTTTATCGTAAACCCATCCTGAAAAAGTTTAACAACAAGACTTTTCACCTTACACATGGCGACGGACTGGGCCCCGGAGACACAGGCTATAAATTCCTGAAAAAGGTGTTTGAATTCCCGCTGAATCAGTGGCTTTTCCGGTGGATTCATCCGGATTGGGGCACACGCCTCGGACTGTTCTTTTCGCGCCGCAGCCGGCTGGCGAATATCGCCCGCGAACACAAGGAAGGGTATGATCGTAAAAATGAAGACCTGCCGCTCTGGCACTACGCCAAACAGATGAAAAAGGGATATCCGGAAGTCGATTATTTCATCTTTGGACACAACCACCTGATGCGCAAATCAGAAATGGATGAAGGAGCTACATTTGTGCTGCTCGGCGACTGGATCAATTATTTCTCTTACGCCGTTTTTGATGGAGAAAAGCTGGAATTGCTGTCGTTTAAAAGTGAATGAGCCTGGCTCTTGCTCAAGTTAACGTTTTTCTTTCTGATTTGATTCATCAAGTTCAACCCTTTTAAGGGTTGTAAGAAAGGTAAAATATCACCCTTATCCACGGGTTTCACCCGCGGTTATTGCTGTTTAATCCATTTCATGGATTATTTTCAAATTCCTTTTTCCTGAAGCCATCACCGAAGGTGATAAACAGGATTAACCCTGCATGTAAATGCGGGGAATAATAAGCACTTACTCCTCTAAAAATCCTGAAAGGATTGAACATTGAGATACATTCTGCCCGCAATAACCAGATCAAAAAAAATGGCTCTTGAGAATCAATCATCAATAAAAACAACGGTTATAAAACTTATGAAGTTAACTACCGGCATACGGCGCGTCATACCGCTTTTCATACGCTTTGTTTTTCTTCAACTCCCTGTTCCAAAAAGTATCAAATATACCGGTGGGCCTGAGGAGTCTGAAGATAACACGTACTGGCGGAGAAAAAACGTAAGGCTTTCTGAGCTCTTTAACAATCACTTGATCGAACTGTTGGTTTTGCGCCAGACTTTTTCCCAGCTCCCTGAACTGTTCAAAAAGCTTTCGGTTGCGCTTTTCAGGCGTATAACGAATGGCCTCTCCTCCCCCTTTGATGACCGTACCGAGGTATTCGCAACCCAGGTTTCCTGCAAAAGCCTCTAAATATTTCTCCACGAAAGTGGAATGAATGGCTTCAGGAAATCCTGACTGGACAATGAATCCAAGCTTTTTACCAAATGGCTTTTCATACCACAGCTTTTCGAAAAAGTACTTCACCACCCCGGGCATGGCATCGATGTAGAGCGGAAAACCGATGATTATGATATCGGCCTCCTGAAAGGTCTTGACATTTTCTTCAGCCTTCTGCATGTCTTTAAGGTAAGCACCAAAAACAACATCCGGATTTACTGTTTTGTAACCCTCCACAAACCTGTCGAGCAGAAGTTGGGTGTTCCCGGACTTTTTACGCGGCGATCCGTTAAATACTGCTAATCTCATGGGCGATACTTTCTGAGGTGTGGTGATCCTTGGTACGAATAAACTTTACATCGGCATGAAAATTCAGTGAGAGCCGTTCGAACATGTCTTCCAGAATTTTCAAATCATTGGCGGTGGTTTCTTTTTCCTTTTGCAGGATGAAACCAAGGTCAGGATACTTTTCATAGCGTTTCACGTGGTGGCATTCGTTATTAACCAGCAGGATGTAGGGATGCACCAAAGGGATAAGCCTATCCATCAGCATCTTCACCCTGAAGCTGGGAAATCCCGCCACCAGCGG
>JAASSU010000217.1 GCA_021767705.1 Bacteroidota bacterium | reverse complement strand
CAGGCATTTTACCAAAATCAGCATTGAGTATCATTTCCTTTAGCCGAGCAGCAAGGATCTCAGTGAGTTTTTGATCTATAGAACTACAGTTGCCTGCACGGGCATAAAACCCGCTTACCACTCCTTTTGCCGGAAAACCTGTTGCATTTTTCAGGTCATCTGCTATCAAACCTGATACTCCACCAAAATTCTGATGACCAAAATCATCCATCCCGCTACCGGCATGCACTACCGCGGTTGTTTGTGTTTTCGGGTTATACCATTTCACGCCTTCAGCCACAGCTATGGTGAGGAATCCATGTTGAGATGTGTTGTAGGCTTGCTTTACTTTTTCGATAAAGTCTTCCCTCCTCTCCGCATTCATTTCCACTTCCGGAACCAGCACAAAATCAGCACCTGCCGCAGCAGCAGAGGCGGCGAGCCATCCGGCATCCCTGCCCATAATTTCGACCACCAACACGCGCTCGTGCGAGAGGGCATAGGTTTTGAGCCTGTTCGTATAATCACAAACCGCATCCACGGCAGTGGGAAATCCCGGACACAGAACCACTTCCTTGGAGCCTGACTGCATTGCCAGAGACGTGCCCGTGCGTAGATCATTATCAATTGTCTTCGGAAAGGCAATTACCGGAAACCCCTCATCGCGGTGAAGCCTACTGGCTGCACTAATCGTGTCATCTCCTCCGATAACAACCAATAAATCAATAGCATAAGCATTCAAATTATGAAGCAGCTGCGCCTTATGTGGATTATCGCCCTTGAAAGGGTTTGTGCGGCTGGAACGTAAGACTGTTCCTCCATAAAGCGATTCAAGTTTGGCATTAGTGATATCGACCAAATCACCTTCCCCCAGCAATCCGGCCCATCCCCTTCTTACACCGGCCACTTCATAGCCGATCGATACAGCCTGATCCCTGATGGCTTTAATACTGGAGTTTAAAGCAGGTGTATCTCCACCACCCGTTAGTATTGCTACCCTTTTGCCTTTGCCGGGATGCTTTTTTGATGCCATGCCTTTAATTTTGGCGCAAAATTACGAAGATCAGGCTAAACCAAAAACTGTGCTACCAATCCATTCCTTTTATAAATAGCCCAAACACCCATGTTTTGTCAGTCCGCTGAAAAGGCCTGGCCACATAGGGTTCTAAAATTGCATAGCCGAAAAGATTGATCCGCCATGCCAGTCCGGCACTGAAAACCACGTTACTCACATTCTGATTTTGCTCAGTAGAGAAATCCGGCTGCCATCCCCAATTCAGGTTATCGTAATCTTCGGTGGCAAACCCGCCATCGGCAAACAAGACCAAATCAGAATAGAGATAATTCGATTTGATCACCGATAACCTCTCAGGTCCGGAGAATGGGAGCCTGACTTCGGCGTTGAACAGCGCCATTTTAGAGCCGGCAATACTGTTTGGGTTGAAACTGTTTTCATCCACCGAGTAATTTTGATTAAAAGAGCTGTAGGAATAGCCCCTGATAAAATAATTATCCCCGAGGTAAAGCGGGTACAGCGAGTTGGCATCCTGCCCATAACGGGCATAATGGAAAAGCCTGAACCCCAGGCTGAGTGGGTTTGTGTAGAAATACCTCCTTAAGTCTACCAGCGTGGTAAACTGCTGGATATCTGTAAATGATTGATCAATCTGCAAGCGGAACCTGTACCCATCAAGCGGCGAGGTCACCCCATAATCCACATCATCGCCCACAAAAGCCGTATACACTTTTTGAATCCACAGCGGATCCGGAGCATCTCCCCGCTCGTCCTTCCTGAAGCTGTAGAGCCCGTTGACATAGAAGTTTTTTATCAAATCAACACGATACCCGTACCTTGTAAGGTATCCTCCGGCCTCTACCCTAATTTTCTTTGAAAAGGGATACTGCCCGAAAACCGATAGCCGGTCCTGGAAAATCCGCTGGTTCACGATAGTGATAGAGTCCACCGGGTCGGGATCGTAAATCGAGTTGTTTAACCGGTAATAAGAATACCGGTAAGGGATATGGTAATAGGAGCCTCCCCAGTTAAAGCGCGATTGGCGGTTAATATAGGTGGCTCCCCCGCCAATATCGTAAATCTCTCCCTGCATCATCACCATCGTGTAAAGCTGGTGGCGCTTCAGCAAGTCTCCGAATATTGCATTTACGCCCCCTGAGGCATAAGTATCATAATAGCCGGTTGCTACCCCTATCCCACTGCTGCCGATGTACTCGAGCTCAAATTTGGGTTTGTAAGGTGTTTGCGTAATCGTGCTGTCTTCGGTTTGAGGGTGCTTTTGAAGGTTGTGCTGCACGATATTCATCAAACGATCCTTTGGCGGAAGCATTTCAGGAGAAGGGTCGCGCAAAAACTTCGAAACAGGTTCTTCCTCAAAATCGCTGATATCGGCCAAATACATGTGGTAGCCATCATCGCCATAAAGGGTATACACGATTTGATCGGTTTTAGTATTAACACTGAAGGCCGGCGCCAGATCTGTGATTCCAGCAATTCCGGTGGCAAAGGTTGTCAACCGGTAAACACTGTCTTTCTGCGTGTTGTATTTGTAGAGGTTTCTGTAACCGTCTGCATGCGCCAGGAAATAAATGGATTGGTCGTTTTCTGCAAAATACGGACTAAAAACCTCTGATTCAGGAAACAAATCCTGGTAGACTTTGACATTCTCACTTTCCATATCATACACCGATATCCTGTACTCACTGAAAATCTGCCGGTCAAAATCCGTCTCCGGACCCCGATCGGAGATAAATACGATCTTTTTCGCGTCAGAAGACCATGCCGGCTGCAGGTCAGAATATGTATCATCTGTCAGCTGTATCGTTTTATCATCCTTCAGATCATATAAGTATAAGTCTGAAACGCCATTGACCAATCCTGAAAAAGCAATATACCTTCCATCGGGCGACCATTCGGGGTTATCGAAAGACTCAATACCATCGATTTTGATATCTTTCACTACCCTGGCTCCATCCAATGAAATGATAATGAGGTTATTTCTTCCTTTTGTAAAGGAAGTCACTACATACCTTTTTCCATCGGGCGACCAGCTTCCGGCCGATTCGATATAGTTAAAATCATCGATGTGCGACTGCGAGACGGCGCCGGTTAGCTTTTTCACCACCTGCCCGTTATCCACACGGGCCATCAGCATATCGATAGAGATCACATTCTTGTTAGACAGAAACGTGACATATTTGCCATCAGGGCTCAATACCGGGGCCAGGTTCAGGTCGCCAAAAGCGTCACGATCAAATAGCCGCTCACCCAAGCTAAAGGACGAGTCGGCAATATATGGCTTGTATGTCTCCTTAACGGATTGCTTCCATAGCTTTGATAAGCTGTCTGTTTCCATCCCGAAAAGGTTTTTCGAGGCGCGATCCATTCCGTATTTGGCGGTATTATAAAAAAACGGACGGATGACCCCATCGCCATACTTCCCGGTAAGGAAAGCCCAAAATGCATGTCCATAGCGGTAGGGAAAATACTCATTCATCCGGCGGGTCATATCTTTAATGGATGGCACATCATCCGTGATGACTGCATCGCGCATCCACATCGCTGTTTGGTTGTCTTTTGTTCCGATGGATAAATACTCGGCCAGACCTTCAACCATCCATAAAGGGACATTCTGAAGGTTTTGATAGCTGATACTGTCTTCCGACTGGAACATGTAATACTGAAACACGTGCACCAGCTCGTGTCCCAGCACGTGATCGGTTTCCTTATTGGAATTCATCATCGGCATAATTACACGGCGCCTGAAACCTTCGGTCACACCTCCGGTTCCAACTCCTATATTCCCAGATATCACATTGGTTTGTTTAAAGTCGGCCTTATTGTTATAAAAAATCAGCGGGTTCGATTCGATGGTATCTCCGAAAATTGCGTTATGACGCAGATACCACTTTTCGGCCTGGTTACTGAGACGTTGCACCAAGGTATCGTTGCCCAGATAATTATAAATATCAAAATGCTGGGTGTTGTTTTTCATAAAGTGAAACTTTTCATAATTCACTTTATTCTGTCCAAAATACTGAGCACCCCCTTTCAGGGAGACTAACAGCATGAAAAACAACATACTATTTCTGACGGCGTGCACAAATGTTTTCATCTGTATAAAACTATCTTTGACGTTTTTATTTCGTACTTTTTTTCTAAAACATGTGAATTCCTGAATGACTACCCACAACTTTTCCAGGCAAAACCTGATTGTGTTACGACAATAAATATAGCCTGTAATTTGACAAATATCCAGATCTAAATGTTCAAAAATTATACCATGCAGAAGCTGTGGAAGCGCTCTGCATGATTATGAATTCTGCTTAATAGGAAGTGTAATATGGAAAGTTGTACCCTCTCCCTCTTTAGTAGTGATATCAAAAGATCCTTGATGCCTTTTTATGAAATCCTTTGTCAAAACCAGGCCCAACCCTGCACCTTTTTCATTTTCTGTGCCCTTACGGGTAAAAGTTTCCTCACTATGCAGGATTTTATTTCGATCAGCCTCTGACATACCTATGCCGTTATCCTCAATACTAATGGTCACATAGTTTGCTTTATAGCGCGTAAATATTTTTATGTTGCCGTTTTTTGGAGTAAACTTAACCGAATTAAAAATAAGGTTACGCATGATGGTGTTTAGCATATTGATATCACCCTCAATCATCACATGCTTATCGATCTGGTTATGGATTTTTACCTCCTTGAGTTGTGCCGATTGTCTGGCTAGCTTAATGTTATCCTGTGCTACTCTATGAAGAATAATTTCTTCGGGATGAAATTCTATTTTGCCCCGTTCTTTGTTTGCCCATTCAAGCAGGTTTTGTATCAGCTCGAAAAGCTGCATTGATGAAGCATAGATATTCTGAGACATCATCACAATCGACTCCCGGTCAGCATCTTCATCTTCGGTTTCTTCAATTAACATTTCTGAGAACCCTAATAAAGAATTAAACGGACTTCGCAAATCGTGCGAGATAATCGAAAACAGTTGGTTCCTGTCTTTATTGACCTGTTCAAGCATTTTTCGTGACTGGTTAAGCTCCGCATTTTTGTGCGTCAGCTCTCTTTTGCTGTTTCTCAACTGCTCATTTTGCTGCTTGATGCGGTTTGTTGCCTTTCGCTGGACAACAAAAGCATAGATTACGGCAGAGATCATCAGTAGAGAAAGGACGCCAATGAGGTAAATAGAATTCTTAAGCTGTTCTTTTTGCTCCTTCAGAATTTCATTTTCTTTCTGTCGCTCCCTTTCCTGGGTGACCGCCGTAAGGTTCGCTATTTTTTCTTCGTTCTGTGCATCTCTAACGCTATCGTAAATATCTGTTAACTTGATGTATGTGTCCAGGGCTTGTTCATATTCTTCGCGTTGATTGTAATAATTATACAGTGTGGAATAATACCCCTGAACAATGGAAGGGTTGGGTTGCTCCTGCGCCAAAGTATCAAGCTTCCGGATATAATACCACGCGCTATCGTATTTTTTCAACTCGGTCATCAGGTATGAAAAAATCATGTAATTCGTGGAAAGGCCCTCTTTATTTCCGATTTG
>JAASSU010000216.1 GCA_021767705.1 Bacteroidota bacterium | reverse complement strand
TTTAGTCCATCGTATGCGAGGTGGACATTTTCAGGGAGCTCTTTTTCAATATCCTCATGCTTTCCAATGAAATGACTCATATGTGTTAGATAGGCTCTTTCGGGATTGATTTCTTCAATGATTTTGAGCGCCTCGGGCAGGGAAAAGTGTGAGATGTGGTAGGACTTCCGTAAGGTGTTTATCACCAGGACTTTTGATCCTTTTATCTTTTCCTTCTCTTCGGGAGTAATCAGGCTGGCGTCAGTGATGTAAGTGAAATTGTAAATCCTGAAAGCGATAACTTCCATTTTATGATGCCATGTCTGGATGGGAATAACCGGCACACCATGCACATCAAACTTTTCCAGCGAAATGCGGTGCTCGTTTATTTTTGGGGCACCGAGGTATTTGGTTTCATTAAAAATATACGGAAATTGTTCTGAGAGTGCAGAGAAAACTTCATCCGAACCATAAACATCGATGCGTTTGTTCAGGATAAAATTGAAACCCCTTATATCGTCGAGCCCGGCGGTATGGTCGCGGTGGCCGTGCGTAAACAGGATAGCGTCGATATCTTCGATTTTGTTTTCGAGCATTTGCATCCTGAAATCGGGGCCGCAGTCAATCACCAGGTTTTTTCCATCCACAGAAACCATCGCCGAAGTACGACTGCGGTGGTCGCGATGGTCGGCTGACGTGCAAACCTCGCAATTGCAGGCCAACACCGGAACACCGGTGCTGGTGCCTGTGCCTAAAAAGATAACTTCTATCGGAGGTTTTTCTGCCATTAATAGATCATTTCTTCAATCAGGTTTTTCGTGTTCTGCAGTTTGCTTTGCTGCTTTTTTACATCCTTGATGTCCGGAACATCGCCTGTGCGCTTAGCGAAAAGGATCGTAGTAATCCTCCCGTGAAGGGATTCTTCCATATCGAAAAAGTGAACGATAACGTTCTTGTTATGGTTGCAACCCAGAATCATTTCATTGTTTTCATTGATTTCGGCCATCCCTTTGTATTGCTGCCCTTTAAAAAAAGTGCATACGGCATACAGTCCCGGGGGCGGAACCAGCTTGCAATCTTCTTCGATTGCCGTTCTGTACCACTCCATCTGGCGGTAACCCTCTGCGGGGTTTATTCTGCGGAGTTCGCCAGTGATCACATAGCGATGGTCGAGATAGGCATTGGCTTTCTGGATATCGCCCTTTTGCAATGCATCGCGGATTTTTGTAGAGCTGACGGTTTCGTTGTGCAGCTCTTGCTCAGGAATTTCTTCTACCGTAAATCCAAACTTCTTACCTTGCTCATAAAGTTTATTAAAATCGCCTTCGCGGTTGTTTCCGAAATGGTGGTTGAAGCCAATGACCACTTTCTTTGCCCCGATTTTATCTACCAGGATTTTTTCGACAAACTCATCTGAGGTGGTTTTCGAAAACCCGAGGGTGAAATTGATGATCACCAGGTTGTCGAGTCCGGTGCGCTCGAGCAGGTTGATTTTTTCGCGCTGCGAGTTGATGAGTTTTAATCCTTTTCCTGAAGATTCGGGGAAAAGCACTTTACGTGGGTGCGGAAAAAAAGTAATAAGCACCGATTCACCGTCGATTTCCCTGGCAAGGCGGTTAATGCGATTAATAATCATGGTGTGCCCCACGTGCACACCATCAAAAGATCCCGTGGTGACCACGGGATTCTTTATGCCGTTTATATCGTCTAAATTGTTAAATACTCTCACAAAGGAAAATTTTCGCGAAGTTAATCAGATAAACTGTTTTTCTTTACGAAAAAGGCCACTTTTTCAAGTGAAGTAATCATGTCGTATTCCTCAAGGTACACATGATCGGGAACGTTGATAGCTTTCGGGGTGTAGTTCAAAATACCTTTGATTCCGGCTTTAACCAGCATCTCCGAAATTTTTTGCGTTTCCTCGGCCGGTGTGGTTATGATGGCGATGCTGATGTTTTCGTTTTTCACGATGTCATCAATTTTATCAATGTGATAGCATTTTACACCCCCGTAAACCCTATCCACCTTTTCGGGATTGATATCGAAAGAAGCTTTAATCATCAGCTTTGATCTTTTCCCGCTAAGGTAGGTTACCAGGGCACGCCCAAGGTTACCAAGACCGATTATCGCCACATTTTGTCCGGTTTCGCTGTCTATGATTTCACCGATTAAATCGATAAGATCTTTAATGTCGTAGCCTTTTCGCAGGGTGCCGGTGTATCCGATAAGCATGATGTCGCGGCGCACCTGCACAGGCGTTATGTGATGAAGGTTTGCTATTTCATGCGAGAAAATGTATTTCTTTCCGTTAGCAAGGCAATTGAGCAGTGAGCGGCGATACTGGCTTAGGCGCTCTACGGTTTTATCAGGTAATTTTTTCATTTTTCTTAATTCAGTTTCATTTTTGGTTCTTCCTCTCCGTCATCACGTATCTACTGCAAAAATAATCAGAATATACGTAATCGTCTATATATATGTTTATTTGTCGTAATGTTTAGGAAAACAGAGTGTAAAGGTACTACCTTCATCGGGTTTACTCCAAATTTCAATGCTTCCATTGTAGGAATCTGTTAACTTTTTAACGATGGACAGCCCGAGTCCGCTTCCTGAAATATTTTTTGTTTTTTCGTTTTTGATGCGCACAAAATCCTGGAAAAGCTTTTTTGTTTCTTCTTCCTCCATGCCAATTCCGGTATCCACCACCTGGATTTTCACCTGCTCATCCTTTTCTGAGAGGTTTATATCCACACGGCCTTTTTCTTTGTTATACTTTATTCCGTTCGATATCAGGTTGTTCAGGATGATTGTAAACTCCTCTGCATCGCCTTTGATTTCTATCTTCTCGGGACTGTTCACATGTATGGAAACGTCCTTCTGAATGGCGTAGGGTTGCATAGCGTCCAGGGCGGCGTAGACAGAATCGAGGATATTAAAAGTTTTGACATTTCTACGTGCTTTTCCGGTTTCCATTTTGGTCAGGTCCAGCATATCCATAATCAACGTGCGCATGCCTTTCACACGTTTCATGGTGCGCTCCAAAATCTGATCATATTCCTGCAGGTTGTCGCCAAACTGACGGTTTTGCAGCATATCAATGTAGCCTTCAATGGCATTGATAGGCGATTTAAGTTCGTGCGAAAGCACCGACAGAAACTGGAACCTGATTTGTCGCCCTTCCGTATTCAGCTTGCTGGTCATCTGTTTCAAAAACACATGCTTGGTGATGGTTTCAATCGACGAGCGCAGCTCTTGGGGTGTAAAAGGCTTTGGGATAAAGTCGTAGGCACCGTCTTTGGTGGCTTTAACGGCCAGCTCAAGCGAAGCGTAAGAGGTGATCATTACCACAATGCTTTTGATCTGCTTCTTTTTCAGGGTTTCCAGCACGTCAATCCCCTGAATTCCCGGAAGCTTGTTGTCAAGCAATATAATCTCAGGAGCCTGGCCGGTAATAATATCAAGGGCCTCCTCACCACTGGATGCCTCCAGCACATTGAATTCGATATGCTCATCCATAAACGGATAATCGACCTTGAAGTTTTTTAAAATTCGTGACACCCCCGAACGGATTCCGGGTTCATCATCTACCACCAGTACCTTGAGCGTTGACATAACTTTTAATCTTGATTGATTAGTTTATTGATTTCGCTTTCGAGCTGTTCTCTTTTAATCCCTTTATCGAGGAAGCGATCGGCTTTTATCCACTGCTGCTCCTCCTCGCTGTCGACATTGAACGACATGCCCGTTTCAGCGGTTACCGCTGTGGCAATAATAATGGGCACATCCGGATATTTTTTCTTCATCTTGTAGCTCAGTATAAAACCACTGTCCTCGTTTTCCATCATCAGGTCGAGGATGGCCAGGTCGGGCTTCATACCGGCGATGATGCGCTCAGCCTCTTTTTGGCTGTCGGCAGAAATGGTGTTGTAGCCGAAGCCTTCCACGGTCATTTTCAGTTGAAACAGATAATCCTGATCGTCATCCACAATTAATATCGTTTGATCTCTTCTATTCATTGTTATTGTTTTATTTGTGCTTGATTTTCTTTAGCAGGATGCCGCGGCAGGGTGATGGTAAAAGTTGTCCCCGTTGGTCCTTTTGTGGCATCTGTGTTCGAATCCACTTTTATCTGGCCTTTATGCATTTTTACAATGCCATAAATGGTGGCTAGTCCAAGGCCGGTGCCTTTTCCTATTTCTTTCGTAGTAAAGAAAGGTTCAAAAATCTTTTCGAGGTTTTCTTTGCTGATGCCTTGCCCCTGGTCGGCTACATCAATTTTGATGGTCTCAGGCTCATCCTCGAGGGTCACCGTCAATTCTCCTCCGTCGGGCATTGCCTCGATGGCATTCTTGGCCAGGTTAGAAATCACCTGGATCATCTGTTCAATGTCTACGGTTGCCATCGGGTTGGTGAGCCGGTTGCGGGTATTCAAGGTCACATTCTTTCGAAGGATGACCGAGCTCAGGCTCTTGTTCACCAACTCCACCAGGTTGATGTTATCGAACTTCACCTGGTTTTTGCGGGCAAAATTCAGCAGGCCACCAACGATGCTTTTGCAGCGGTCCGATTGGTCCACGATAAGCTTCAGGTCGTCTCTGAAGTCCGAGTCCTGATCCAGCTCATCGAGCAGGATGTTGCTGTACATGATGATTACGCCCAGCGGATTGTTCAACTCATGCGCGATGCCTGCCGAAAGCTGTCCCATGTGCGCCAGCTTTTCCTGTTGCTTAAGCGCTTCGCGGGCGCTGTTAAGCTGGTCGTTACTCACTTTCAAATCTTCGAGCGATGCATGCAGCTTTTCGATAGAGTAGGGCAGGCACATTTCGGTTTCGGCCAGCCCCTGGATGATGGCGATGGCATGTTCTTCGCAGGTGAGGTAGCCGCAAGCGCCGCAATTCAAGTGGTCTTTCCGGGTTTTTTTGCCTATGCGGAGCAGCACATCATCAATTTCTTTACGTGAGGGCATAGACATCCGGCGGTCGGCTTTTTTAAAAGTCTGGCTTAAATCTATGGAGCTATAGATCTCCATATCCTTTTCCCACTGATTGCGGTGCAGTTTTTTAAGCTTGTCCTTCACATACTCGTTCACACGCACCTTGCGGGCATATTTGTTGCTGTTAAAAGTATTGGTTCCCGGGCCCATGATGCAGCCTTCGCAGCAAAGCAGCTCCAGGTTTTGGTCAATCACACCGTTTTCAAATTCGTTAATGGCTTCTTTAAAGTTCCTTCGTCCCTCAGCGGTAATCATCCGGCCATCATCAATATCTTCTTTTACATTGATGTTTTGAAGTAACCCTCTGCTTACCGGAAAAATAGCCCCTTTGCCACTTTGAGGAGGGTCAAAATCGGAGGGCACGACCTTGTCTGAACGGATCCCTTTCTTTTCAAACATCTCGCGCAACTCGATAAAGGTGAGTTCCTGATCGGTTTCGGTCGACTCCGCTTTCTTGGCCACACAGGGGCCGATGAATACCACTTTGATATCATCGCCATATTTTTTCTTCATCACCCTGGTCATGGCAACCATCGGACTGGCCACAGGGGCAAGGTTTTCAACCAGATCAGGAAAGTA
>JAASSU010000215.1 GCA_021767705.1 Bacteroidota bacterium | reverse complement strand
TGTCTCATCCATGCCGGACAGTGGTTTGAAACGAGCGTGGTTGTTTCTCCGCTGTTTTTCCTGTCAAGAATTTCTTTGGCTAACTCTGTCAGATAAAGATCAGTGCCGAAGGCTGTATCGAATACGGCGTTAAATCCTGCCAGCCTGAGAGCAGCATTCAGTTTTCCAGACACATTTTTTCCGGATTTCACCCCGAATTCTTCTCCCAGCGAAACAGCCATTGCGCTGTCTGAGATGGCGATAACATGTTTTTCAGGGTTATGGATTGCCTTCCTGATTTTGTTGTGGTAAGTTCTTTCGTGCAAGGCGCCCGTAGGGCAGTTCATGATGCACTGTCCGCAATTGATGCATGTGGAAGTGTTGATGCCATTGTTGAACTCAGGTCCCACGGTGGCATTGGTTCCCCGCCTGATAAATTCGATAGCCGCAATATCGAGCACCTCATCGCAGTAGCGCACACATCTTCCGCAAAGGATACATTTATCGGGGTCGCGGATAATGGCCGGGCTGCTGTTGTCTATCTTTTGTTTTTTCTTGCTCCCGAAAAATCTACGGTCGTGCACGTTGAGCTCTTCTGCTAAGTGCTGCAGTTCGCAGTTTCCGTTGCGGATGCAGTAAAGGCAATCGTCGGGGTGGTTCGAAAGCAAGAGCTCCACATTCGTTTTACGTGCGGTAATTACTTTTGGCGAGTGTGTCTTGATGCGCATCCATCCGTTGATAGGGTAGGAGCACGCCGGAACCAGCCCGGGCATTCCTTCCACTTCCACAACGCACATGCGGCATGCTCCCGTAGGCAAAAGACCTTTCATGTAGCAAAGCGTCGGGACGTGCAGGCCATTGCGCTGCAGGGCCGAAAGGATGGTTTCTTCCTTTTTCGCTTTGATTATTTTGTTGTTTACTTCAATGTCAATCAACATAACGCTTATTTTAACTTCACTGCATCAAACTTGCATACCTCCATACAGATACCGCATCCGGTGCATTTACTTTCGATGATAAAGTGCGGATGTTTGGCAGCCCCGATGATGGCTTTTTCAGGACATTTTACCATGCAGAGGGTGCATCCGGTGCACGCTTCCGGATCTATTTCATAGGTCCGCAGCTCACGGCACACGTTTGCACGGCACTTTCTTTCGTAGATATGCTCTTCAAACTCTTCGCGGAAATACTTCAGCGCACTTAAGACCGGTTTGGGAGCGGTTTGTCCCAGACCGCAAAGCGATGTTTCGCTGATGACTTTTCCCAGCTCCTCGAGTTGCATCACCCCTTTAAACCTGTCGAGGGTCTTGTGGTTGCTGTCCTGCGGTTTTCGGGTGATGTCTTCAAGAATTTCGAGCATGCGGTGTGTGCCTTCTCTACAGGGGATGCACTTTCCACAACTGGCATCTTTCAGAAATCCGATAAAAAACTTCGACAGGTCGACCATACAGGTATCTTCATCTGCCACAACCAACCCGCCGGAACCCATAATCGCATCGATGTCGCTGAGGGATTCATAATCGATGGGCGTTTGAAGGTTTTCTTCAACCAGGCAACTTCCCGAAGGGCCTCCAATTTGTGCGGCTTTAAAAGACTTGCTGTCTTTTATTCCTCCGGCAATATCCTGGATGATTTCCTTCAAGGTATGGCCCATCGGAACCTCGATGAGCCCGGGTTTGTTAATCTTTCCCGATAAGGAAAAAACCTTTGTTCCGGGGCTTTCTTTTGTTCCCAGGCTCCTGAATTCATCAACGCCCCACCCGATAATCATGGGCACATTTGATAGCGTCTCTACATTGTTTACCACCGTGGGCTTGTTAAACAAACCTCTTTGTGAAGGATAGGGTGGTCTGGGTCGCGGAATTCCCCGCTTTCCTTCAATACTGTTTATCAGGGCGGTTTCTTCACCACATACGAACGCGCCTGCGCTGGTTGCCAGTTGGATGGTGAAATTAAACCCGCTGTTCAGGATATTATGCCCGAGCAAGCCGGCCTCCTTACAGTCATCGATTGCTTTAAGCAGCCTTTCCACAGCAAGCTCGTAAGACGATCTGATGTAGACATAGCTTTTGCTGATGCCAGTGGCGTATGCGGCCAGGGCCATGCCTTCAATGAGCAGGTGCGGGTTTCCCTCGATGATGGCCCGGTCCATAAATGCTCCCGGGTCGCTTTCGTCAGCGTTACAAATCAGGTACTTTTGGTCGCCCTGGCTCAGCGCTGCCGTTTCCCACTTTTTTCCCGTAAGGTAACCGCCACCGCCGCGGCCTCTCAATCCGCTTTTTATCACCTGGTCCCTGATTTGTGCCGGGGTTTGAGAAAGCAAAGTGTCGGAGAGTGCTCTGAACCCCCCGTTTGCGATGTACTCATCGAGGTTGTAAGGATTTATTTTTCCGCAATATTTCAGGATTCTGCGGGTTTGGTTTTTGTAAAATGGAACATCTTCCACAAAAGAAATCCCTTCCCAGGGCTCCGTAAAATCATTTTTAAATTGCCCGAGTACTTTTGAGCTTTCTACCGTAAAGTTAAAAGTGGCGTCCAGAATGTCGGTAACATTTTCCGGAGCGACATTTTGATGACTGAGGCGCGATCGTCCGGGAAGCTGAATGTCCATCAAAGGCTCGGCCCAGCACATTCCAATACAACCTGTCTCCACCACTTCCGCCTGAATATTATTTTCGTTGAGGTAGCTCTTTACTTCATGAAGGATAGATGATGCCCCGGCCACTTGTCCGCAAGTGCCACTGCCAATATAGATCACTGGCTTTTCAACAGTTTGGCGCTGAAGTTTATGAAGGTGCTGCTGAATATCCTCCGGAATTTCGAGGGTGTTTTTCAGGAGCAACTCTTCCACCAGGTTTATTTTTGAAGTTGTTGCAGTGCTCATAGGTCTTCTTCCTTTTTTATTTCATCAATGATGGATTTGATTTGATCACTGTCTACCTTTGTGTGGTAAGTGTTGTTAATTCTGACAACAGGCGACAAGTGACAGGCCCCCATGCAGGGCACGGTTTCGAGGCTGAAAAGTCCGTTGTTGGTGGCATGGCCGGACTCTATCTTTAGTTCTTTTTTTATCTCGCGAAGCAGGTCGGACGATTTTGACAGATGGCAGGCTGTGCCGTTACAAACCCTGATATGATACTTACCGATGGCCTGGAAACGGAAAAGGTTGTAGAAGGAAGCGATGCTGTATACTTTACTGGCGGGCATTTCCAGCTCTTTGCTAACAGCATAGATAGCTTCCTGCGGAAGGTAATTGAATTCTTCCTGGATTTTTTGAAGAATCGGAATCAAATCCTCCCTCTTGCTGTTGGGATAAGATGTGATGATCGTTTGTAGTTTCTCTTCCATGGTTTTAACCGGAATTTTTTCTGGCATCGTTTGCCGGGTCAGTTTTCAGCTTGTTTTCAAATATCTTTAACCTCGTTCTGCATGCTGATCCCGGATGAGCGTCCCTTACTTTTTGCTTCGTGCTTTAATCAGAAGGTGCTTTAACAATTTTATTAATGCCTGTTTTATCTCATTTTGACAAATATATAAATTATCGGACTTTAGTGTTAGGAAAATAACAGTGTGATATTTTTAACATGATTGTAAAGTTGCTCGATGACTTCTTAAGGGGTTGTGAAACAATGGTGTAGAGAAGAGGATTAAACGAAATAGAGCGTCACTAGGGGCTTAATTTATATGAATTTTAAATAAAGAAAGATCAGGAGGTCTTCTTAACTCACAGAAATACAGAGGTTAATAGCAGGTTCGCTCGAGCATTACTTTTTGTTAACAAAATAACATTGTAAACGGATGCTGTCAATATTTTGTATTTTTGGATGAATAAAAGATTTTGCATGGCTTACGAACACGAAATAACAATATGCCTGGGTAGTTCCTGCTTCTCGCGGGGCAACAAAAGCACGCTCCATGCGATAAAAAACTACCTCGAAAAAAGTCAGTTAACCGAAAGGGTTTACTTTCACGGTGCTCATTGCTACGGTAACTGCGATAAAGGGCCGGTGATGAAGGTGGATGATAAGATGTATGAGAACGTATCCGAAAATCAGGTAAGTGCAATCCTTGATGAGTACTTTTCGTGATTCTGTGCAAAACATAAATAATGTCAGATGGACAGAGCAAGTAATCCGTTAGTAAAGATAATAGAGTCGAAATGTGAGTTGTGTTATGCTTGCGTGAGGGCATGTCCTGTAAAGGCCATCACCGTAAAGGTGAACCAGGATTATCCATACATCAATCCGGAAAGGTGTATTGGTTGTGGCGACTGTTTGCGGGCATGTGCCCCCGGAGCTATCGTTTACCGCAACGAAAAGGATTTGGTCAAATCGCTGATTGATCAAGGCGACACTGCCGCACTGATTGATCCGAGTATCAGCGGCGAGTTTGACGACATCACCGATTACCGGAAATTTGTGGAAATGATTCGTGCACTGGGATTTAAATTTGTTAATGAAACCTCTTTCGGAGTGGATATCGTTGCCCGGAAGTACAAAGAGCTGGTCGAAAAAGAACAGGGAAAATACTTCATCTCGGCCAACTGCCCGGCCATTGTGGATTACGTTGAAAAATACCAACCTGAATTAATTGGTAACCTCGCACCTATAGAACCTCCTATGGTGGCCATGGCAAAAATCGTGCGGGAGAAGTATGGTGAGCATCTCTCCACGGTGTTTATCGGACCGTGCATCGATGCGAAAAAAGATGCGCTACGCTATGATGGATTAGGAAAAATTGATGCCACGATCACTTTCGTGGAATTGCGTGAATTATTTGAGGAGTTTAGTATTGATGAAAAATCGGTGCATTATTCTGATTTTGACCCTCCGTTGGGCTATAAAGGTTCTCTTTACCCTATCAGCCAATCTTTTAAAGAAATCGGAGAGCTGAAGGATGAGCTGCTTACTACAGAAATGCTGACCGTGGATGGGGGAGAACCTGCCTTGAATGCAGTAAGGACGTTTGATGAATCGATCAATAAAATCAAGCATCATTTTAATCTTTTTTACTGCAAGGGATGCCTGATGGGACCGGGCACTTCACCTAACGGCAATCCGATTTACAGGCGTTCTATGGTGACAAGTTATTCGCGGAAGCGACTGAAAGATTTTGATAAAAAAGGCTGGCAAAAAGATATCGACCACTACATGAAACTCGATTGCAGCCGGTCATACCAAAAGGACGATCAGCGACTGCCAAAGCCTCGCGAGGAAAAGGTACAGGAAGTGCTGAAACTGATAGGTAAGGGAAATACTGATCACAGTGCAGGTTGCGGTGCATGTGGCTATGATTCGTGCAGGGATTTTGCGGAGTCGGTGGCCAATGGCTTGGCTAAAACCGATATGTGTATTCAGCACTCACTAAATAACAAAAAGGATTATATCACCACCCTGAAGAAAACCAATGAGAAGTTGTCTCAAACCCAGAAAGCTTTAAAAGAGTCGGAAGCCAAGGCTCGCGAGGAACAGCAGAAGAGCCAGGAGTCATTGGAGACTACTTCTGCTGTTTTGCAGGAGCTTTCGGCCGGTGTGGTGGTAGTGGATCACAAGCTGAAAATCGTGCAATCCAACAAAAAGTT
>JAASSU010000214.1 GCA_021767705.1 Bacteroidota bacterium | reverse complement strand
GCCTCCGATGTGGAAGTGAGCTTTACTGAAAAAATGGTGAAAAACTATTGGGATTACGTTTCTTATGTGGAAGTGGGGTCGAAAATCATTCCATATGTTTCGCCGGAAGACTACTACAACATCGTTGACCAGGAAAGCCTGACGGGCAAAGCATCAGAAAACAAGCATTTCAGCGGGAAGTATGACTTTTCAGGAAACTACGGCACCAACCTTATCGATGAAATTATGCGCTACTCCATCGTGGCAGCCAATATTGCCCGCGACACCGAACACGACCTGATTCATGCGCACGACTGGCTGACCTACCCTTCGGGAATTGCAGCCAAAGAAGTATCGGGAAAACCATTGGTCGTGCATATCCACGCCACCGAATTTGACCGCGCCGGAGAGCAGAATGTAAATTCAGTAGTTTATGATATTGAGAAAAAAGGCTTTGAAGCCGCTGATAAAATCATTGCCGTCAGCCAGCTTACAAAAAACATCCTGGTAAAGAAATATGGTATTGATGATGACAAAATAACCGTGGTTCACAATGCCGTGGTTCCCTCAGAGAAAAACCTCCCGGAAGCTTTTAAAGGCACTGATGATAAAATCGTTACTTTCCTGGGTCGTATCACCTATCAGAAAGGTCCGGAGTATTTTGTGGAAGCCGCATACAAGATCTTGCAGCGCGATAAAAACGTCCGCTTTGTGATGGCCGGCTCAGGCGATATGCTCGAAAAGATCATCCGCCGTGTGGCCGAGCTGCGCATCTCCGACCGCTTTCACTTTACAGGATTTTTGCGGGGCGAAGACGTGGACCGTATGTTTGCCCTCAGCGATGTGTATGTGATGCCCTCTGTGTCTGAACCTTTCGGGATTTCGCCGCTCGAAGCCATGCGCTCCAACGTGCCGGTGGTTATCTCGAAACAGTCGGGAGTTTCTGAAATCCTGAAACATGCCCTCAAGGCGGACTTCTGGGATATCGATGCGCTGGCCGATCAAATTTACGGCCTCATCAACTACAGCGCACTGTCGAAGTCGTTTAAAGACCACGGTAAAGAAGAGGTCGACAGCCTCAAATGGGAAAACGCCGCCCTGAAGGTGAAAAAAGTTTACGAAGAAGTATTGAACAGCCAAAAAAATTAAGATATGAAATCTGTTTGTTTTTATTTCCAGGTGCATCAGCCTTATCGCCTCAGAACCTATCGCTTTTTCGATATTGGCCGAAGGAACGATTATTATGACGAGCATCAGAACCGCTACATCGTTAGCAAGGTAGCCGAGAAGTCATACCTTCCGGCTAACGAGCTGATGTTGCAGCTCATAAAAAAGCACGGAAAGGATTTCCGCATTGCCTATTCCATCTCAGGAATGGCGCTGGAGCAGTTTGAGAACTACCATCCCAAAGTTATTGAATCGTTTCAAAAGCTGGCCCTGACCGGACAGGTAGAGTTTTTATCTGAAACCTACTCGCACTCGCTGGCCTCACTTAAGAGCAAATCAGAATTCAAAAGACAGGTAGAGCAGCACCGTCAGAAAATCAAAACTCTTTTCAACCAGGAGCCCACTACTTTCCGGAATACGGAGCTCATTTATTCGGATGAAATTGGCCAAATGGTTTATGACATGGGATACAAAACCATGCTTACCGAGGGGGCCCGCCACGTGCTGGGTTGGAAGAGCCCGAATTACCTTTATGTGAACAGCCTGAACCCCAAGCTGAAAGTGCTGCTCAAAAACTTCCGCCTCAGCGACGACATTGCTTTCCGTTTCTCTGACCAGTCGTGGGCCGGATGGCCGCTTACCGCCGAAAAATTTGTGGCGTGGCTCAACGAACTGCCAAAAGAAGATGAGGTCGTCAACCTGTTTATGGATTATGAAACCTTTGGTGAACACCAGTGGAAGGAAACCGGGATTTTTGATTTTATGAAAGCCCTTCCCGAAGCTATTCTCAAAGACAAAAACCTGAAATTTACTACTCCGGCTGAAGCGGCACAAGAGCTGCAGCCTGTTTCAGCCATCAACGTACCAAACCCCATTTCGTGGGCTGATGAGGAGCGCGATTTGACGGCATGGCTGGGGAATGAACTGCAGGATGAAGCCTTCGACAAGCTCTATGCACTCGAAAACAAAATTATCAACTGCGGCGATGAAGATCTTATGAGCGACTGGCAAAAGCTGCAAGCCAGCGATCACTTTTACTACATGTGCACCAAGTGGTTTTCTGATGGCGCCGTGCATCATTACTTTAACCCTTACAACTCGCCCTACGAGGCCTTCATAAATTACATGAATGTGCTTAGCGATTTTATCAGAAGGGTGGAGCAGCGTTGCCCGGAAGCACCATCAGCGAAAGCTTCAGAGCAAACAGTCAAAACAAAAAAGAAAACAAACAACCAATCCAAACCTCATACTTTCGGGGATTTGAAAAACGTTCCTAAAACGCTTCTTAAACAGGTTTTACGTGGAATGCCGGTGGCTACCATTTACATGGCTTTAGCACACACCGACAAAGCATTACGGGAAAGAATAACTTCCTCCATGGGGAAAAAAGCCGTTCAGGAGCTGGAGCACAATAAGGGGATAAAACCAACAAGCACGGATAAGAAAAACGCCCGTCAGGAAATTCTTGACGCCGTGCTTGAACATTATGATAAATAATTACTTATAATTCACCATTTATTTGAGAGCGAGAGGTTTATACTTTTCGCTTTCGCTATCAAAAGAAGTACATAAAAATGACACGAGATATGCAAATAAAGAATCAACCGGATTATCTTTTTGAAACCAGTTGGGAAGTCTGCAACAAAGTGGGCGGAATCTATACGGTCCTGTCCACAAAAGCCAAGACCTTAAAATCCCTGCTCGATGATAATCTGATTATGATAGGACCTGAAGTCTGGAAAGAAACCAGCAACAATCCGTATTTTGAAGAAGATAAAAACCTCTTCCCCGAATGGACCGCCAAAGCACAGGAAGATGGGCTGAATATCCGCATAGGTCGCTGGAAGATTGCCGGAAAGCCGGTGGTCATCCTCGTTGACTTTACACAGTATTTCACCCAGAAAAACAAGATTTTCTCCGAATACTGGGAAAGCTACCACCTTGACTCGTTGCAGGGAGGCTGGGATTACATTGAGCCTGCCATGTTTGGATACGCGGCCGCAAAGGTGATTGAGCATTTTTATGAGTATAATGTGGCCGCCAATGATCGCATTGCGGCTCATTTTCATGAATGGATGACCGGCCTTGGCCTGCTGTACCTCAACAAAAACGTCCCGCAGGCAGCAACGGTGTTCACCACCCACGCCACCATGCTCGGACGCTCTATCGCCGGAAACGGCATGAAACTCTACAGCGAGATGGAGTCTTACAACCCATTCGAAATGGCCGGAAGACTGGGAATCAAATCCAAGTTTTCGCTCGAGCGCAACGCTGCTGTGCATGCAGACATGCTGACCACTGTGAGCGACATCACCGCCAGGGAGTGCAAAGCGTTCTTTGGTCGCGAGGTGGATTATGTCACACCAAACGGATTTGACGATGCTTTCGCTCCTGAAAAGGAGAAGTACCAGCAAATGCGCAAAGAGGCCCGTTCTGCTTTAGCTAAAGTTGCCGAAGCGGTTACCACAGTAAAGCCTTCTGAAGATGCATTTTTTGCTGCTACCAGTGGCCGCTACGAGTATACCAACAAAGGAATTGATGTGTTCATTGATTCTTTGTTTGAACTCAAGCAAAAAGAATCAAAAGAAATCTGGGGTTTTATCCTTGTCCCCGGTGGCCACAGAGGCCCCGTGAGGACAGTTTTAGAACGCTTTCGCGGAGAAAGCACTGATTCGGAGAAGGTTTACATCTCCTCACATAAGCTGGCAGAAAACAGCCACGACCCCATTATTTCGAACCTGAACACCAAAGAATTTAAAAACGGTAAGGGCGAAAAAGTGCATATCGTTTTTGTGCCTGCTTACCTTAACGGGGATGACGGGCTCATTAACAAGACTTATTACGAGCTTCTTGCCGGATTTGACCTTACGGTATTCCCCTCTTATTACGAGCCATGGGGATATACGCCACTCGAAAGCCTGGCCTACCATGTGCCTACGGTCACTACTACTTTAACAGGAATGGGACAGTGGGTGAAAGAGCGTTACCCGGATAAATCGCCAGGCATTACGGTAGTGGAAAGAGACGAGCAAAACTACCAGCAGGTGGTTAAAGATATTGCCTCGCAAATTGAGCAAACGGCAAATCTCAGCGCAAAAAAGGCCGAAGAGCTCCGAAACAACTCCAGGGAACTGGCCGGAATAGCTTTATGGGAGAATTTGATTTCTTTCTATTACAAAACCTACGACAAGGCCATCGAAAAAGCCCTCGACAGGTATAAGTCGTACGAAACCAAAAGGGTGCCACGCCTGAACACAACGCTTGACCACAAAAGCGTGGTGCCTCCGCAGTGGAATAAAATCCTGATTGAGCCAAAAATCCCTGAAAAGTTGAATAAGCTAATGGAACTGACCCGCAACATCTGGTGGTCGTGGGATCATGAAGCTAAGCAGCTTTTCAGTTCAATCGCTGACGGGCTCTGGAAAAAATATGCTTACAACCCTATTCACCTGCTTGAGGAGTTATCCTATGAGCAGTTGAAAGAGCTGGCAGAAAACGATGACTTCCTGAAAAAGCTCGACAGCGTGTACTCAAGGTTCCAGGCCTACATGAAAGAAAAAGAGAACCAGGATTCCCGATCGATTGCTTATTTCAGTATGGAGTATGGCCTGCACGACACCATCAAAACCTACTCCGGAGGTTTGGGCATGCTGGCCGGCGACTACCTGAAAGAGGCCAGCGACTCGAATGTGAATATGGTGGCCGTGGGACTGCTTTACCGTCACGGCTATTTTATTCAGAAAATCAACCGCCATGGAGAGCAGCAGGCCGAGTACATCCCGCAGAAGTTTACCCACCTTCCGCTCACACCGGTCCGCGATGAAAATGACGAGTGGGTAAAAATATCCCTGGCCTTCCCGGGAAGGAACGTGATTGCCAAAGTATGGCGCCTCGATGTGGGCCGTGTGCCTCTGTATTTGCTTGACGCGGATATTGAAGAGAACAACACTCCCGGCGATCGCTTTATTACGCACCAGCTTTATGGCGGCGATAACGAAAACCGCCTGAAGCAGGAGTTTCTGTTGGGTATTGGCGGAATCAGGATGCTGGATAAGCTGGGCATCAACACCACCATCTATCACCTGAACGAAGGGCACGCCGCTTTTATCGGGCTGGAGCGCCTGTATCGCCTTATGAGAGATCATCGCTTGCGCTTTTACCAGGCGGTGGAAATCGTCAGGGCTACCAGTCTGTACACTACCCACACGCCCGTTCCGGCAGGTCACGACGCTTTCGATGAAGACCTGATGCGCCGCTACATGCCGCATTACGCCGACAGGCTGAATATCAGCTGGGAGACCTTCATGGGCATGGGCCGAGCCAATCCAAACGACCAGGGAGAGAAATTCTCCATGAGCGCACTGGGGCTCTACCTCAGCCAGGAAGTGAATGGTGTGAGTAAGCTTCACGGGGAAGT
>JAASSU010000037.1 GCA_021767705.1 Bacteroidota bacterium | reverse complement strand
TACCTTATCAAACCTTAGTAACCAGCCATCGTCTCAGCCTACTATTACCTTATTCCATCAACGCCATTAAATAAGCTAATAAGGTAAAAAACCACAGGATGTAAAAAAGCTACTAAGGTTATTAAATAAATAAGGTCTTTCACTTCAAACAACCTACTCCAAACAAAAGAGCTACCTTATAAACAACCGCACTCCCCATCGCGAAAAGCGATGAACATGAATAACCCCGTACGAAGTGCGGGGACAAAGTGCCAGCCCGCAACACCAAAATCCTGAAGGGATTGAATAAAAACTACAGCATTCATTTCAAAAGGCTTTGAGTCAGATATTGCCAGATTTATAGGCTATAGCTCTCATGGTTTACGCACTTCTATGTTTCTGACAATAAATTGTATAAATCTATATTCAAATAAACCACTTCTTTCCCTATTTTTTCCGGAACTAAAATTCCTAACTCTTCCATTTGTCCCAAATATTTTTTTGCAGTATTTAAGCTCTTCAAGTTTTTGTCCAACAACCTTTTCGGACTTGTATAAGGCTGCTCAAACAGTTTCTCAATTACTTCTTTTCTTATATGCGGCAACTTTGCTTCGACAAGTTTTAAAGTTTTGTCAAACAAACTGTCAATTTCTTCTATTTTGTTTATCGTGTAAATAGATGTTTCTTCCACCGCTTTCAACATATAGATAATCCATTTTGTCCATTGCCTGCGGCTGGTAACTTCACTTAAAAGCCTGTAATAATCATCTTTCCGTTTAATAATATAGGCACTCAGATACAAAATCGGGGTATCCAGCAAGTGTTTCTGATTCATTAAGAGAATACTCAAAATTCGTCCTACCCTTCCATTTCCATCACGAAACGGATGGATTGCTTCAAACTGATAATGCGTAACTGCCAATTTAATCAGCGGATCATAATCGTATTTATCATCATCGTTGATATATTCTGTCAGGTTACTCAACTTCTCCTCTATGACCTGTTCTCCTCTCGGCGGGGTGTAAATAACTTCACCACTCAGCAAACCACTTCCTCTTTTCTTTATAATCGTCTCCGTTTGTGGCGGGCGAATTCCATCATTCACATTTTTTATAACCCGGTATATTTTTATCAACGTGTTATTTGTGATTTTTCCCTCTTCCCTAATCGCATTATAACCTTTCCATAACGCTTCCCTGTAGCGCAGCACTTCCTTCGCACTTCCGCTAATTGTTGACTCGTTTGCTGTGAGTGTTTTATAAAGCTCATCCTCAGTAGTAAAAATATTCTCAATCTCTGAGCTGGCCTTTGCTTCTCTCAGGACAATGGTATTGACGAGCATGGATTGATTTGGTAGTTTTCTTGCTAATCCTTTCAATTCTGCCAGGGCTTTGTTCGCATTATTCAAGGCTTTTAAAACTTCAATAGTGATGACCTGCTTATCATCTGGCGGTAATAATGGAAGGTTATTGTAGGGCTTAAGCCTGTCGTATGGTATGGTCGCTTTTGACATCAAAACTCTTTTTTTGTCAAATATAGCTATTTTTTGACAATTAAAGTATTTTTTATCAAAACAACACCAACAATACCCATACATGTCAATTATGATTGAATTTTGACACATTGTAAAAAATGCATCTTGCCAGAAAGCCAGAAAAATAACAAATCACAAAACCCAAATATCAAATAAGCTACAATCATCAATAATCAAAAAATTCAAAATCATAACAGCCCCTACTGTTTTGGATTTCGAATATTGGCTTTTGAAATTTATTTGTGGTTTGAATTTTACTATTTGGTGCTTTCCTTCTGACAGAAGGGATTGAACAAAAAACCTTTTCTATTCAGGAAATGGAAAGTACGCTAAAGCGCACTATTTTCAAAAAGCCGGATCCATTTATTCACCCCTATAAATGAGGGTGTTATTCTCATAGAATTAATGGTTTATAAAACACCCTTTACCAACGCCCTTCCTCCACCAGTTCAAAAATATATCCCTCAAACATTGTCTTTGTCGATATTTTTATCGTAATTAGACCATTCGAATTTTCAAACTACTAAAAACTATATTTTATGGCAGATCAACAAAAGTTTATACCCTTTGTATCGTCCGAAACACGGATGGCAGAATTTACTGCCCGCGGACTGATCATCGGGTTATTCCTGGCGATTATTTTGGGGGCCGCCAACGCCTACCTCGGACTGAAAGCCGGCATGACGATTGCCGCCACTTACCCTGCCGCCGTTATCGGTATGGCAATTTTGCGGGTAATGAAAGGCACTATTCTCGAAGAAAATTTCACGCGTACGGTTGGTTCTATTGGTGAGTCGGTGGCTGCCGGAGCTATCTTTACCCTGCCGGCCTTCTACATCAGCGGCATCTGGCCTGAGTTTTACACACCGGGGCATTACATCATTTCTGCGCTCATTATGCTCACCGGTGGTGTGCTCGGTATTATGTTTGTGGCCCTGCTGCGCCGAGTAATGGTCAACGATGCGGAACTTCCATTTCCGGAATCGCAGGCCGCAGCCGAAATCCATAAAACCGGACAAACCGGTGGCGGCTCAGGATACCTCTTCTGGGCGATGGGCCTTGGTGCTTTAGTGAAGACATTGGGAGAGTTCAGGCTTTTCCTCCCGGTATGGGAAAAAGTTGTGGCTTTCAAAACACAGTTTATCACCGGTGCCGGACAGGCCATACAGGCTAAGGGCGGCATCCTGCTCGGTAGTCCGGGCCTCAAGCCGGCCTACATCGGCGTGGGATACATCATCGGCCCCAAGCTTGCTTCGCTCAACTTTAGTGGGGGTATCATTGCATGGGGACTGCTCACGCCTATCATCTATTACTTTGTAGGGCCGCATATCGACCTGAATGCTTGGGCCGAGTATCTCGTAGCCAACAACCTGGCTCCTGATATGGCCGCAGCAAGCGCAACGGTTAGCGAGCCCATGTTCCAGATTGTGGAAGTATGGAAAACCATCGTCCGCCCCATCGCTATTGGCGGCATGTTGGTAGGTACGGCCTACACCCTTTGGAACATGCGCAAGAGCCTCGTCGAAGGAATCAGCCGCTCGGTGGCCGACCTGAAAGCTTCTGCTCAGGGTGGCGGCATAACGGATCGTACTGAAAAAGACATTAGCTTCCTGTGGATTATGATTGGGATTGCCGCGGCAGGTGTGGCCACTTTCCTTATCACTTCCCTTATTTTCGGAGCTTCAGTATACGTGGCCCTGCTGGCTACTGTAGTGATGATTATCTTCGGGTTCTTCTTTGCTGCCGTTTCGGGCTACCTTGTAGGGATTATTGGCTCAAGCAACAACCCCATTAGTGGTCTGACCATCTCCACAGTAGTGGTTACTGCCCTGCTGATGCTAATTCTCGGAGCCAAGGGCGAAGACGGTATTGCCTCTACGCTGGCTGTTGCAGCTATTGTTTGCGTATCAGCCGCCGTGGCCGGAGAGATGCTCCAGGACCTGAAAGCCGGGCACTTCCTCGGTGGTACACCCTGGAAAATGCAGATTGGTGACGTTATCGGTGTGATTGCCGCTGCTGCGGTATTGTTCCTCCCATTGGTCATCCTCCACGAAGGCGATATCGCCGTGGGTAAACAGCTTGGTTACGAAGGCGGGTTTGGAAGTAAAGAGCTTCCCGCACCGCAGGCCAGCCTAATGGCGATCCTCACCTCGGGAATTATCGGCGGAAAGATGGCCTGGGCGCTCATCGTCACAGGCATGCTCATGGGCGTTGGATTTATCCTGATGCAGGTGAAAAGCCCGATGCTTGTCTCTATCGGGATGTATCTTCCGTTGCAGACGACCTTTGCCATCTTCATTGGTGGTATCATCAAAGGAATCATGCAAATGTATGAAAAGAAACGCGGGCACAGCGATGAACGAAAAGCCAAGACCAATAACATCGGAATCCTGCTGGCTTCCGGATTGATTGCCGGCGAGGCGCTTATCGGACTGCTCTTTGCCGGACTGGCCTTCGGAAATATCAACATCTGGAGGTTCGATAATCCTTCATACCTCGTAAGCATTATTTTCTTCGTGATTCTGGGAATTATCCTTGTAAGAATCCCGTTAAGGAAATCTGCCAACTTTGGAGGAAAGAAGTCTGAATAATTGTGATTAACAGAACAGAATTGGGGTATTGGAAACAATGCCCCAATTTTTTATTATTAAACTAACTCCGGTATTCATGTCGGGGTTTTAGAAACCAAAACGAAAACAGTGGGATTAAACATATTTCAGCGCCGCAAAATCCTGAAAAAGACCAACACACTCGACCTGGTGCCTTACCGGAGACACGAACATGAAATCAACGAAAAAGGTCTGGTGGAGCTTATCGTGCCCAAGTTTGAAAAAAAATGGATGCGCAAATTCTTTATTTCAGGATGGCGAAAAGACTACTTCAAAATCAAGCTCGACAAATTAGGCACCGAAACCTGGCTGGCCATCGATGGCAAAAAAAATGTGAAGGAAATCTGCGAAGAACTGAACCGCAAAGAAGAAAAACCTGTTGAAGAGGTGGAAGACCGGGTTTCGAAGTTTGTTTCACTGCTTTACGAGCAGCGCTACATCCAGTTCAGGCAGCTCGACGAGCGCGAAAAGTAACACCTCGGAAATTTATATTAATTTTATCCGTTCAAATTAAACAGCTAAAATATCATTTAAAAAATAGTAAGATAATGAGTGAAGAAATCAAAAAATTACAACCGGAAAAACTCTGGAAAAGCTTTTATGAATTAACGCAAATTCCAAGACCATCGAAAAAAGAAGAAGCGGTGGCCAACTTCGTTAAAGATTTTGGCAAGAAGCTGGGTCTGGAAACCAAGGAAGACGAAACAGGAAATATCGTTATAAAAAAGCCTGCCACCAAAGGCTATGAAGACCGCGAAACGGCTATCCTTCAGGGGCACCTCGACATGGTGCCACAGAAAAACAACGACGTGGATCACGACTTTGAAAAAGACCCGATCGATGCTTACATCGATGGTGAGTGGGTTACTGCCAAAGGCACTACGCTTGGCGCGGACAACGGAATGGGCGTGGCTGCGGCTATGGCTGTTTTGGAAGACGACACTCTGGAGCACGGCCCGATTGAGGCTTTCTTCACGGTTGACGAAGAAACTGGTATGACCGGTGCTTTCGGACTTAAGGAAGGGTTCCTCGAAGGCGATGTGCTCATCAATATGGACTCAGAAGACGAAGGCGAGCTTTACATCGGTTGTGCCGGTGGTATGGACACAATCGCTACTTTCTCTTTCAACGAAGAAAACGCTCCTGCCAATGCCAAAGGATATAAAATTGTTGCCAAAGGCCTCAAGGGTGGTCACTCAGGACTTGACATCCACCTCGGACGAGGCAACGCTATCAAGATTATTAACCGCCTGCTGTGGGAATCGAGCCGTAAGTTTAACCTCCGCGTGGCTGAATTTAGCTCTGGCGATGTAAGAAACGCGATTCCCCGCGAAGGAGAAGCTGTGGTAGTTGTTCCTGAAGACAATGCCGGCGATTTTGAAAGCTTCGTAAAAGAATTTAACGACACCGTAAAATGCGAGCTCAAATCAGTGGAGCCCGGACTGGAAGTAAAAGCTGAGGCTGCTGATGCTCCGGAGAAAGTGATAGACAAGAAAACACAGGATGCATTGCTGAATGCACTCTACGGTGTTCCTAACGGCGTGATGAGTATGATTGCGGACATGCCTGAGGTAGTGGAAACATCTACCAGCACCGGTGTTATCAAAACAGAACCCGGAAAGATAACCATCGTTTCGCTGCAGCGCAGCTCTGTTGACAGCCGCAAGATGGACCTCGGAAATATGATCCGTGCGATCTTCGAGCAGGCAGGTGCCGACGTAGAACACCGCGGCGCTTACCCGGGATGGAATCCAGATGTGAACTCGCCGATTCTGGGAACCATGAAGAAGGTATACGACAAGGAGTTTGGTAAAGTTCCTGCCGTAAAAGTTATCCACGCCGGACTGGAGTGTGGATTGATCAAGGCGGTTTACCCGAACCTGGATGCCATTTCTTTCGGCCCTACCATTCGTTACCCGCACTCTCCGGATGAGAAGGTGAATATCGAAACGGTGAAAAAATTCTGGGACTTCCTGATCTTTACACTCAAGGAAATGCCTAAGAAGTAAGAACAAGACAGGGCGGCAGGTGAAAAATCCTGCCGCTTTTTTCTGATTTAATTTTGCAGGTGCGAAAATATTCTCTATTTTTGCACTCCGAAAAAATACACAGGACAATGAAGAGAACATTTCAACCATCAAGAAGAAAGCGTGTAAACAAGCACGGATTCAGAGCCCGCATGAAATCGAAAGATGGCCGTAAAGTTTTGGCGCGTCGTCGTGCGAAAGGTAGAAAGAAATTGACTGTCTCTGACGAGCGACTTGATAAGCGCTAAGAGATAAATCATTAACGATATCCGGCCAAGGAGGATTGGGTGACATAAGCGCCCGGTCCTCCTTTTGCTGTTTATTGTGATTCTTCGGCCTTTCTCTTTTTCCTGAAAACAGCTATCTTCGCACAGCAATATTTTAATGGTATGGGATTAATAAAACTGGCACTTTTCCTCCTGCTGATATACCTCCTGGTAAAGCTTTTTACCCGGTATCTTCTCCCTTATTTACTGAAAAGGTTTATCCGGAAAACGGAAGAGCGTTACAAGCAACAACGCAAAACCTATGAGGATGAAAACAAAAGAGAAGGAGACATCAGCATTGAGTATCAAAATAAAAAAGAACATTCAAAAAAGACTGATCATCTCGGCGAATATGTCGACTATGAAGAGATTGATGATCAGGAAAAAGATAACAAGTAAAACCGGACACATATGAAAAGCTTCCCGACGAAACAGTGGCTACCTTATCTGAGTGCAATCGTAATTTTTGTTGTATTGGCACTGGCTTATATGAACCCTGTGTTATCAGGAAAAAAAATCAAACAGGGTGATATTACCCGCTTTAAAGGCATGGCCAAAGAAATCCAGGACTTCAGGGAGGAAACCGGCGAGGAAGCCCTCTGGACCAACTCCATGTTCAGCGGGATGCCCGCATACCAGATTTCTGTAAAATACAGCAACAACCTTATCAAAGACATTGATCGCATTTTGCGCCTGGGGCTGCCCCGTCCGGCCGATTATGTTTTCCTGACCTTGCTTGGGTTTTTTATCCTGCTGATAGCACTGAGGTTCAATCCGTGGCTGAGTATTATCGGGGCCATAGCCTTCGCGTTTTCATCCTACTTTTTTATCATCCTCGAAGCCGGGCATAACTCCAAAGCACACGCCATCGCCTACATGGCACCCGTGCTGGCCGGTGTCTTCCTCACCTATCGTGGAAAATACATTCTGGGAGCTGTAATCACTCTGCTGTTTGTCTCCCTCGAAATAGCCACCAACCACCTTCAGATCACCTATTATCTTGTTTTAATACTCATCGCCGTTGGCATCGGGGAGCTGATTTTCCATATTAAAGAACAGATGCTTCCGCGATTTCTGAAAGCCACAGGCATCCTACTTGCAGCCGGACTGCTGGCGGTAGGGCCCAACATTACCAACATCTTGCTCACTTACGAATACAGCGACTACACGATACGAGGGGAATCAGAGCTGAGCCATGACGGAGAAAACCGCACCAGTGGCCTGGATAAAGACTATGCCACACAATGGAGCTACGGAATAGAAGAGACTTTTACCTTCCTGATTCCTAACGCTAAAGGCGGTGGCACAGCGATGATTGGCAGCAAGGTGGATGATTTATCGGGAGTCGACCAACAATGGCGGCAGGCGGTGGCACAGCAAAATGCTTACTGGGGAAACCAGCCGTTTACTTCCGGCCCGGTATACATGGGAGCCATTATCATGTTCCTGTTTGTGCTTGGGCTGTTCATCGTAAAACATCACCTGAAATGGGTCTTGCTGGCCGTCACCATCCTATCCATTATGCTTGGTTGGGGGCACAACCTGATGTGGTTTACCGACTTCTTCCTGGAGTATGTTCCGGGATACAACAAGTTCAGGACTGTTTCCATGACACTGGTGATGGCAGAGCTTACCATACCGCTTCTCGGAATGATGGCCCTTTACAGGATTTACAAAGAGCCCGGTTTGCTCAAAGAAAAGCAGCGGGAGTTTTTCATGGCCCTGGGGCTGACAGCCGGATTGGCACTGATTTTTTACCTTCTGCCCACCACCTTTTTCAGCTTCCTCAGCGAACAGGAAGTAACGGCATTTAACGATCAGAAAGTCAACCAACCACAGTACGCCGATCAGATTGCCGTTTTTACGGAGCAGTTAAAGCAGGCCCGCGTGGATATTTTCCAGGCCGATGCCTTACGCAGCATCTTCTTCATCCTGGCAGCAGCCGCAGTAATCTATTTCTACAGCCGCAGAAAGCTTAAGGCTAACATCATGATATTGATTGTAGGCCTGCTGGTTTTGGTGGACATGTGGAGTGTTAACAAACGCTACCTCAACGATAATCACTTTGTGAGTCCACGGAAAGTGGAAAAGCCTTTTAACAAAACACAGGCTGATCAGCAAATCCTGGCGGACAACGATCCGAACTTCAGGGTGTTTAACCTCACAACAAGCCCTTTCCAGGATGCCACTACATCGTACTTCCATAAATCCATTGGCGGATATCACGGGGCAAAGCTCAGGCGCTACCAGGAGCTGATCGACTTCCACATCAGCAAAAACAATCAGAAGGTGCTAAACATGCTCAACACCAAATACCTGATTGTGCAGGACAACAACGGACGGCCGGTAGCACGCCGTAATCCGGGAGCCCTCGGAAATGCATGGTTTGTGGAAAATTATAAGATGGTTGACAGTGCAGACCAGGAAATTCAAGCGCTTAACGATTTCAACCCATCCAAAACAGCGATTATCGATAAACGTTTCGAAGAGCACGTCGAAGGGTTTAGTCCTGAAAAAGACAGCACAGCTTCGATAAGCCTGACAGAATATGAACCCAATTACCTGAAATATGAAAGCCAGGCGGAGAAAAAACAATTGGCTGTGTTTTCTGAAATATATTATCCATTAGGATGGGATGCCTACATCGACGGTAAAAAAGCTGAACACTTCCGTGTGAATTATGTGCTTCGCGCGATGATTATCCCGGAAGGAAAACACACCATTGAGTTTAAGTTTGAGCCGGATACCTATTACACCGGACAAAACATTGCACTGGTGACATCTATTTTGGTGATTCTTTTGGTGCTTGGCGGGTTAGGCTTTGAAATCAAAAAATCTCTGTCACAGCAGGATGAAGAAGGACAGCAAAGCGATTAAAGCAGTGAAAAAAGTCCTGATCATCACATATTACTGGCCACCAAGTGGCGGTGCGGGCGTACAGCGCTGGCTGAAGTTTGTAAAATATTTCAGGGACTTTGGTTGGGAGCCGGTGGTCTACACGCCCGAAAATCCGGAAGCACCTGCTAATGACGACAGCCTGGCCGAAGACATCCCGCAAGGGGTGGAGGTTCTGAAAACAAAGATTTGGGAGCCTTACCGCTGGTATAAAAAATTCATTGGGCAAAAACCTGAGGAGAAAATCAATGCCGGATTCCTCAGCGAAAAAGAAAAGCCCGGACTGGCCGAGAAGATCTCGGTATGGATCCGCGGCAACCTTTTCATTCCTGATGCCCGGAGATACTGGATTAAGCCATCCATAAAATTCTTAAGTAAGTATTTGAAGGAAAACCCTGTTGATGCCATCGTTTCTACCGGGCCACCGCACAGCATGCACCTCATTGCGCTGGCGCTGAAGCAAATGATCGGCATCCGCTGGGTGGCCGATTTCCGCGATCCGTGGACGCAAATCGATTTCTATCATCAGCTACAGCTTTCGCGATGGGCCGACAAAAAGCATCATCGCTTGGAAAAAAGAGTGCTTGATGCGGCCGACAGTGTGGTTACCGTAAGCCCGACCTGCGCCCGCGACCTTGAAAAAATCTCCGAAAAAGAAGTAGAGGTGATCACCAATGGTTTTGATCCGGACGATTTCAATCATTTGTCGCCCAAGAGCAGTGAGCGGTTTGTGCTGCTGCATATCGGAGCCATCAACAAAGACCGCAATGCTACAAAGCTTTGGGAGGCACTTGCGGAGCTTTGCCGCGAAAATGAGGGTTTCAATCAGAAATTGCTTATCAAACTCATTGGAAAAACGGACATCGCGGCACGAAAAAGCATCACGGAAAACAATCTCGATAACCATCTGGAAATCATCCCATACCTTCCACACAAGGAGGCTATCGGCCATTCACAGACAGCCTCGCTGCTTCTGCTGCCGCTCAACAACACCCCCACCGTTAAAGGCATCGTAACCGGCAAGCTGTTCGAATACCTGGCCATGCAAAAGCCCATCCTCAGCATCGGCCCCACCGACGGCGACAGCGCAAATATCATCCGCGAAACCAACGCCGGAAAAACCTTCGACTTCGAAAACAAAGAAGGCATCAAGCAATATATCCTTGACACCTTCGAAAAAAAATCAGGATTTTTTGAACCCACCAACACCGCACCCTACAACCGAAAGCAGCTCACCCGGAGAATGGCTGGGGTTTTGGAGGGAAAATAATTAATCAACTATAAATACCTTTTTATTTTGTATTAAATGACCTTCATTGTCATAAACCCTGACAATATAAAGACCTTCAGCAAGATCAGACACAGGAATAACCTCGGATTTTTGAGGAGTTGATACTTCTTTCATCAGCCGACCATCCTCAGAATAGATTTCAATTGTGTAATAATCACTTCTATTTTGCTTAATTCTAACTGTTATATCCTCTCTGGCCGGAACAGGAGTTACTTCAACATTTCCATAATTCATTTGACTCTCTTGTGGCAGCGGATTATCTTCCGGACAAAATTTCAAAGCCGTAAAATTAAGCTGTCCCATATTGTTTAACGTTCCTCTCCAGCATGTTCCGTTAGGAGCTTTCATAACAATTCCTTTCTCTATATTGTCAATATATATATCCCCATCCGTAACTTGTAATTTTGCTGAGGGTTCTGAGGTGCCTATTCCAACATTACCTACACTATCTATTTTCATCCGTTCATGTTGAATATCATTTCCACCTGTCACAAACTTAATATTTCCTGCAACGCCGACAGCTCTTAGTGCAATTCCCCTGAACTTACTGAACATGTAGGTGTATCCAAAAATATCCGGCGAAGCGCCATAAGCATATGAAGCAACCCCAACCGAACCGTAAGCCTCATTATATCCGGTACCAGCAGTAAACAAAGCAGCTACATTAGAGTGATCATTGTTGCTGATATTTCTTAAGTGTAAAAACTGTCTGGGTGGCCCGTAATAATAGCCCGCATCACCCTCAACTGTTAATAAATTTTCAGGACTATTTAGCCCCACTCCAATATTACCTTTGAGATAATAAAGCGACGAACCATTCTGGTTCCATAAAGATTGTGAAAATGAAGCACTGAATATTAACAGGGCTACGATAGTAATAAATGTTTTTTTCATAACTAGGATTCTTAAGATTTTTGTAAAAATAAGAGAAAAAAACCAAATATCATATAAAACCCTACAAATTCTTAATTTTTTTTGCTGGGTTTCCCCCAATGAGTATTTTTTTCTCATTGAATGATTTAGTTACCACTGACCCAGCGGCCACCACTGTTCCTTTTTCTAATGAAATACCAGGGAGGATTATTGCATGTGCACCAATCCAGCAATCATCACCAATATTGATAGGCTTTGTTTTTATATATTCATGATAGTCTGTAGTTGAGTGATTCATTGAAATAATACTCACTTTTGGTCCAATCCAGACATTTTCACCAAACTCAATTCCATTTCTACCGTCGATATATACCCCCATCGACATGCCGGGATTTCTGGATCCTTTTGATATATTCTTAACCCCTTTTACTTGACTTGTAAAATGCACAGGCCATGGCACTCTTGCATTTATCCTGAGTACTTTTTGAAAAAAGAAATATTTTAAAAGGATGTATGGATTAAATAGCTTATTCGCATAGTCCTTACCGGCAAACAACCTCAAGAAAAAGAAAATCAGTTTCTTCATTATTTGAAAAGACAATGTTTTAATTTGATTATTTTACTATTATACTTATGAACCCTCAAATATGGAACCCGCTCAGCACCAAACCCTTTGAAAAAATGCTCAATAGGCTGAACCATACTGCCTTCAAAATCGAAGCTTTTTACTTTATCAGAAACAAAATTTATAGCATTCCACATCAGATAAGCCATTGCTCCACTTTTCCGATATAATGGATGACCGCCCCCCATAAGGTAGTAAGCTCTTACATTATCCCATACAACGAAGAGTGCTGCATGCAAGTTGCCCTCTTTATCATGAGCCGAGAAAACTTTACCAAATCCTCGTTCAATCGCTGTCCTGACTATTCTATTCATTACTTCATTTCCGGGTACATTTTTTGATTGACGGGAGTAAGTCCAAGTAACAGCCTGAAATAAATCCTCGGAATTATTAACTGCTACATCAACGATGTTACGGGACTTTTTAATATTCCGCTTGATGCTCGATCTGAAACCCGAAAAAAGTAATTCTTTATCTGCTAAATTTTGCAAAATATAGGTATAACCCACCTCTACTTTAAATCCATTCCAGTAAAAAGGCAACCCGTTTGCTATATCTGGATGACAATTCACCTGAAACCTAGAAAAGTGTGGAAGCTCCTTAATTAATCCATCAATTGCGATTTCTTCTTCATAATATAATTTATACCTTTTGCTGATTGTTTTATGAATCAACCATGGACCTTGGTAAGGTGTAAAGTAAGGCATCATGAGGAATTTGAACATTGCTGCTTTTGTAAGCGAATAAGGCATCAGGGCCAAAACTTTGCTTTCATTTCTGACAACAATCCCATTCCAATTTCCTGAACCATATACTGTATCAAGCCACCAAGGTTGATAAAATAAAGGCGCATTGTTCTCAATAGCTACTTTGCTGTATTCTTCTATACTTGTCATAAGGAAATAAACCTCCTGTTGTAGTCTTCAATAAATAATCTCATCTCTCTTGTTTCTTGATCATTTAGCCGGTTTGTATTATTAGCATGAATTCGAATCTCTTCTTTTTGTTTTCTTTTTTTATTAAAACCAATGAAGCTCATAATATATTCCATTAATTGCTCTTCATTTTTCATATCTTCATAACGGACTTCTAAATGAGACTCTGCAAAGTGCGCTTGTAGATCTTGGTGAATCTGATTATAGATATAGAATACCTGAGCAACAGACTGTTCAATCAATGATTTGTATAATAGTGAGTGGAAATCAGGTGGTTTTACAGACCACCATTCATTCTTTAGCAAAAGATTTTTCCTGATCCGATAGATAGACTGAGCATTATAAAAAGAATCCCTCTTTATAAGAATAAATTTTGCCTCAGGAAAGGCTTTTTTAAGCACATCCAGCCGCATACCCATTTTTAGGTTTTTAATTATAAGCGGTTTTTGATGATAATTAATGATGGCTGAAAACAGCTTTCGTATTTCTGCTATGCTTTCTGCACTTATTTCTTCTGCTTTAACATAATCTCTTTCTACCGGAAACCACTTATACCAAAAGAAACCATTTTCACTAGGAGCATGTAAGCTAAGTTTTGTAGTATCACCAAATTCAGACTTATCTGTGTTATGGGCAGTATATTTAAAATAATCAGCACTCCGTTTAAATCCCAGAAAAAGATTCTCACGATTCATTTCCACAAGGTTATCCGGATAAATACAATCAAGCTCATTGGTGATCTTCTGATAAAAGACAGTTGACCCGGAGCGTGGCACTCCTACTAAAAAGACAATTGGAAATTTCAGATTTCCGGCGTATTTCGAAATCATGCTCCTTTCTTTATTTCTGAAGAAAGGAGAAGAGTATTTAAAGAACCTTCGAAGTAAATAATACTTAATCATTATTATTGGCTATTTTCCATACAAACTCCGATAACTCATAGTCTGGATTTTTAAATACACGATATAGTTCTGCAATAATTGGATATTCTTTTTCCACTTGCGAAAAATCATACCTGTCTTCACAAAAAACTTTAACAGCAATCTGACCTTCGAGTAAAACTCTGTTTGAAATGGCCTCTGTAAAAAAGCCCTTTCCAATAAGCAATCCTAATGTTCTGTTTCTGCTCAAATCATTTAATGCTGTAAGCGCAAAATCACCATAACCGCAATATCTGAAAATAGTTTCTTCATCCAGTTGATTATCCTTCAAAATACTTCTCATTTCATTAAAAGCTCTGTTCAATATGAAAAACCTAATATTAGGTGAATTAAAATGAGCATCGATAATCCCTATTGCAATGGCATAAATATTTTTCAGGATGCTGAGCAACTCCACAGCAATTATATCAGATGAGTAATCAATGTAGAAACCAGTATCTCTGAAAATTTCTTTAATGTTATGATATGTTTGTACATCTCTGGAGCCAAGAGTCATTGCCGTTGGGATATTATTTATAACTTCCCGGGCAAAAGTTGGCCCCTTTAGTGTGCAAACTGTATTTGAAACATGAGTTTCTAATGCCTCAGCTATACTTTTCTGCCTGTCTTTACTGAAACCTTTAGCAAGATTAATTATTATTGCTTCTTTACTTATAGTATTAATGTTGTCCAGAACATAATCTACTGCAACAAATGAAGGAATGGCCAGAAAAATGTATTCCGACTCAGATAACACTTCCTTGTTCATTGTTGCCTTCAGGCGAGCCGATAATCTTACATTTGGAAAATAATGATAATTCTCGTGTCTGTTATTTATTGAATCGACGATTTTTTTTTCGACAGACAACAATATAACATCATTACGTTCATTTTGAACTAACCTGTTTCCAAGGGCCGTCGCAAAATTTCCTGTCCCTACTATACATATTCTTCTTTTTTTCATTTCTTGCTTTTTAAGTAATTCTTTTGATGTTCTCTATGAAAGCCCCTGGGTTTTTCCACTTTTTCCATGCCCCTCTCATAAGCCTTTGTTCATCTTTATTGAAAAATCCAGTGGCAAATAACAATAACGGATATATTATAACGATACAAGCTTTTAGTATTGTTCTCCACCAAGAATAATCACCTGATAAATCAATCAAACTTACAACAAGTAATGCAGTAATTCCACTAACAAATAAAACAATCATTCTGCTTTTTTCATACCTAATAGGATAAGCTTTCTGACTTTTCCGGTAAAAAAGGAATACCATTAATAAGTTAGCTGCGACCGTAGCAAAAGCAGCACCATAAATTCCTGTTAAAGGTATAAGAACAAAGTTCAAAATAATATTAAATACTGCTGCAAAAAAAACGATATAAGCATTATACTTAGTCTGCTTAACGTAATGCAATCCAAGAGAAAAAATATAATTCAACCCGCGTAAGACAAATGTGAAAGAAATAATTGGTACAATGGTATAAGCTATCCAATATGCTTCATTTTTTGAAGAAAAAAGTATTATTACTTCTCTGGAAAACGCAGATATCCCAAGAGCTGTAACAAAAAGTATTAGCAGCAAATATGAGGTGATACGGGCGAAAAAAGGCTTGGCATCTTTATCCTGAAACATTTTATAAGCAATAGGCAAAAATCCCAATTGAAAAGACTGAATGATAAAGACATTTATAACCCCGGCTATTTTATATCCCAAACTATATATACCTACCTGACTATAGGTGCCTAAAAGTTTCAAAAGATACCTGTCGGTCATTGTTAAAATCATAGTAGATATTGTAGAAAAAACCAGTGGCGTGCTATACTTTAGCATCTCCTTAAATATAAAAAAATCAGGCTTTGCTCCACGAATAGATTTAATGATTAAGATAATTGTAATAAGAAAAACAAGAGCATTTCCAATGGCTTGACTTGCGATGATGCCTTCAACACCCATTTTCCGGAACGCAACAAAATATATATTAAGTGCTAATATTGAACTAAACTTAAGAGCTATCAATAATATGAAAAATAGGGAGCGTTCTTTTAACCTTATCAAGTCAAGGGTTACGCGGTTAATAATTTCAAATGAAACCCAAACAGTTAACAAGGAGAAATAAATTTTATATTCAGGATGACCAAAGAAAAAAGAAGCAAAGTATTCTCTGGAAAAAAGCATTAACGAAGAAAAAACAACCACCACTGTTAAGACAGCAATATAAGTACTAAGCACGATACCTTTTTTATTCTTCTCTTCTCTTTCTACTGCTACCCATCTCATCATAGCCTTTGAAAGGTTCAGTCCAATTATAGCTGTTAGCAGTTGACTGGTGATTTCCAAAACTGAAAGTATTCCATAGTCTGACGTGCTTAGATGAGAAGTATACAGCGGAAGTAAAACTAAGCCAATCAGCTTTGTACTCAGATTCCCAATGGAATAAATTATAGTATGCTTTGCTACACTTTTATATCTACTCGCCATCAGAACTGTTTAAAACTTTTGAAACAATATTCTTACCTGTGCTACTTTCAAAGCCGTTTTCCAATAACATTTTAAGCACTTTCTCATAAAAACCCGAGGTCCCCGGCCACCTATCCTCGTCAGCAAACCCATTATGCCAAAGCAATGTAAAAACCCCTGAAAACTTTTTTACTTCCTCCATCACATCCTTCACTGCTGATAAAGCCTTATTCACGTCCAATTGACGATAAGCAAACAAAGTAGTATCCATCACATTCAATGGGATTTCCCAAACATCCGACATTTTGTTATTTTCATGATCATACATTCTAAATGGCAAACAAAAAGAATTTCTAAACCCCTCATATTCAGCAAAACCTAAGGTAGTATCATAGTGAAACCCCGCTTTTTGCTGCACGGTAATGGTGTCCGGATTCTTAAAAATCAAGCGATGCTGCCTTATTCCAAAAACTTTGGCTGGTGAAATTTCATTAATTCTTTGAGCAAGATCTTTCATATGAATTTCACTGGTTGCCGAACGGGTTGTGCCATGCAAGCCAATTTCACAGCCGTCTGAATGTAAAAATCGAATGAGATTAATTACCCTCTCTTCAGTCATATCATATTTAGCATCCTGATGCTTCAAGTCTTTATCAAGAAAATAATATACAGAATCGAATCCATATTTTTTTTCCATATCTCTGGTCTCTTCAAAATCCCATACTGGATTATCCCTATTCCAAAACTTAATAAGTTGATATAGTTCCCTGAAAAATAAGCTTATTTCCTTATGTACAGAGTGATACCTCATCGAAAGTCCTGTTACTTGTTTAGCCTTAAACAATAAAGAATTGAGATTATAACGTTCCAATCTGTCCACATCGTGAGTGAGCATAACAACAGGCTTATTGAAAAGCGCTTTCTCCTTGAAAAAAGAAATATTATTAATGCGGTAGAATTCCTTAATCGCTTCGAAAATCAATTCAAAATAATAGTTTACTATCGGTTTTATAGTAATCCCAAGTTTCTTTTGAATGGACTGAAAATGTGGAAAGCGTCCAAAATGATCAGTACATCTTGAAAGGTATTCTTGCTGTCCCGATAATAAATAAAATGCAGATTTTATAATGTCGTGATTAAAATAAAGATTCTTATCCCGGAACTCATAAAAGCTTTTCTTTTCGCTTAAGGGATACAAAACCGGGATTTCGTTTATCCAAACTAGTTTCTCAATTTGCAATACCTCAGAAGAAACCGGAAAATAAATAAAGGGAATTTTATCGCTATGAGTTAAAGACTCTGAGATCTTTATATAGTTATCAAAAGAATGTGGCATTTGATAACAAAGCTTAAAATGATAAAGCACATAATCGGTTTTCGCTTTATCTGGCCAGTCCATCTCCCCCCATATTTTGATACATATCAATTAAATTCTTTGCCATGGCTTTGCTGTTGTAGGTGGATTTTACAAGCGCTCTTCCGTTGCGGCCCATTTCCTTGGCTTTTTCAGGATGGCCAAGCAGCCAGGCGGTCTTTTCGGTTAAATCAACTGCGTCTTCACTTATAAACGACAGCCCGCATTTACCCTGCTCCACCACCTCCTGCTGTGGCTTGCTGTTCGACACTACCACCGGACGCTCAAACAACAGGTATTGAAACACTTTGTTGGCAATTCCCGATTCGTGCTGCGGATTTTTCACAATTGGCGAAAAGCATATATCGCTTGCCCTGATGTACGAGGGTAAATCCGTCATCTCTTGCCATTCATGATAAATAATGGTTTTTGACTGCAATCCTGTTTCAACAGCCTGCAAAAACCGGCTTTTCTCCGCCTTATCCACCGGGCCTATCAGCAGCAGCTTAACATCATAACCTTTTTCCAGAAGATTTTGATGCGCCTTGATCAAGGTATAGATACCTCTTCGTTTGGCGATACCACCAAAATAAAACAGCACTTTTGAGTTCCCTTTTTCAGGAAGAATCTGATCATTCATTGGGTAACTCTCGAGCTTTTCCACATCCGGCACGTTAGAGTAAATAATCATCTTCTCTTCCTCCAGCTCGTTGTTTCTATCGAGAAGTTGCCTTTTGAAGTTCTCACTCAATAAAACTATCCTGTCAGCTTTAGGAAGGTATTGCCTTTCAAATTTTTTCCAAAGTCCGGGCCGGGTAAATATCCTGTTTGGAAATTTCATCGCCCAACGATATCCTTTGATGGCTTCCGGAAAGTTCTCATGAAGATCGACCACCCACGGAATATTTTTAGCTTTCGCTGCTTGATAAGCACTTTTAGCCATGTACAGATCGTGGACATGCAGCACTTTAATATCGTAATCGCCGATAAACTGAATGATGGCCTTTTTCCACTGATGATGAAATTCCGGGTAGAGGTTTGCAAAAAAGAAAGCCTTGTTTCTCCAGCTTTTTGTCTTTGGCATTCTCACAACATGGATGCCATCGCGCTCCTCATGCTTAAATGAGCCGTCTTTACTGAGACAAAGCACATAAACCGGATAACCGGCTCCGCGCAGACTGCGCGCTTCGTTTAAAACACGCACATCCCCATCCAGCTCATTGTCCACTACCATTCCAATGTTCATCGGCATTCTTTTATCATCACAAAAGTAACAAAAAGTCTTATCAGCAAAATCATCCATTTTCTGCTGCTATCCCATCATTTTCCTCTCTTCTTTGGCGGATAATGGATGAAATACTTGCATTCAATTCAAATCCGAGCAGCAGTATCAGCGAGTTGAAATTTATCCAGAGCATAAAGATGATCAGGGTTCCGATAGAACCATAAAGCGCATTATATCGAGAGAAGTTATTTACATAGAAATCAAACCCCAGGGTGGCAACAACAAATAATGAAGTGGCAAGGATAGAACCGGGCGAGAAAAACCTGAAGCGTTGTTTCTTAGAAGGTGCGTAGTAATAAATGACGGATACGGTAAAAAACACCATCGCCACGATGATTAAATATTTTGCCACCCCGATAACCCATATCGTTATCCGATCTTCTATCCATCCCCTGTCAAGGAGAAATTCCAATAAATCAGCACTTATGATAATCACAACCATCGATACGATAAGTATCAAAGAAATCAGTATCACAAAATAAACAGCCATCAGCCTGACTTTCAAAGCCGATCGGGTTTCGATGGTGTGATAGGTGCTGTTGAACGCCTCAATCATGGCGGTAGTGCCGTTGGTTGAAAAAACCAGTGCTAATATGACACTCAAAGAAAGCAAACCGGTATTTTTTCGTACCACAATGCCTTCAATGGTTTGGCGTGCTGTGTCGAATGTTTTCGGGGGCAGAAAGCCTTCGATGGTCTCCATTAAAGTTTGCTGGAACCCTTCAACAGGGATGTAGGGGATCAATGTAAAAAAGAACAGGATAGAGGGAAACAAAGCCAGAAAGAAACTAAACGACAACGACTTAGCTCTTTCGAGAAGCGATCCTTTCGCCAATCCCTTAAAGAAGAACATAATCACTTCATAAAGCGCAAGCCCCTGAAACCCGGGAAT
>JAASSU010000213.1 GCA_021767705.1 Bacteroidota bacterium | reverse complement strand
TTTTTCGGCGACCTCTCCACGGCAGCACTGATATTTTTCGCCAATACCGTGCTGCTCTTTATGGGAAGGGCCAAAATAAAACACCTTGCCGGGATGGTGGCGGTGGTAGCCGCATTGCTTGTAGGATTGTATTTCCTTGTCAATGCCTTTCCGGAATTTGGTCGATTCGGAACGTGGAAAAGCCGGATAGAAAGTTATACAAATCCCAAAGCGGATAGCTTTGATGGCAACTACCAGGTAGACCAGTCTAAAATAGCCATTGCAACAGGTGGCCTTTTCGGGAAGCTGCCGGGGAAAAGTACCCAGCGGTATTTCCTTCCGGAGGCTCATAACGATTTTATCTTTGCCATCATCATTGAGGAGTACGGCTCCATCATCGGCGGCCTGCTTTTGGTGATGCTCTACATCATTTTTCTTTATCGAACGATTGCCATTTTTATGAAGAGCGAGCGCACTTTTAACCGATTGGTGGTGCTGGGAATCGGGTTCACCCTCACGATGCAGGCCATGATAAACATGGGGGTCTCAGTCGGCCTGCTACCGGTCACCGGGCAAACCTTGCCGGGAATCAGCCAGGGCGGAACGTCTGTGCTGATGACTTTCGTCTCCATAGGAATCATACAGGCAGTGACTTCACAGGAAGAGCGACTGCGAAAACAAAGAGAGGAGGAAGAGGATGAGCAGGAATAAAAACATACGATTGCTTTTCAGTGCCGGCGGAACCGGTGGGCATATCCTACCCGCAGTGGCGGTGGCCGACGCCATCAAAAAACAATGGCCCGACACGGAGATAAAATTTGTGGGTGCCGAAGGCAGGATGGAAATGGAGAAAGTCCCGGCCCGGGGCTATGAAATTGAAGGGTTGCCTATCATGGGCATACAACGCAGTCTGACAACAAAAAACCTTTCCTTTCCGGGAAAGCTGCTTAAAAGCCTGCTGAAAGCCAAACGAATCATTAATCAATTTGAGCCGCATGCCGCCGTGGGCTTTGGGGGCTACGCCAGTGGCCCGGTGCTGAAAATTGCGCAGTGGAAGAATATCCCCACCTTTATCCAGGAGCAGAACTCTTATCCTGGCATAACCAACCGGTGGCTGGCAAAAAAGGCTAAAGCTATTTTTGTGGCTTATACAGGCATGGAAAAATATTTCCCGAAAAGCAAAATCATCATCAGCGGCAACCCTATCCGCGGTGAGTTTTTCAGTATGCCCCAAGCAAGTGCCCCATCCAAAGAAAAATATGGTTTTGATGGGGAAAAGCCGGTGCTGTTCTTCATGGGAGGCAGCCAGGGAGCCCGCTCCATCAACCACGCCATAGATAAGAATATTGACTTTTTTGCAGAAAGCAAATCTCAAATCATCTGGCAAACAGGGAAATATTATATCGAAGAAGCAAAAAAACTGATTGACGCAAAGAAGCTCCAGAAGCAAATCAAGCCCTATGTTTTTATTGATGAAATCCATGAGGCCATTGCTGCTGCCGATATCGTTATCGCGCGTGCCGGGGCGATTTCTATTGCAGAGCTCAGCGCTGCAGGAAAAGCATGCATATTCATCCCGCTGCCAACAGCAGCAGAGGACCATCAACGGAAAAATGCACTAAAACTATCAGAAAACAATGCAGCCCTGATGATTGAAGATACGCAGGCTGAGAAAGAACTACCATCTAAAATTGAAGGCTTGCTAAAAAACAAAGAAGCGATTGATAAAATGGCTGGAAAAATAAAAGGCTTTGCTTACCCGGAGGCCTCCGAAAAAATCGCGAATGAAATTATGAGACAGGCGATGGAAAATTTAAACAAGGAAAACACAGAATCATAAAGAAACTGATATAGAAGGATGATTAAAAGCGGTGACATAAAAAGAGTATATTTCCTTGGAATAGGAGGAATTGGAATGAGTGCGCTGGCCCGTTATTTTCAATCGCAGGGTGCCATGGTCAGCGGCTACGACAAAACTCCCTCACCGCTTACCGGCAAACTGCAAACCGAAGGGATGGATATCCACTTCGACGACAATCCTTCTAAAATTCCCGCAAATTTGGATTTGGTGGTGATCACTCCTGCCATCCCTCAGGATTTGCAAGAGCTTCAACATCTCTCCCAAACCGAAACACCTATCATGAAGCGTTCTGAGGTACTTGGGTTCATCACCTCGCAGCACCCTTCCATTGCTGTGGCCGGCACCCACGGAAAAACCTCGGTTACTGCACTTATAGCCCACCTTCTGAACCACGGTGGTGTGAGCACCACAGCCTTTATCGGGGGCATCTCAAGAAATTTTGATTCTAATTGCATCATTGCCGGAAACCCTGAGTTTGTTATCGCTGAAGCGGATGAGTTCGACCGCTCGTTTATGAGGTTGTCCCCCGACAAAATTGTCATCACTTCCATTGATGCCGACCACCTTGATATTTATGGGGATAAAAAAACGCTGGTTCAGGCTTTTTCGGAATTTAAGAGTAAAGTAAGCAAGGCTGAAAATATTTTTATCGAAGAAAAACCAGCTTCCGAGCTCGGGGGGGAGTTCCAAACTTACGGCCTTGGCAAAACGGCAGACATCCGGATTACGAATTACCGGATTGAGGGTGGTTTTCAGTATTTTGACTATGAATCGAGCCAAACAAGAATTGATGCACTGAGGTTTGCATTGCCCGGCGATTACAACCTGAAAAACGCTGCAGCAGCCATCTCTGTTGCGCTGCAATGTGGTGTTTCAGAACAAAAAATCCGCAGTGGCCTCGAGACCTTTTTAGGAGTAGAGCGCCGCTTCGACATCCGCTTTCGAGGGAAATCGCACATCTATATCGATGATTACGCGCATCATCCCGAAGAGCTGAAAGCATGCATCAACGCCATCCGGACGTTGTTTCCTGAGAAAAAGCTGACGGGTGTTTTTCAGCCACACCTCTTTAGCCGGACAGCCGATTTTGCCGACGGCTTTGCTTCAAGCCTTGATTTGCTCGATGAAGCTGTGCTAATACCGATTTATCCGGCAAGGGAAAAGCCTGTAGAAGGCGTTACTTCCAAACTGATTTTCGATAAAATGAAAAACACGAATAAATGGCTCATAGAAAAATCGCAGTTAATGGACTTTATTGAAGAAAAAGAACCCGGACTGCTCGTAACACTGGGTGCCGGAGATATCGACCGGTTTACAGAACCTATTCGCCAGTATTTCGAGAAATCGGAGCGTGCAAAAAATAAATTTCAGAAATAATACATTAGCAATATTAAGGGAAAAAATAAAATGAAAAAACTGGCTCACATATTGAAAGCATTAATCTGGCTGATCGTCCTTGCCGGGATAGGCTTTGGTGTGTGGCACCTGAAGGGAGTGCATGAACAATCGTATTGCAGTGGGCTCGACATCAGGGTTTACGATGATAAGTATGAGTCTTTGACAGATACCACGCCAATCCGGAAAATCATCGAACAAGCAACTGACAGTTTATACTCGACTCAGCTCAGGAACATCCCGTTAAGGAAAATTGAAGAGGCACTGCACCAAAACCCGGTGATAGAAAAGGTAGATGTGTTTACCAATCTTGACGGCAAACTAAAGGTGAAAGTAAAAACCTACAAACCACTGGTGCGGGTTTTTACCCGTAAAGGAACCTCTTTTTACATTGATCGCAGCGGCGTTTTGCTTCCCACGGTTGAAGGGCACTCCGCTCATGTGCTTTTCGCCAGCGGGCACCTCAATTTCTCTGTCCCTGACAGCCTGATTTTCAACAATTATCAAATAAAAAATCTGGAGCGCTTTTCAGTGTTGCAAGAGATATTTAATTTAGCAGATCAATTAGATGCTAACACTTTTTTAAGAGCTCAGATTGACCAGGTTTATCTGAATTCAGACCAGGAGTTTGAATTAACGCCTAAGATTGGAAATCAGGACATACTGCTGGGTAATTTGAATATGCTTGATCGTAAGCTCAGAAAACTTGAAGCATTCTACAAGCAGGCGATGCAGGTTAACGGGTGGAATAAATACAAAAGCATTAACCTGAAATACAGGGATCAAGTAGTTTGCTCAAAACTTTAACGCTATGGAAACGAATGACAACGAAATTATTGTAGGCCTTGACATTGGAACAACCAAGGTGGCTGTAATTGTAGGAAGAGAAGACAAGAACGGAAAGATAGAAATACTGGGTCATGGCAAAGCTCCTTCGCTCGGCGTTAAGCGCGGTGTGGTGCACAACATCGGCTCAACGGTGGAAGCCATAAAAACAGCCGTTGAAGAAGCCGAGAAAGCATCGGGCGTGGAAATCTCCACGGTGAAAGTGGGTATTGCAGGCCAGCACATCAAAAGTCATCAGCACCGCGGGAGCATTATCCGCGAAAACAGCGATGAGGAGATATCGCATGAGGATGTGGAACAACTGGTGAACAGCATGTATAACATCGGCATGAAGCCGGGCGAAGAGATTATTTCTGTCATTCCGCAGGAATTTACTATTGATGGTGAATCGGGAGTGAAGGAACCTGTGGGGATGATGGGCAGTAGCCTCGAAGCCAATTTTCACATTATCACGGGCATGACCCATGCCGCCAAAAACATTTACAAGTGTGCCACAAAGGCCGGACTGGAAGTGGAAGAGTTGATTCTTGAACCGCTCGCCTCTTCGGATGCGGTGCTCTTTGATGAGGAGCTTGAAGCCGGTGTGGCCCTGGTTGATATCGGTGGAGGAACCACGGATATCGCTATCTTCCATGATAAAATCCTGCGCCACACGGCTGTTATTCCGTTTGGAGGCGACATCATTACCGAAGATGTGAAAGAAGGATGCTCCATTATCCGCAAGCACGCTGAAGACCTGAAAGTAAAGTTTGGCTCGGCGCTCGCCAATCAAAACAGCGAGCTCGAAGTGGTCTCTATTCCAGGACTCAAAGGAAGGAAACCTAAGGAGATTACGCTTAAAAACCTGGCCCATATCATCCAGGCGCGCATGGAAGAAATCCTTGATTACGTTAAGTATGAAATTCAGGCTTCGGGCTATGAAAACAAGCTTGTTGGAGGCATTGTGCTCACCGGGGGTGGTGCCCAGCTAAAGCATATCCAGCAAATCACGTCATACATCACCGGTAAGGAGACCAGGATTGGTTATCCGAACGAGCACCTCTCCAACGAAACACCAAAAGATATCAAGCTGCCACTCTTTGCAACCGGCGTGGGACTCGTTATCGATGGGGTTCGCGATGCGCGAAAAGCAAGGTTGCTCAGGAAAGATCATCCTGTTAAACAGGAAAACATGTCGAAAGAGGAAAAGGAAATGCAGGAAGAAGTAAAGACGGGAAGAAAGAAAACCTTTGTTTCTCAGCTATTTCTGAAAAAGATTGTGGAATTTTTTGAGGATGAGGAGCGCCGACAGGAGTAATTAACTTTTGCCTGTGGATAAGTTTCCTGATATGCGGGCTTTGTTCCTGCTTATTCTGTATAATTTTATTAAAACCTTTAATGTAAGGATATGGCTGTGCTAAAATTTAATGATACGAGCAATAACAAGAATAGTATAAAAGTAATCGGCGTAGGCGGAGGCGGCAGCAATGCTGTGGATAACATGTTCCGCGAGGGGAT
>JAASSU010000212.1 GCA_021767705.1 Bacteroidota bacterium | reverse complement strand
GTCGGTTCAGGGCAGTAACCAACATCAGTGAGTTTTCAAGGTTCTTCTTGATATACTTCATGTTGGGTTCCAATCCCGCCACTGCTTTATCCGTAAAGGAAACACAAGCGTCGCCCAGCAGTCGGGCAGAAGTCAGGAAATTGTATATCATCATTGGTTTAAACACATTCAACTGATAATGTCCTTGCATTCCGCCGGTTGTGATAGCCGCATCGTTTCCAATGACTTGTGCACACACCATAGTGATAGCTTCATTCTGTGTTGGGTTCACTTTTCCGGGCATGATGGAAGATCCGGGTTCGTTGGCCGGGAGCTGCAGCTCGCCAATCCCGCATCTCGGACCGGAGGCCAGCACGCGGATGTCGTTTGCAATCTTCATGATGCTTACGGCCAGTTGTTTCAGGGCATGGTGGCTTTCAACAATAGCATCGTGTGCTGAGAGTGCCTCGAATTTGTTAGGAGCGGTCTGGAAAGGCATGCCGGTAAGCTCAGCAATTTTTTCGGCTACCAGCTTATCATATCCTTCAGGAGTGTTAAGGCCTGTTCCTACGGCCGTGCCACCAAGAGCAAGCTCAGAGAGGTGTGGAAGACTGTTGCGCAGCGCAATCAATCCATGGTCGAGCTGTGAAACATAGCCCGAAATCTCTTGTCCGAGGGTCAGTGGCGTGGCATCCATCAGGTGGGTGCGGCCGGTTTTTACGATGTCTTTGTATTCCCTGGCTTTTTTGTCAAGTGCGTTGCGAAGTTTTTCCACTCCCGGAATGGTGGTTTCCACCAGCATCTGGAAAGCAGCAATATGCATGGCCGTGGGGAAGGTGTCGTTTGATGACTGTGATTTATTCACATCATCGTTGGGGTGCACCGGCGATTTGCCTTCGCCGAGCTTGCCGCCATTCAGCACATGAGCACGATTCGAAACCACTTCGTTCATGTTCATATTCGATTGCGTTCCTGAGCCTGTTTGCCAGACTACCAAGGGGAAGTTGTCGAGGAGTTTCCCTTCAAGGATTTCTTCGCATGCCGTGGCTATCAACGCCATCTTTTCATTCTCAAGGATACCCAGCTCGTTGTTCGTTTGAGCAGCAGCCTTTTTCAGGATGGCAAAAGCCTTAACAATTTCCACCGGCATCGATCCTTCCGGTCCGATTTTAAAGTTTTCTTTTGAACGCTGCGTTTGGGCTCCCCAATACTTGTCAGCGGGTACTTTTACTTCGCCCAACGTGTCTTTTTCTATTCTGTATTCCATGATTGTTTTTATTTAAAAAGTTCGTCAATATTTTCAGGTGGATTGCCCAGCACTGCTTTCCTAACAGCTTCCACAACAGGCCGATGAAGAAGTTTAGGGTTTTCTGCGATGATTTTTATCCATTCTTCATCCGTAAAGTTTTTGCCTTTGAGCTGCTTTTTATAAACATCTTCCTGGGTTCTGACCATTTCTTCTGGCTTGATATTTAGCTTGGTAAATAGTTTTTTGAGTTCTTCCTCCGTGAGTGGGTCGTTGAGGTATTTCCTGATTTCGAAATCTTTGGTTTTTTCTTCAAGATATTGCAGTCCGGCACGCGATTTTTTGCAGCGCGGATTGTGATAAATCGTCAGCATAATTTCCTGTTTTGATTTTTATTGATTTGAATTATAAAATTACAACATTTTAAACGAACAAGCTTGTATTTATATCCAATTTGCTATAAATCGGATATTCAAAAATTCTTGTTATTGAAATGTTTAATAGCAATTATTTTTATTTGTTTTTGAAAAATATTGGTATTTTTGTATATTTACAAAAAACTAATAATGAAAGTATTTAAAGATTGGAAGTTACCCCAAAAGACATTTTCTTGGTTAAAACGTGTTTCTAGACATGTTGTAGTGTATTTTCCACCATTACTTGGCTTTTTGGTTTTGTATCAAAATAGCAATAACTACTGGTTTGAAGAAGGAAGTGCTTGGTATATATTTTTAAACTCCGTATCAGTTGCTTTTATAACTGGAGGGATACTAACTATAACCATGAATGCATTGAAATACTTTGACTTTTTTAAAAAACAGTTAGAGGATATTTTGTTGGGTGACAATTTTCTTGAAAAAAGAAATGACATACACGATCTGTGGACAAAGGTATCTAGAATTCTTTATAAAAGAAAATTTCCTGAAATTGCTAAAAAACTAGAGAACTTAATATTGAGTGAGTACTTACCGAAAGATTCGCCATACTATTCTGAATCATTTGAAAATGAAATTCATTTTGAGTTCGATAAAGCAGATGAAAACATATTAGTTTTAACTGAAGTCCACAATCAAATAGTTAAAAGTCATAACAATACAAAAATAAATGTTAAATTTACCTCAACTATTAATTTACCTGATGATAAAACTATGAGGGAGGATCCTTCAAGGCTAAATTTAGAGTTCTTAAAGATAAATGAGAATGACTTGTATTGTAGTGAGAATTATATAAAAGAAAGAGGTTGTTACAAATTAAATGAATATAGTTTTGAATTAATAGAAGAGACACAGGGCTCAGAAATGAGGATGAAAGGAATGATTAATCTAACTGGCAGCCATGAGTATAAGATAACGAAAAAGATTAGTAAAAAATATTATCTAAATGTTAATCCAATAAAAGCATTTACAGCAAGTCATATATTTAATAATTTTCTAGTGTCATATACTTTTCCTAAAGAATTAAGAGTTGAATTTCACAAATTAGGCACAGTAAAAAGTTTTACTGAACAAGATACTCCTAGTAATGAAAGTGCAAAGTATAAATATGAAGGGATTTTACTACCCCAACAAGGATTTGCACTTGGTTTAACAAAAATTAATTAAAATTAGTTTTGAAATATTAATTATATTTTTAATTTTGAAACAAAATAACATACAGTTCGTTATAAGAATAAATAAGAGATTAAAGAATACAACTAGTAGAAAGGAGAAATTATGAAAGATACTGGATGTGGATAAACAGATTTAATAACTACAGAATTCCATATGGAATTCTGTAGTTATTCTTTAAAAGTTTTAATATTACCTTTTTATAAAAAAATAGCCTAGTTATATAGTACAAACATGAAATGAAATTAGCTAATTTATTTCTATTGATAGCGATTTGTACTAATGTATTTTCACAGTCACAATTTAATATTAACGCGGGATATTTAGTTCCTTCAGGAGAATTTGCTGACAAATCTTTTGAAGAAAACTCGGGGATGGCTGATGATGGTTTTGGCTTCGCTATTGATTTTACGAAGATATACGGAAGCGGGCTGGGCTGGAGCCTGATTGCCGGGAAGCATACGAACGCGATGGATATCGGGAATTTGCAACAGATGGCTGAAGATGAGTTTGGTGGCGAGTGGGATATCAATACCGATGACTGGTCGTATTATTTTGTGATGGCCGGTTTTGTTTATCAGTTTTCATGGGTGATAGACATTGAAGCAGGTGTGTCGGGAGGTTATGTTAATTCTGTGAGTCCGGCTATATATGTTGATTACGAGTTCAACGGACAATCAGACCAGTTGGAATTGCCTGAGAGTAAGTCAGAAGCTTTGGCACTCATGCCCCGTTTACGATTTTCTTATCCGCTGAAAAAGTTTGTGCTGTCACTTAACGCCAGCACTTTCCTGGCAAGGCCTAAATTCAAGGTCACACTGCTCGACGGAGAAGAATATGATGTCAAGCAATATATCATCAACTCAAATTTGGGAGTTGGAATTGGGTTTAAATTTTAAAAGTTCTAATTCCCAGTACATCAAACTATTTTTTTAGGATGTCGGGGATAAACCCTTACAGATTTTTCTTCAAAAACCATATTTATTGCATCCGATAAGTTTTCTTTCGCTTCATCAATGGTTTCTCCCTGGCTATTGATTCCGGGAATTTCATCGATGTAAGCAATATATCCTCCCTCGTCACATGGTTCGAAAACGGCTGTCATTTCAATATTTTTCATCTTTTTTCTTTACAACAAAGATAATGTCAATCTTGGTTAAATGCCACGAAGTATTTAGGAAGTTTAGCTTTCTTCTTTCTCCGATTCATTTCCCATCAGGTAGGCCTTGATGAATGGCTGGATTTCGCCATCCAGAACGGCTTGCACGTTGCCGGTTTCGTAGCCTGTGCGGACATCCTTCACAAGCTTGTAGGGATGAAGCACATAGTTCCGGATTTGTGAACCCCACTCAATTTTTTTCTTCCCGGCTTCCAGCTCGTCTTTAGCCGCCTGCTGTTTACGCATCTCTATTTCATAGAGCTGCGATTTGAGCATTTTGATGGCTTTCTCGCGGTTCTGCCCTTGCGAGCGTGTCTCCTGGCATTCCACAACAATTCCCGAAGGTTCGTGGTGCAGGCGCACAGCGGTTTCCACCTTGTTCACATGCTGCCCGCCAGCACCGCTGGCGCGGAAAGTGTCCCATGAAATGTCGGCAGGGTTGACCTCAATTTCAATACTGTCGTCCACCACCGGATAGGCATACACGGAGGCAAAAGAGGTGTGGCGGCGTTTGTTGGAATCATAGGGTGAAATCCTGACCAGGCGGTGAACGCCATTCTCGCCCTGGAGGTATCCGAAAGCGTAATCGCCCTGAATTTCGAGGGTTACCGACTTGATGCCGGCCACATCGCCTTCCTGGTAGTCCAGCTCTTTGACCTTAAATCCCTGAATCTCTGCCCAGCGCATATACATCCGCATCAGCATCTCGACCCAGTCCTGGCTCTCCGTTCCGCCGGCACCCGGATTGATAGTGATAATGGCGTCCAGCTTGTCTTCCTCGCGGCTCAACATGTTAAGGAACTCAAGGTCTTCAATTTTATCGAGCGTTGACTTGTGCGCTGCCTCAACTTCTTCTTCCGAGCTTTCTCCTGCTTCAAGGAATTCTGAAAGTACGGTCAGCTCGTCAAAACTTTCTTTTAGTTCATCGTAGGAGGTGATCCATTTCTTTTTACTCTGGATCTTTTTCATGAAAGCCTCTGCTTCCTGCGGATTGTTCCAGAAGTCAGGGTTCTGCGTTTTTTCCTCGTCTTCTTCTACTTCGATACGTTTTTTATCGATGTCAAAGGTACCTCCTCAGTGCTTCGATGCGTTCACGAAGCCCTTCAATATTTTCTTTCGTCACCATATTTTGTCAAATTTCAAATTCCAAATTCCAATAAAAGTCAATTAATTGAATAGTTGATTTGTTAATTAGTTCAAATCCGCCAAGGCTGCCTTCCATTCCTTGGATTTCAACCTTTTCATCAATCTCAATATTGCCAACTGCAATTTGCCAACTATTCAGCTAAACTTCTTTTTCGTTAAACACCACTTCATAAATCAGTCTGGTTTCATACCCTTTCGAGGCCATCGACTGAGCTACTTTTTGTTTCCTTTCATACTCAGAATCTGACCTGATCGTTCTGGCTTTTTTTTCAGCCAGCTCTTCTAATGTCCTGCGGTAATCCTCCTCTTTAATCTCTTTCAGGCTTTCGCCGATGATGTGTTCCGGAATATTTTTCTGTCGAAGGGCATAAGCGATTTTGATGCGCCCCCACCGGTTATTCCTGAATTTGCTGCGCACAAAGGTACACGCAAAACGCGTTTCATCAATAAAATTCTCTTTTTTCAGCGTTTCGACGACCTCGGCATG
>JAASSU010000211.1 GCA_021767705.1 Bacteroidota bacterium | reverse complement strand
GCGCTTGAGCATGGTGATGAGATTCTTGAACGCATATATATTTATTATGCCATCAAGCTCTATTCGGTCAATGATTTTTTCGTAGAATTGTGGTATCATCAAACAGGAAACCACATCGGGAAAATCAAAGTCGTTGAAGAGGATGATGTGATACATTACTACGGCGATAAAATTGATATTTCCGGTGCAATGAAATAGAAAATATGCGCAATCCGAAAGATATCAGAATAGAGGATTATAACTATCCGCTACCTGAAAACCGTATCGCAAAATATCCTGTTAAAGAGAGGGATGCCTCCAGGCTTCTTCACCTCACAGACGGGATTGTTAAAGAATACAAATTCAGGGATGTGCCTGCTTTACTTCCTGCTGAAAGTTTGCTGGTTTTTAATGAAACCAAGGTGGTTCAGGCCCGTCTGTTGTTCAGGAAGGAAACCGGGGCGCACATTGAAGTCTTTATCCTCGAGCCCTACAATACAGATATTCAAACAGCTTTTCAAAGCACTGTCCCACTTCAGTGGAAGTGCTTTGTGGGAAACGCTAAGAAATGGAAAAGCGGACCGGTTTCTCTAAAAATTGATAACGGGCTTCATCTCCGGGCAAAAAAAATCAAACAAGAAGAAAACACTTTTATTCTTGAAATATCCTGGAACAGTGAGCAAACTTTCTCAGAAGTACTGTTGCAGGCAGGAGAAATCCCATTGCCGCCATATCTGAAAAGAAAAGCCGAAGCCACGGACAGGAAGCGCTACCAAACCGTTTTTGCGAAAAACGACGGGTCGGTTGCCGCCCCCACCGCAGGGCTCCATTTTACGCCGGGTATTATTGAGCAACTCCATAACAAAGGCGTGCAGTCAGAGAAAGTCACCCTGCATGTGGGTGCGGGCACGTTTAAGCCGGTAGTGGAAGAAAAAATCGGCAACCACGACATGCACAATGAAAAGATTGTGATTTCGCTGCACACCCTCAAAAGACTTCACGAGCAATCGGAAAAAATCTTTACTCCGGTTGGGACGACTTCCGTCAGAACCCTGGAAAGCATCTATTGGTATGCCGTAAAAATTGCCGATGAAGGGGCCAATGCCGAATTCAACATTGAGCAGTGGTTTCCTTACCGAACCCACAACACTCAACTCACGCGCAAAAAAGCCCTTGAAATAGTTATTGACACATTAATTTCTAAAAACCGTGAACAACTAACCGGCGAAACACGTCTTATGATAGTGCCCGGCTATCGCTACATGATGGCCGACGCAATGTTTACAAACTTTCACCAGCCCAAAAGCACCTTATTATTGTTGGTTTCAGCATTTATAGGTGAACAGTGGAAGGATGCCTACAGATATGCATTGGACAATGAATTCAGGTTTCTGAGTTACGGAGATAGTTGTTACTTTAAAAAAGAATAGAAATTAATGGTTTTTATCATTACAGGCAGCCAGGGACAGGGGAAGACAAATTTCTTGAAATCGCTCAGCAATAAGCTGAAGGACAACAACATCGATTTGAAAGGTTTTATAGCTCCCGGCTCCTTTGAATCGAATTTGCGATCAAAATTCACCCTTGAAGATATTAATACGCATACACGTCAATTGTTTTGCGACACCACGGTAAGGCCGGAGGATACACAATTTGGACGCTTTGCCTTTAAACCCGAGGGCCATGACTTTGGTATCCGCTGCCTCTCGGGAGAAGAAGGCGAGCAAAAAACCATCTATATTCTCGATGAAATTGGAAAGCTCGAAACCAGCGGGCACGGGTGGCACGATTCTCTCAAAAGACTGCTAAAAGAGAAAAAAGATATTGTGATTGCCGTTAGGAATCTCTACCTCTATGAGGTTATCAGCCATTTTGAGATAGAAAATTTCAGGATATTCAATATTGCGGACTTGTCAACGGAGCAGGTTTCAACAGAAATTACTGAGCTTACAAAAGGAAAAACAGATTAACCCAAGTCACTGATTCGTTGCAAACGGTCCACATCCTTTATTTCAATGGTTTTCCCTTTTAAATCGAGAAGGCCTTCTTCCTTAAAGTCTCTTAAAATCCTTACTACGCTCTCGGTAGCCATGCTCGACAGCTCTCCCAGTTCACGTCGGGTAATCTGAAGGGTAAACTTATCTGTATGATGTACTTTCTGCGACAAGCAAATGATGATATCAGCAAGTCTTCCGTGCAGATTCTTCTGCGTCAGTTGATAAAGCCGGTCATAGCCTTGTTTTAAAGACTTATTCAACTCTTTCATTATCTCAATCCCAAACTGACTGTTTTCTTCAACAAAACGCTCAAAAGCATCCATATCAATCATACATACATCTGTATCCATAAATGCACTGGCCGAATAGTTGAAAACACTCTTTCCAAACATCGAGCTGAGGCCCACATAGGTGCCACCGGACTTTATTCTTAATATCAGGTTTTTTTTGCCTTGCTCAAGATAAACTTTCACTAAGCCATCACGTATAAACATCACATGAGACGCAATACCCCCTTGCTTACATAAAACCTCTCCTTTTTTAAAAGTCACTTCGGCCCGGTGCTTATTTAATATCTTCGCCTGGTCGATCGTTAACTTTGAAGCGCACGTTTTACCCTCTCTCCTGCACATCAGGCAGCCTGAATCTATGTTCTGGTTTACCATTTTTTATACACTCTTTAAACGACCAAAATTAGCATTTTTTATTGATCTTGATCAACTTTCTTGTTATCCACTATCAATGAAAAAGAAAAGCATAATATTGATTATCGAATAACAGCACATATAAAAATATATCTATCTTTGAACCTAAATAAACATCTATGTCATTTGTATTATTTAGATTCATTAAAGATAAGAGAATGAGAAGTACAGGAACAACCATTATACTGTTGATAGCGACAGTTCTGACCGCTTTTGGCCAGGATAAAGAAATGGATTATATACCGCGAAAACAAAATCCGGCCTACCAAAATAAATCGGTAGATCACTCGAAGTTCCCGGAGCTTCACAAGGATTTTACATCCCCTCAGCAAGTTACCAATACCTGCTTGAGCTGCCACACCGAGAGGGGTATGGAAGTAATGAAAACAGCACACTGGAATTGGGAGCGAGAGGCACATATTGAAGGAAGGGGCGTTACCTACCTCGGAAAGCAGAACTTGATTAATAACTTTTGTACGGGTATTTCCGGAAGTGAAGGGACCTGCACGAGATGCCACATTGGCTATGGGTACGACGATAAGAGTTTCGACTTCAGCAACCAGTCTAATATCGATTGCCTGGTGTGTCACGATAACTCGGGAACCTACACCAAAGCACCAGGTGCGGCCGGTTATCCCTATCCTCAGGTCGATTTGTCCCATGCAGCTCAAAGTGTGGGATATCCAAAAAAGAACAACTGCGGGGTTTGCCACTTTTACAGTGCCGGCGGAAACAACGTAAAGAACGGTACCCTCGATAAAGCACTGCTCAACACCACCCGCGATGTGGATGTCCATATGGCCAAAGATGGCCCGGATATGGCCTGCGTGGAGTGCCATATCACCGAAAAACATCAAATGAAAGGGAAGTATTACGGAGTGTCATCCATGAACCGCGACCGCGCCACATGTGCAGAATGCCATACGGAGCAGCCGCATGACAAAAGTATCCTTAATGAGCATACGCTGAAAGTGTCTTGTCAGACCTGCCACATCCCTACTTATGCCAAGGTAAACCCCACAAAAATCAACTGGGACTGGTCAACGGCCACTAAACTCGACGAAAACGGCAAGCCTTACGCTATCGATAATGATGAAGGGCACCACTCCTACCTGTCTATTAAAGGTTCGTTTAAATGGGGAAGCAATCTTGAACCAGATTACATCTGGTTTAACGGTACGGCAGACCACCACCTTTTGCCGGACAAAATACAAGAAGTACCGGTACAGATTAATACCCTCAACGGATCATACAATGACAAGCAATCTAAAATCTGGCCGGTAAAAATCCATACCGGGAAACAGCCTTACGACAAGAAATACAACACCTTAATCCAGGTTAAACTCTGGGATAAAGAAAAAGGTAAAGGTGCCCTCTGGAAAGATTTCGACTGGGCGGCAGCAGCCGAAGCCGGGATGGAATATGTTGGCCTTCCTTACAGTGGCGAATATGGTTTTATAGAAACAGAAATGACCTTGCCTCTGAGCCATATGGTATCGCCTGCCGATCAATCGCTTTCCTGCACTGAGTGCCACACTCGTGAAGACAGCCGCCTGGAAGGGCTATCAGACTTTTACATGCCCGGAAGAGACTACAATGCAGCCATCGATAACGGAGGCGTGATTCTTATCATCCTCTCCCTGGTGGGCGTGGCTGTGCATGCCGTAATCAGGATAATGTCATACAGAAGAAGAAAAAAAGAAATCGAACCGATTAAATAAAATACAAGATGAAACGAGTATATCTATATTATAAATTTGAACGAATCTGGCACTGGGCACAATCATTACTGATTTTTTTCCTTGGGTTTACCGGATTTGAAATTCATGGATCCTTGACACTGTTTGGTTTTGAAACAGCGGTGATGTGGCATAACATTGCGGCATGGGCCTTTATCGTGCTTATCGCTTTCGCCATTTTCTGGCACCTCTCAACAGATGCCTGGAAACAGTATATGCCAACAATGAACAACCTTAAAGCACAAGTGGAGTTTTACCTTACCGGGATATTCCGCAACGCACCACACCCTACCAAAAAAACCGCACTCAGCAAACTCAATCCGCTGCAGCGATTGGTTTATCTTGGACTGAAAGTGTTGGTTATCCCGGTGATGGTGGTCTCAGGGCTGCTCTACATGTTCTATCGTTACCCTTCAGGGGCAAAAATGGAAACCATTAACATGGATGGCCTGGAAACAATTGCTCTGATTCACACTGCCGGCGCATTCTTGCTGGTGGTTTTTGTCATCGTTCACCTCTACCTCATCACCACCGGTCACACGCTGACAACCAACCTCAAAGCCATGATTACCGGTTGGGAAGAAATTGAAGAAGATGATGACGAGGAAGACAAGCCAGCTTCAGAGAAAGTAAAACAAGAAATTCCTGTTTAATCAAAAATATATTTAGCGATGCATAATCAAGAATCGAAACATATGAATCCATACCTGGCAGGTTTTCTGCTGGGGCTGGTGCTGCTCGGAGCTTTCTACCTTTCAGGAAGAGGCCTTGGCTCGAGCGGCGCAGTTAAAAGTGTAGTTGTAAGTGTAGTCAACGCCGTAAACCCTGAACACGCCGCCAGCAATGGCTTCTTCTCGAAATACCTTGGTGGCGACGGCCCGCTGAAAACATGGCTGGTATTTCTTACCGTAGGTGTAATCATCGGGGGCTTTTTCTCAGGGACAGTGTCGAACCGCCTTAAGTTCAAGCTCGAAAGAGGGCCAAATGCCAGCGCAAGTGCCCGCATTATTGCAGCTCTCGCCGGAGGGATCCTTTTTGGCGTGGGCGCTCAGCTCGGCCGCGGATGCACAAGCGGTGCCGCCCTTAGCGGGATGTCAGTGCTGTCTACCGCAGGTTTTGTGACAATGATGGCCATTTTCGGAACGGGCTTTTTAGTAGCTTATTTCATGCGTAAGCTCTGGTTATAAACACTTAAAGAATTTTATTATGGGACCTTTAGTACCTT
>JAASSU010000210.1 GCA_021767705.1 Bacteroidota bacterium | reverse complement strand
GTCAACGATGTTGTAGTAGTCTTCCGGCGAAACATATGGAATGATTTTCGACCCCACTTCCACATAAGAAACGTAATCCCAATAGTTTTTCACCATTTTTTCAGTAAAGCTCACTTCCACATCGGAGGCATTAATCAGCCGCACACTCGATTGGTCTTCATCGCCATAAGCCTTGGGCACCACAAACTTTACCGGCACTTTATGTGCGGCAAGCCCGTTAGTAAGCCCGAAGCAGGCGGTACCTAAACCACCGGTGATGTGCGGCGGAAACTCCCAGCCAAACATCAGTACATTCATCAGCAATAGATTTTTTATTGTTAGACATTTTTCTTTCCTGATTTATTTTTTTCGAAAGCATCAATAATATCTCCCAGCCTAATCAGCTCAGCCACATTCCAGGCCTGCGAGATATTTCCTCCGGCCTGGTGTGGCGGGTTCCCTGAGTAGACCTCCGAAACCGTACCCACCCCATTATTAATCATCTCGTCTTCAAACCCTTCGAAAAGCTCTTTTATCTGGGGCAGCCCTTGCCTGCCGTAGAGCTTAAGGTAACCCTCGGCGAAATGAGTGAGCAGCCATGGCCACACCGAGCCCTGGTGATAGGCAAGGTCACGCTCCTGCTGATTGCCGGAGTATTCACCTTTATAGTCAGGATGACGTGGCGAAAGGCTTCTCAGTCCCATCGGAGTGACCAAATTATCATAAACTGTTTTTAACACTTCACGTTTTTGCGATCCGTCCAGTGGAGAGTATGCCAGGGAAGTGGCGAAAACCATGTTCGGCCGGATGCTCCAGTCAGCACCCTCATCATTGAAATAATCTGCTAAATAGCCTTTTTCTTCATTCCAAAAAACTGAATTAAACGCTTCACCCAATTTTTCGAAGACCACTGTCCACTCATCCGCGAAAGCGATGTCATTAGCAGCTTCAGCAGCATTGAGGGCAAACCCGAGCGCATTGTACCAAAGTGCATTGATTTCCACGGGGGCACCGCATCGAGGTGTGACCGGCTTATTGTCTACGGTAGCGTTCATCCAGGTGGAGGTGCAACCGCTTTTGCCGGTCTCAATCAACCCGTCGTTGCGGATGATAGTGCCTTCAAACTTTTGGTTGCGATAGCCGGAGAATATTTTTTTGATGGTGTTTCCATATTGCTTCCAGATGGATTTTTGGTCGTTGGTTTTGTGGGCTAATTGCTGGATACTCCAGATAAACCATAGCGAAGCATCGGCTGCCGGCACAAGACGCTCGTCACCTTCCGAGGGAAAAACAGGGCCTTCCATCTTTTTAATCATGGTCTGTACCACCTTTTTAAACTCTGCAGTTTTATTACGAGTGAGAAGCAGGCCCGGAGCGGCGATAAAGGTATCGCGCCCGCCTTTGGCCAGCCATGGATAGCCGGTAACAATTTCGAGCCCGGAGCCGTTTTTTACTACAAACTGTTCGGCTGAATTTTCGAGGCAGTTCCTGAAACTGTCGCGCGGCGTGCGCTTGTTGCGCTCCCTGTAGAACATGTTTTTCAAGGTGTCGGGGTTTACCTCGTCGAGGCTCGCCACCAACACGATACTTTCGCCTTTTTTGATGGAGGCCTCAAAGTATCCGGGAACAAAAAGATCTTCCTGGTAATCGAAACCACGCTCCTGGTCGCGATAATACTCAATGTTGTAGTACCAGTCTGGGACGTGCACGTATTCGGCTTCTTTAGACAACTGTATGTTGATAGGTGTGTAACTGTCGTAGAGCCTGAACTGAGCCCCGTTGTGAATAGGTTTATATTTTTTGTTGATGTAGTTGTTGGCTTTGCTCAGCGACTGTGCTCCCCTGAATGCAAGGAAAGGCCTGAATTGCAGTTTTGTATCAGAATGAGCATCAAGCAAGGTATAGCGGATCATGAAGCGATCGGTGTTGGAGGTAAATAAAGATTCCTTCTTAAGCAAAACGCCTCCTACCCGGTAAACCAGTGTGGGAATTGGTTCTGATTCAAAATCACGTATATATTTGTGGCCTCCCGGGCGGTAAATGCCACCGGGATACTTGTGAATTCCAAGGTTGAAGTGGCTGTCATGTTGCACCACCGTCTCGTCCATAGTGGAGAGCAACACATGGAGTTTTCCATCAATTTCAGGTTGTGGAACCACCAGTTTCCCATGCGATCTGCGGGTGTTGCAGTTGATGATGGTGGAGCTTGCATAAGAGCCTGAGCGGCTTGTGCGCAGGAGTTCCCGGGTAAGAGAGTATTCCAGGTTCACAAGCTGCGACTTATCAAAATTTATATAGCTCATAATTAGTTGTTTACTAAACTATTATAATATGCAACAAAAGTAAGCTAATTTCAGGCATGTGTAAAATTGTGTGCTGCTAATTTCGCACTATTTTTTCCGCAATCGTTAGAGGAACAGAAAAATAGCAGCTACGGGTAGTTCAAACCTCCTCTCATTGCTGATGATGTTTTAAAATATCCCTTTTTAGCTAAAAAAAGCCCCCATCACAACGTATTGTAATTATGGAGGCCTGAATTCTGAACTTTATTCTTTTTCAGGTGGAGCCATAAATTCGGGCCCTACCGGATCCTTGATGGTCTCCTTCAGGATGTCATCAATAGCTTTCAGGTCTTGGTCGTTAAGCTCCCAACCAAACATTTCTCCTAACGGATTGACCTGCTCTGGCTTTCGGGCACCCCACAGCGGGATGCTGGCTCCGGGCTGCTGAAGAATCCAGCGGATGGCCAGATGGATAACCCTTTTCCCGTGATGTTGACGGGCGTAATCGTCAAGCTTTTGAACTGCATACAGGTATTGATCATAGCGTGGGGATTGAAATTTTGGATCGACATTTCTCAGGTCATCTCCTTCCCACGATGAATCCGGTTTCATTTTCCCGGTGAGTAATCCGCGACAAAGACTGCTGTAGAGAAGTGTTGTAAGGTTTTCTTCTTTAGAGAATGGAAGCAAATCCTTTTCAATTTCCCGTTCAAAAAGATTGTAAGGAGGCTGAACCGAGCTAAGTTCGGCGTGTTTGCTAAATTCTTTTAGCTGTTCAACAGAGAAATTACTTACTCCTACAGCTCTGATTTTTCCTTCCTTTCTGAGCGCTTCCAGTGTTTTTGCAGTCTCCTCAATGGGCGTTTTGGGGTCTGGCCAGTGAACCTGGTACAAGTCAATATAATCGGTTTGCAGGCGTTTCAGCGAATCTTCTATTTCTTTACGGATGCGGTTTTCAGAAGCATTCCTGAACACATTTCCTTCATTCCAGTCTAAGGCTACCTTGGTAGCCAGAATGATTTTATCGCGTGGCATATCTGCCTCTTTTACTGCTTTCCCGACAATTTTTTCGGATACGCCAAAACCGTAAACCGGAGCTGTGTCAATCAGGTTTACCCCTTTATCAAGGGCGGCATGTATTGTTTTGACAGAGGATTCTTCTTCTGTTCCTCCCCACATCCAGCCTCCAATAGCCCAGGTTCCCAGGCCAACAGATGAAGCTTTAAGATCTAACCCTTTTATTTTTTGATATTCCATTGCTCTATTGTTTTAGTTCAATAGAGAAAACGTTACCAGCAAATGGATGTTTAACTTTCTGAAGTTAATAGGGTTAAAAATAGTTAAAGCCCGGAAGTGTCAATCTCCGGGCTTTTAACATAAACAGAAATCTGATATTGACTATATGCAATGACTTATTGATGAAGAAACTAGATTAATGTCTGTGATAAATTTTTGATACGATACGCCAGCCTTCTTCAAATTTGTACAGGCTGAACCCTAAATTGTTCATGTCCGCACATTTTGCGTACTAAGGGCCAGTCTTCTGTAAATCTTATCGAACCTTCTGTAAAACAGAACGGCGGCAATAGCTAACCCCGCCACAAAGCCAATCCAGATTCCTTCAGGCCCTAAGTTAAACACAAACGTGAGCAGGTAACTAAGTGGCAGATTGACCACGATGTAGGCAAAGAAAGCCTGAACCATGGCTGTTTTTACATCGGCCAGCCCTCTCAGGGCTCCCAGGATAACCACCTGCAAGCCATCAAAAATCTGGAAAACAGCCGCCATAATCAGCAACTGAGCCGCCAGTGTAACGACTTCCTGGTTGGGCGTGTAAAGCTGAGGCAACCATCCACGAAAGAAAACAAAGGACAGTGCTGTTAGCGACATAAATGCCAGCATCAGGTGAACAGAAGCCATCACGGCTTTGTGCATCCCATAATAATCTTTTTTGCTGTATTGATGCGAGACCCTGATGGTGGTTCCGGAAGCAATGCCCGTAACAATCATAAACGTCATACTTGCGAGTCCGAGGGCTATCTGATGCGCTGCCAGTGGCACTTCGCCCAGCCACCCCATCATCACCCCGCTGAGGGCAAATGCCGAAACCTCCAGCAAAAGCTGTAAGGAAATAGGCCATCCCACGTGGAAAAGCTCCTTCACTTTATCAAGCTTAAGGCGGGCTTTTGAAAACAGCACCAGATAGCGGCGCAGCCAGTCTTTCCTGAAAAAGACGAGGATAAAAAACATAGGCATCAGGATACGGGCCGCCAGCGTGGCGTACCCGGCCCCGTTGAGCCCGTATGCAGGGAAGCCCATTTTTCCGAAAATAAGAACATAATTCAAGGCAACGTTAATAATGTTGGCAGCGATGGTCACAAACATGGCGATGGACGTATTACCTATTCCTTCGACAAACTGCTTGAGCGTAAAAAACACCAGGAAAGGTAAAAAGGATACCACCAGAATGCGGTAATAGGGAATGGCCGCTTCCACTACCTGGGGAGGTTGCCCCATCAGGTGCATCATAAAGGAGATGCTGTAGAGCACCACAGAAAGTACAATGCCCATGATAAGGTTAGCTAATAAACTGTTTTTGAGCAGCGAGCCGGCATTTTTAAAGTCTCCTCGCGCATATGCGTGTCCCACGAGTGGAGTAAGCCCGAAGGTAAAGCCCATGCCGAAAACCATTCCGATAATAAAAACTGAATTGGCGAAGGACGCCGCAGCGAGCTCAGTTGTGCCCACACGACCCACCATCATGTTGTCGATTTGCATGACCAACACCTGCCCGGCTTGTGATAGCATAACGGGCACAGCCACCTTCAGGTTTCTGCGGTAATATGGTACAAATGATTTCAGACTCACAGCCTTTGTTTTGAAAACAGGCTGCAAAATTACAATGAATCATTGTATCACTGACTGATGCTTAGAGGCCAATTGTTAATTAAAAATGAAATCCCGAAAAGGAAACTAAGCAATATACCGGGCGTGAATCTCATCGGTTACCTGGTATTTCACATGCCTTTCGTAATCGGGGAGGTCAATGTCATCGAGGGTGTTTAACATTTCATAGAGGGCAAGGCATTCGGCGTGGTTCAGGCTCATGGAGGTTTCTTCAAAACTACGGGCCAATCGTTTGGCCAGTTTAAAGTATACTTTTTCGAGAAGGTGACGCACCAAAACACGTTTCACCGTGTCATCGATCATTTCGAAATTAGCCACGGTGAGCATATCGAAAAGGGCTTTCACCTCGCTCTTATTAAATTGAAACTTGATTTTTTCTTTACTCATCAAATTATGACTTTGTTCAGAGGATGTAAAGATATCAAATCTCAATTGAAAATGCTTTTAAGTATTTTTTCAGTCACTGTTCAATCGTG
>JAASSU010000003.1 GCA_021767705.1 Bacteroidota bacterium | reverse complement strand
GATTAAAAATCCTGCAAAAGAAAAGTGAGGCTTATCCTCAATTCTTTTTACCAACTTTTCAATAACCGGGATATCCTCCACATCAATACCTGTGCGGCGATACCCGGCATCGCCCTTGATAAAAACATCCACCGGGTGCTGCAGGTCCTTTGCCAGGATATCGACCACCTCTTCCGACTCCACCAGCAGGCTCAGCTTCACTCTTGCCGCCAGCGCATTGATAGCCTCCACCTCCCGCACATTCACCGGAAAAGCGATGGTGATGTCCTGCCATCCCGCGGAAGCGAAATATTCCGCCATCAGTACTGAAGAAACGGTAATTTTTTCAATACCGGCATCGGCAAACAGCTTTCCCACCGCCGCCGACTGATGGGTCTTAAAATGCGGACGGAATCCCTTTTGATACTTCCGGACTTTCTCCATCATCCTCTCCAGGTTTTTCCGGGCTATCTCCAAATCCACCACCGTAGTGGGGCGGGTTATCTTTTGTGTGAATGTCATAACTGTTTCTACGTTTGTACGTTGCTAAGTTACTAAGTTAAGACGGTTTTTATGTTTCTAAGTTTAATAGGTTTTTACGTTGCTATGTTTTACCGGACAACAGTGAATTTTTTTCATTATTTCTTAACCGTCTAACTTACAAAACTTATTAACTTACAAAACTCAGTAACGTATTAAACCTACAAACTTAGTAACTTCCTAAACTTACAAACTGAATCACTTACACCAATTTTATTAATTTTGCAGCTTCAAATGGAAAAGGAACAGTATCAATATCATACGCTTCCAAATGGCATCAGGGTGGTGCATAAGCAGGTGAGTGGCATGGTGGCGCATGCAGGCGTGCTGATTAATGCAGGTAGTCGAGATGAAGAGCCTGATGAGCACGGGCTGGCGCACTTTATCGAGCATACCTTTTTTAAGGGCACACAGCGGCGCCGCGCTTTTCATGTCATCAGCCGCCTCGATACCATCGGTGCCGAGCTCAACGCTTTTACCACCAAGGAAGAGACCATGATTTACGCTTCTTTCCTGAAGGAGTATTACTCCCGGACCCTGGAGCTGCTGGCCGATATTGTTTTTAGTTCGGTGTTTCCCGACCATGAGCTGCGCAAGGAAAAGGAAGTGGTGCGCGATGAAATCGATTCGTACAAAGACACCCCTTCCGAGATGATTTTCGACCAGTTTGAAGAAGAGACTTTTAAGGGCCACAGCCTCGGTCGCAATATCCTGGGAACGAAACGAAATATCCGGAAATTCTCGAGGGAGCAAATCCACCGCTTTCTGAACAGGAATTACCAGAGCAACCAGGTGGTAATTGCCTCGGTGGGCGATATCCGTTTCGACAAGTTGATCAAATACGTTTCGAAGTACTTTAGCCATATTGATTCATCTGAACGCACCCATCAGCGTAAGCGTTTTAATGATTATCATCCGTTTGAGAAATCCGTCACCAAAAAGGTGAGCCAGAACCATTGCATCATCGGCAATGTGGCCTACAATTTTTATGAGGAGGACAAAAAGCTTATCCTGACCTTGCTGAGCAACCTGCTGGGTGGCACCGGCATGAACTCGCGCCTCAACCTCTCCATCCGCGAGCGCCGCGGATATGCCTATCATGTGGAGTCGAACTACAATCCGTATTTGGATACCGGCCTGTTTAACATCTACCTCGGGTGCAACAACGGATACTTAGAGCCCTCGATTGAGCTGGTGCACAAGGAGCTGAAAGCACTTCGCGAAAAGCGTTTAGGTCCGGTGCAGCTCAACATGACGAAGCGGCAGATGATAGGGCAGATGGCGATTTATTATGAGTCGAACCTGAACGAGATGCTGAGCATTGCCAAGAGCTGTATGCTTTACAACAAGGTGGAAAGCCTCGAAGAGATTGCCGAAAAAATTCATGCTGTTACGGCGGAACAAATGATGGAAGTGGCCAACGAGGTTTTTGAACCCCAGCAGCTGAGTACATTGATTTACAAAAAGTCTTCGAAATGATTGAGAGAACCATTGAAGAGTATGCCGAAGAGCATAGCACGCCCGAGGATGAGGTGCTGTTTGATCTGAACCGGAAAACCCACCTGAAGGTACTCAGGCCCAAAATGCTTTCGGGCCACCTGCAAGGAAAGTTTTTGCAGATGATCAGCGAGATGATTCAGCCGCAGCATATTCTGGAGGTGGGTACTTACACCGGCTATGCCACCATTTGCCTGGCGCGCGGACTCAAATCCGGTGGGAAAATTACCACCATCGAAAAAAACCCGGAGCTGGAAACCATGATCAGGGAATACATCAGGAAGGCGGGGCTGGAAGAGTCGGTGGATTTGAAAATGGGGGATGCCATTACCATCCTGAAGCAGACAGATCAGCTTTTCGACCTGGCGTTTATTGATGCCGATAAAGAAAACTACCTGAGCTATTACAGCCTTATCAAAGACAAAATCCGTAAAGGAGGATACATTATTGTGGATAATGTGCTGTGGTATGGAAAGGTGGTGAATGAATCTGAGAGCAGAGATCCTGACACCATCGCTATCAAAGCGTTTAATGATTATGTGCAGGAGGATAACGAAGTGGAAAACCTGATGCTTCCTTTCCGGGATGGGCTTTCTGTCATCAGGAAAAAGGTGTAATCAACAGTTGCTGTTAACAATTTAAGTTTGGTTTTTTTGAACAAAATGTTGCTTTAGTGCATTTATGGTAAAAGTTTATAAAGCAATTACCAAAGCATGAGCAAAAGAAGCAACACATCTCCGGATGGTAAATATAATCTTTCATTCAGGTATATCGGAGATATCCGTTTCGGACCTTCTTTCTACAGATTGCGTGTCAACGGACAGCTAATTAAAGATCAGTATTTCTCGAAAAGCTTTCTGTGGAGTTCTGACTCGCGTTTTCTGGCGGTACAAAAATGGCTGGAAATCAACCCTCACCATGGCCCGCATACAGCGGTGATGCTCATTGACCTGAGCCGTGGTGTTTATGCTGAAATCGCCAAAACATACCGGGGCATTGCCTCTCCGATACGTTTTACCAAAGACGGTATTGTATATTCGAAAGAGTATATTGCTCCGGGGCTGCCTCCGATTTTTGAGGAAAGAAAAGCTTTTACAGATATTAAATCATGGCAAAAGCTCGAGTTTTTTATGCCGACTCCCGGAATGTCGGAGGAGTATAAAGAATCCGATAGTCAAGGTTTTGTAGAAAAACGATAATTACGAAAAACAAAAAAACCGCTGAAAATCGTTTCAGCGGTTTTTTTGTTTTACCCTTAAGGCTTTATTTCACAATTAAACGTTTGGTAATTCTTTGACCGATCGTTGTATCTAACATTTCAACAATGTAGATTCCTGATGGAAGATTTCCAACATTCAGTGTGGTTTTCTCATCTGAGATTTTCTTTGTCAGGATTTGCTTACCCATTGCTGACAGGATGCGAACCTGTGCTTCAGTATCCGGAAGCGTAAGCACATTGACAATGTCGATGGCCGGGTTCGGATAAACAATGAGTTTCTCTTCTTCCAGCGAAAGCTGCTCTATACCTACTCCGTTCACAATAATGTATTCGATTTTTGTTTCAGCGTCAGAGCCAAACTCGTTGGTAACTTCCAGTGTTACATCGTACACTCCAAAATCGTTGTAGGTCACCACCGGGTTCTGTGCTGAAGAAGCAGCCGGTAAGCCGCCGTTGAATGTCCAGCTCCAGCTTTCCGGGTTGTTGTTCGACATATCCGTAAAGGAAACGCTTTGTCCTTCGAGCAGTGTAAGCGGTGTAGCTTCAAAATCGGCTTCCGGTTCATATCCAACTACGATATAATCTTCGCGGACAAGAGTGTTTTCGCCCACGTCGTTGCTCACAACCAGCGTCACATCAAAAGTTCCTTCGCTGTCGTAAGTAACCGCCGGAGGATTCTGTCCTGAGAAAGTGGCCGGGTCACCCCCTTCAAAAGTCCACTCCCATGAAGCAGGCTCTCCACTTGAAAGGTCAGTGAATGTGGTGCTTTCACCTACCAACAGTGTGGTTTCTGCAGCTTCGAAGTTGGCGGCCGGTTCAAGCGTTACAGTAATGTAATCTTCCTTCAGCTCAGTAGTTTCTCCGTGCTCGTTGCTTACGGTAAGCGTCACATCGTAAGTTCCTTCGGCGCTGTAAACAACGGCCGGAGGCGTTTGTCCTGTGTAAGATGCCGGAGTACCGCCTTCAAAAGTCCACTCCCACGAAGTGGGGTTGCCGGTAGAGGCATCCTCAAACATTACCTCGCCATCAACGGCAATAGTAGTTACGTCCGACGTGAAATCAGCCTGCGGCGCATCATAAACAGTGATGAAGTCTTCTTTTGTGATGATGTCCATACCGTTTTCGTTGTAAACAGTGAGCGTTACATCATAAGTGCCGGCGGTGTTGTAAACAATGTTATCCGGATTCTGGGTGTTGCTGGTTTCAGGCGTTCCACCTTCAAAAGTCCACTCCCAGTATTGCGGGCCACCCGATGTCAGGTCGATGAATGTAGCTGTTCCACCCACACTGAGTTCCGTTTCCAATGCATCGAAATCTGCTGCCAGGTTGCCGGTTCCGCAAGGAGCGCCGGGCTTGGCCAGTACGAGCATATCTTCATCATTAAGTCCTGCAAATTCCGTGGAAGCGATCCAGTTTTCTCCCAGCGAGTTGTCGCTTGACGGATCGCAAAGGGTGAGTGAAGGACCGTCGCCATCGGCGTTTTCAGGCCACGGGGCTGCGTCACTGTAGCTTACGGCATCAATTTCAGTGCCTTCGCTGTCCATCAGGATAATGTCCTCGCCACCATTGCTGAGGGCTCCGTTGGTCCATTCAAATGCTGAAGTGCCAAAGAAATCCTCAAAGGCGGTTTGATTAATCGCTACTACAACATAGTCTCCGGCATTTAAGATGTGATCGGGGAAAATAAATTCCACACCAGCATCGAAATAATAGCCGTTCAGGTTTACAGCGAAATCCCCAAAGTTGTAGATTTCGATAAACTCCAGGGAGTCGTTGCCCGATTCCGGTGGGTTGTACATAATTTCCGTAATCACCAGTTCGCCCGGAATGGCAGGAGCTGTGATAGCAAAGGTAGCATCCGAAACATCTGAAACCGTTTCGTTATCCACGGAAGTGATGCGAACCAGGTAATCGTCGGCGATGGTCTGGTCGTTCGGGATATCCCATGAGAAAGTACCGTCATCTTCTGTGCTGGCAGCAAGAGTAGTGGTTTCGGAAGAAACCAGGTCGATTTTAACGTTTCCTGTCAGGTTGCTTGATGTCCAGGTAATTTCCTGAGAAGAGCCCTGCTCCCAGCTTTCGCCGCCGTTGGGTGTGCTAACGGTGATGCTTGGGTTGAGGGTTTGTTCTTCGATGAGGATGTTGTCGGGACGCCAGGTAGCAGCACCGCCTGTTGTAGAGGTATACCTGAAAGCTATGTGAACCGAGCTTTCTCCTTCATAAGCTGAAAGGTCAACTTCATCAACAGAGAAGAAATCCCAGGAACCTCCATCAGAACGGCCTGTAACGGTTAACTCAGTCCATGAAGCAGTTGTTGGATCACCAATTCCACTGTAATCTGTTGAAACCAGTACTTCCTGCTCGTCATCAATGTTTCCGGTGCCATAATTGATAATCTCATCGAAGTTTAAGGTAAGGTTTTGTGCACTTGTGAAGTCAAAGGCTGGAGTGATAAGCCAGTCGATGTTTTCCTGTGCACTACCTGAATAACCTGACATTTCAGCGTATTCATCATCCTCAAAGCTGCCCCATTCCCATGTTTCATCACCAACCTGGCTGTATGTATACATTTCACCTAAATCAGTGTCGAATGGCTGCAGGTAAGGCAGTGTAGCTGTGGCCGGGTCTGTAACTGTGTAACTCATTTCAGTTGAGGTGGTTTCAGCGCCTCCATTGTCCTGAGCGTAAACTTCGAAGTAAACCGTAGTTCCATCTGCTTGCGCCGGTATCGGAGAATCGGTGCTGTAACTGGCACGGGTTGTAGACATCCCGATGGTGTTGGTCAGATTCCCTGATTCAGTACCCCAGTGCAGTTCTGCTGTTTGGATGGTTCCGTCACTGTCGGTGATGTCTGCTGTTACTGCTACGGCATCAGAAGAAGTGACGGTTTGTGGAGTGTACTCCAGATTGGAAATTTCAGGCGAAAGGTTGGAAACTTCTTCAATAGTGATGTTATCCACATCCCAGCGGCGAGCATCATCAGTTGAATAATACTTAAATCCGATATATACAGATGTGCCGCTGATGGCGGACAAATCAATATCTCCTGAACCAATCCATTCGTCAGCATTTGTAGGTTGTGTATAAGCTAACTCAGTCCAGTCGGCGGAAGTAGGATCGCCTATGCCACTGTAATTGTTTGAATAAAAGAGTTTAAGATAATTGTCAGCGTCTTCTGAACCATATTTATACTTGGTTTCAAAGGTCAGTACTTCATTACTGTAGTTGTCAAGGTTTATACCAGGAATGATCATCCAGTCCTCTTCAGGGTTATCACCATTATATCCATTACCTCTGGCAAACTCATCGTTAATAGTCCACACATTTTGTCCTGCAACACTGATAGTGTAAATATCATCAAAACCTGCTGCAAAATCATTGTTGTAAGGGATCGTAGTGGTGGAAGCATTAGCCACAGCATAGCTCATTTCTGTTGAAGTACTTTCTCCACCATCATTGTCCTGTGCATATACTTCGTAATAAACGGTGGTTCCATCAGCCTGCGCCGGGATTGGTGAATCAGTGCTGTAAGTGGCGCGGGTTGTAGACATCCCGATGGTGTTGGTCAGGTTTCCTGACTCTGTGCCCCAGTGCAACTCTGTTGTCTGGATGGTTCCATCACTGTCGGTGATGTCTGCTGTTACTGTTACGGCATCTGATGAGGTTGGAGCTAAGGGAGTATGTTCAATATTGGTGATTGCGGGGTTCGCATTTCCTCCGCTAACAGGAGCTATTCCAAATCCTTCGTCGCCATTTGCTCCTGAAGGAGTGGTGCTTGTTGTTTCAAACCTGCCGCTGGGATCGCTCCAGCCATCGGTATCACCTGAATTGATTCCGCCAAGCAAGGAAATATTTTGGTTTTTCGTGCTAACACCATTACCAACCCATTCTGAACCCGGATCCACTCCCGGCTCGCCAAAAACGTCTGTAGTAGTGCCACCGTACTTTACCACGAGGGCGTCATCACCATTGAAGGTAAATGACTTATCATAAAAAACAGAGCCATTTCCTTCAGTAGTAGCCTGAAGGTTTGAGGTGCCAATAACAATAACGTCACCAGCGTCCAGCGTACCTGCATCAAGGGTAAAATCTTCTGAAGGAGTCCCTCCATTGGTGCCTTTTTCAATAACAAGGTTGTTTGTGCTGAAATCCAAAGTTCCGGAAGTGTTGTTCCAGATTTCAATTCCTTTGGGTTCTGTTCCTGAATCAGTTTCGATGTACTGACTGATGATTTGTGATTTTCCATTAATAACTAATGTCAATACTAACATTAGAAAAGTAAGTGTCTTCTTCATAACAAGTTTTAAGGTTTTAAAATGAGTACAAAATTTGAAAAATTAATCTGATTGTATGTAAAGTAATTTTGAATTGTTTATTAAGTGATTGTAATTACTCTATAATACGATGATTCACTCAGGCCTTTATTCTAATAACAGACACAGATATATCACAAAACGTTTTCCTTTCAGGTATTTTATTGAGTTTTAATTAAGCCTGATGGATAATTTCAGTTGGGAAAATAAAAAAAGGCCATCCCGCAAGGAATGACCTTTCTCATAAAATCAGTTACTCTTATTTAATAATTACCCTTTTAACTGCTGTTTTGTCTGCTTCGGTAATTCTGATAGTGTAAATGCCTTCTGTTGCATTGCTCAGGTTGAGTGTTTTTGTGTTGCCCTCGATAGTTCCTTGCAGCAACATTTCTCCTGTTACTGAAAATACAGTGTATTCAGCATTATTGATTTTGTCTGAGGCAATGGTAATAAAGCCTTCAGAAGGGTTAGGATAAACTCTCACTTCGGCAGAAATATCCTGCTCGTCGATACCCGTTCCTGTGTTTCCTGTTACTATCACGTTGTCAACTTCCCATGTGGCAGCACCGTCGGTTGTGGAAGTATAGGCAAATGCGATGTAAACAGTTGGTTCATCATCGTAGGCACTGAGGTCAACTTCGTCAACAGAAACAAAATCCCAGCTACTTCCTGAGGCACGTCCGGTAACAGTGAGTTTTGTCCAGGTAGCAGATGAAGGATCCCCTGATCCGGAGTAATCTGTTGAAACATATACTTCCTGCTCGTTGTCGATATTTCCGGTACCATAGTTAATGGCTTCGTCGAAGTTTAGTTTGGTTTCACTTACATCAGTTAAGTCGATAGCAGATGTGATTAACCAATCTTCGTTGTCGAGTGCGCCGCCATCATATCCGCTCATCACAGCACATCCGGGAGGGAGACCATATTCGTCCCAATACCATTCCAAATCGCCACTGGCACTAAAGGCAGTCCAGCCGCTTAAATCGGCATCAAAAGTACCTTCAAAAACGGCATCAACAGTTTCCTCAATGGTAAAAGCTGCATCAGAAACATCCATTGGGTCACCATCGGCAGCATCAGAAACTTTGATGGTATAGTCGTCAGCCGGTGTTTGGTCGGCGGGAATGTCCCAGCTGTAGGATCCTGTGTTTTCCGTTGAGGCGGCAATTACTAAGCTGCTGCTACCCATCAGTTCAATTTTAACGTTATCGCTGAAATCTTCAGAATCCCATTGGATATCAACGGTTTCACCTTGCGTAAATACCTCTCCGCCATTGGGGTAGGTTACAGTGATAGAAGGTTCGAACATTGCGCTTTCTACCACAACGTTGTCTACCTCCCAAGTGGCGGCTCCACCATCAACAGTAGATGTGTATTTGAAAGCAACAAAGAAATTCGCCTCGCCATCATAATCAGAAATATCAACTTCGTCTACAGGAACAAAATCCCATGAACCACCACTGGCGCGGCCAGTCACAGTGAGTTTTGTCCATGAAGCAGCTGAAGGATCGCCTGATCCTGAATAGTCTGTTGAAACGTAAACTTCCTGCTCGTCATCAATATTTCCGGTACCGTAATTAATAGCTTCGTCAAAGTTAAGAACTGCGTTAGAAGCTGCAGAAAGGTCAATATTTGAAGATATCAGCCAGTCTTCGTTATCAAGTGCGCCGCCATCATAGCCACTCATTTTTGCCGAGCCGGGAGGGTTTCCGAAATCAGCCCATTCCCACGCCTGGTCGCCTGTGGTGCTAAAGGTAGTCCAGCCACTCAGGTCGCTGTCGAAAGTTCCTTCGAAAAGGTAATTACTCATCTCTTCGATAGTAAAAGTCGCGTCAGAGACATCCATGGGATCGCCATCGGCAGCATCAGAAATCTTGATGGTGTAATCGTCAGCAGGCGTCTGGTCGGCAGCAATTTCCCATGTGTATGTTCCATTGTTTTCAACAGAAGAGGCAATCACTTCGTTGTCGGTGCCCATAAGTTCGATTTTCACGTTATCCGTGAAATTTTCTGAGGTCCATGTGATATCGACCATGTCACCTTGTTCATAAACTTCTCCGCCATTTGGGTAAGTAACAGTAATCATTGGGTCGTCATTTGCCTGGTCAACAGTAATGTTATCCAGCTCCCAGGTAGCAGCATCATCGGTATCAGATAAATATTTCATTGCGATGAAAAAATTTGCTTCCCCGTCGTAAGCTGAGAGGTCAACTTCATCCACTGAAACAAAGTCCCAGCTACTACCGCTCGCGCGACCGGTAACTGTGAGCTCTGTCCATGTGGCAGAGGTCGGGTCGCCTGAACCACTATAGTCGGTAGAAACCCAAATGGTTTGCTGCGTTTCGATAGGGCCGCCATAGTTGATGGCTTCCTGAAAATTAAGTGTGGTATTCGTAGCCGCTGATAAATCTATCTGCGGTGAAACGAGCCAGTCTTCATTATCCAATGCGCTCCCGTCATAGCCGCTCATCTTGGCGCATCCGGCAGGGTCGCCAAAGTCGGCCCATTCCCAGGCCTGGTCGCCAACAATAGTGTATCCGGTCCATGATCCAAGATCGGTATCAAAGGTTTCTTCATGTATTTGGGCGTTTGCAAAAGCAAACAGACCTGCAAATAATGCTAAAAGTGTAAGTTTTTTCATCATAAAACGATTTTTTTAGGTTTAAATCTGGTGTAAAATTAATATACATAAGTTTGCAAATACATTTCTTAATATGAAGAAATGTTAAAGAAACGGCCTATAAAGATACAAAAAAACCACCCCGGTTTGAGGTGGTTTTTTCAACAAGTTTCTAACAATCAGACTATTTTTTGTCTTTGTCATCATCTTTTACTTCTTCGAAGTCGACATCAGTAACTTCATCGTCACTGTTATCTGAAGAGGCTTGCCCGGTGCTTTGCTGTTCTCCGGATTGCTGGCCGCCATCTTGTCCGGCATCAGCCTGGCCTCCGGCCTGTTGCTGGGCGTTGTAAAGGTCCTGGCTTGCAGCCTGCCATTGCTTGTTCAGCTCTTCCATGGCGGTGTCGATAGCATCAACATCCTGGTTTTTGTGCGCTTCTTTCAGCTTGGCTACAGCATCTTCGATAGGCTTCTTCTTATCTTCAGGAAGCTTGTCGCCATATTCTTTCAGTTGCTTTTCGGTCTGGAATACGAGCGAGTCAGCCTGGTTCAGCTTATCAATCTTCTCTTTAGCTTTCTTGTCTTCTTCAGCATTCGCCTTAGCTTCCTCTTTCATCTTCTTGATTTCATCCTCGTTAAGAGTAGAGTTGGCTTCGATGCGGATTTTCTGCTCTTTACCAGTTCCCTTGTCTTTGGCAGAAACGTGGATGATACCGTTACTGTCGATATCGAATGTGACTTCAATTTGAGGAACACCGCGCTGTGCTGGTGGTATTCCGTCGAGGTGGAACCGGCCGATGCTCTTGTTGTCTTTGGCCATCGGGCGTTCACCCTGAAGAACGTGGATTTCAACCGATGTCTGGTTATCAGCAGCAGTAGAGAACGTTTCAGTCTTTTTCGTCGGAATAGTGGTGTTCGATTCAATCAGCTTGGTCATCACTCCACCGAGAGTTTCAATACCGAGTGAAAGAGGTGTTACGTCGAGAAGAACGATGTCGTCCTGCTGGAAGTCACCACCAATGATAGCACCCTGTATAGCCGCACCTACAGCAACAACCTCATCCGGGTTAATTCCTTTAGAAGGCTTCTTGCCAAAGTAGTTTTCCACCGATGATTGAATTGCCGGGATACGTGTTGAGCCACCCACCAGGATAACTTCATCGATATCGCTTGGCGAATAACCTGCATCACTCAATGCCTTCTTAACCGGATCCATGGTACGTTTCACCAGGTCGTCGGTCAATGCTTCAAATTTTGCTCTTGACAATGTGCGCACCAAGTGTTTTGGAATGCCATCAACAGGCATGATGTAAGGCAGGTTGATTTCGGTAGAAGTAGAGCTTGAAAGCTCAATCTTAGCCTTTTCGGCAGCTTCTTTCAGGCGCTGCAGAGCCATAGGGTCTTTACGAAGGTCGATATTTTCATCTTTAAGAAACTCTTCGGCCAGCCAGTTTATAATCGCTTCGTCGAAGTCGTCACCACCGAGGTGGGTATCACCGTTGGTTGATTTTACTTCGAAAACACCACCACCCAATTCAAGGATAGAGATGTCGAAAGTACCACCACCCAGGTCGTAAACAGCAATGCGCTGGTCTTTATCTTTTTTGTCTAAGCCATAGGCCAGTGCGGCTGCGGTAGGCTCATTGATAATACGCTTTACCTGCAGGCCTGCAATTTCGCCGGCTTCTTTGGTGGCCTGACGCTGCGAGTCGCTGAAGTAAGCAGGTACGGTAATCACAGCTTCTGTCACTTCCTGACCAAGGTGATCTTCTGCTGTTTTCTTCATTTTCTGAAGCGTCATAGCAGAAATCTCCTGTGGTGTGTACATTCTGTCATCAATCTTAACTCTTGGCGTGTTGTTATCGCCTTTTACGATTTTGTATGATACACGGTTAATTTCTCTTTCAACTTTATCGAAAGTTTCGCCCATGAAACGCTTGATAGAGAATATAGTACGCTCAGGGTTGGTGATGGCCTGGCGCTTGGCAGGGTCACCTACTTTTCTTTCGTTATTGTCTGTAAACGCCACAATAGATGGGGTCGTCCTGCGACCTTCACTGTTTTCTATGACGATTGGTTCTTTACCTTCTACAACAGAAACACAAGAGTTTGTGGTTCCAAGGTCTATACCTATTATTTTTCCCATGTCTTTTATTTTTTATTTGCGAATTTTTTATTTCGCACTTTAGTTTTCAATCATTGTGCCAAAGGCCAATAATCTTTCATTAATGAAATTATGACATAATACGATTGTCCTTTATCAGGATGTTTTGCAGGGCGGTGACAAAACGTCATGATAACAACCAGGTAGCGTGCAGGAGCTGAAAATCAAGTAGTTTGTCACTGATTGTTTTATGGGAAGAAATAAAAAAGATTTCATTCAAATGCACTTGAATGAAATCTATTTCTTTATGAGAAATAATAAACGGCCCCCTTTGTGAGGCGGTTATTTATTCGGATTCGCAAATTTTATTTGCAGCATATTCAACAGGTTTTTGGTTGATTTCTGCGGATGCAATTCCCTGGTCTTGGAAAAGCGGCTGGTAAATAAACCGATGCCGTTTTCGATGTTTGTAAACTCCGGAGTGTATTGGTTCAGACTGCTGCTGGGTTTGTACACTTCCACGTAAGTGTTAAAGTCTTCGGAAGCAACGGTGATCTCAAAATTAATCCATTCGGCATGGCGCACGCTGACAGCATTTTCTTTCTCCTGATCTTCGTAGGGCACATTCGCTTCAACGAAATCATAAAAAGTGCTGTTTTGGAATTGTTCGCGCATTAATTCGCCACCATCATCATCCATAGATTTTGCAGTGGTAAACTTATTCCAACGGAGCGTCCTGAGCGTGGAGTCCCCCGAATTATTTACCTCATAAAACTTAAAGTAGATAACTACCTGGTAGAGCTTCCCATATTCAGCAGAATACCAGGATATCTCATTGTCATTTTCATTGTTCGGAATGTGAATAGTAGGATAAAGCAGGCTGTTAAGTGCGGGCTTCACTATCGTAAAGTCTTTGATTAGCTCGGTTTCAGCAGTAATTACTTTACTCAACGCCGGGTTTTCGATTCTAATCCTGTATGTATAGTCTTCGTTGAGGAAGACTTTGTTGTCTTCACCTGTGGTGTATACGGTTTGTTTCGGGTGGTAAAACACACCCTCTTCCTTGTTGTATACCGTGGTAGTGTCGAGTACAAATTCTCTGACAACATCACTGCCATCAAGCTCAATGAGTTTTACCGATAGTTCATTCTGATAGGTGTTTGAATCTTCAATGGCGGCATAATCCAGAAGGTTTCCCTCACCCAAAAAAGCTTTGTTTATTTTGATATAATGCACGCTGTCGCCCGGATCAAGCAGTCCGTAAACGATAGTTACATCTTCGTAATCAGCAGTAACATCAAAATCGGTTTCACACGAAGAAAAAAGTCCTGCCAATATAATGATTAGAAAATATATGTTTTTCATCTCTCAAAAATTTCAAGTTAATCACCTGTTATTATGACGGTATTCCGAAACAATTTCCAAAAGTAATGATTTCATGGATATTTACACTACGGTATTTCAGGTAAATCACCGATTGGTTTTTTATTTAATCAAATTCCAATACATTTGTTTGTTGCTTAGCTTTGCCAAGTAGTAAAAAATTCAGATTAAAACGAAGATATTATGTCAACAGCGAAAATGTTCCCGGCACCGAAGATTACGACCCACGTGCTGCAGGAAATGAAATTGAAGAAAGAAAAGATTGCCATGCTGACAGCCTATGACTATTCGATGGCAAGAATTCTTGATGATGCGGGGATAGATGTGATCTTAGTTGGTGATTCGGCTTCAAATGTGATGGCGGGGAATACTACCACGCTGCCCATTACACTCGACCAGATGATTTATCATGCCACATCGGTGAAAAGGGCGGTGGACAGGGCACTGGTTGTTGTTGACCTTCCTTTTGGCACCTACCAGGGCAACTCCAAGGAAGCGCTGCAATCGGCTATCCGCATTATGAAAGAGAGCGGGGCCAATGCCATTAAAATGGAAGGTGGTGAAGAAATTATTGAATCGGTAAACCGGATTTTATCTGCGGGTATTCCTGTGATGGGCCACCTCGGACTAACACCGCAGTCTATCCATAAATTCGGGACTTATGTGGTTCGTGCTACCAAGGACGATGAGGCCAACAAGCTGATTGAGAATGCAAAGCTTCTCGAAAAAGCAGGATGTTTTTCGATTGTGCTTGAGAAAATTCCTGCTGCTTTGGCGGAGAAGGTTGCCAACGATGTGAAAATTCCAATCATCGGGATAGGTGCCGGAAGTGCTGTAGACGGCCAGGTGCTGGTGTTGCACGATATGCTGGGCATTACCCAGGACTTCTCGCCCAGGTTTTTGAGAAGGTATCACAACCTTAAAGAGGAGATGACGGGCTCAGTGCAGGCCTACATTGACGATGTTAAATCAAAGGATTTTCCAAACGAGCGAGAGCAATACTAATCCATGGATCATATTCAGGGCTACCGGGAATTAGCCAGCCGGATTATATATGAGGACAACCACATTTTAGTGGTGAATAAAGCTGCCTCGGAGATTGTGCAGGGTGACAAAACCGGCGACACTCCGATGGTGGAGAAGTACAAGGAGGTGCTGAAACAGAAATACAAAAAGCCCGGGAATGTTTTCCTGGGAATTGTTCACCGCCTCGACCGACCGACTACCGGCGTAATCATTTTCGCAAAAACAAGTAAATCGTTGACGCGCCTGAGCGAGATGATCCGCAACCGGAAGGTCAGAAAAATTTACTGGGCGGTGACAGCCGACCCTATGCCTCATCGTGAAGGCGAGCTGACACATTATATGATCAAGAACGAAAAGAAAAACAGATCGGTGGCGCATCCCTACGATAGGGAGGGGGCGAAAAAAGCTGTTTTAAGGTATCGCCTGAAGGGGGAGAGCGATAGGTATTTTCTCTATGAGGTGGAGCTCGTAACCGGACGCCATCACCAAATCAGGGCGCAGTTTTCGGCTATGGGAAGTCCCTTGAGAGGGGATTTAAAATACGGCTTCCATACCTCAAACAACGATGGCTCCATCCACCTCCATGCACGCCAGATTATGTTTGAACATCCCGTAAGGAATGATAACATTGTTCTTTACGCTCCGGTGCCCGAGGATAACTTATGGAAGTATTTTGAGAACAATTATTCCTGAACAATTGTCCTCACACTTTTGTCTATCAAATAAAGATTGTGGTTATGAAAACCTCCTATGCGCTGCTGTTACTGATATTTATGGTGCCCTCCACAATTTTCGGGCAGTTTTTTTACACCGGACAAGAACCGGCATCCCTGAAATGGACCTCTTTTGAGACCCCGCATTTCCGGGTTGTCTACACCGATGACATTTCTCTTCAGGCATACTACTATGCCCGTCTTCTTGAAAAAAACTACCGATACTTTAGTGTCAAGGAAGATATCTACCCTCAAAAGACCTCTGTAGTGATCCATAATCGCGATGTTTTTTCGAATGGGTTTTCAGTGCCCGCGCCGGTGCGGATGGAGATAAGTACCATACCGTCGCAGTCTGCTGAGCCACAGGACTGGCTCCAGCTTCTGGCAATACATGAATTCAGGCACTCGCTGCAAATCGAGGTCTTTAGAAATGGATTTGCCAGGCACCTGTCGTGGCTGCTTGGCGATATTGCGGTGGCCGGAGCGATGTCGCGACTACCCTTCTGGTTTATTGAGGGCGAAGCGGTGCACACCGAAACAGCCTTCACGCATGGCGGACGAGGGCGCAACTCAGAGTTTCTGATGATGTGGAAGGCCCTGGCGGGAGCAGATGAGACGTACCCCTACGACAAAGCAGTAAATGGTTCCTATAAGGATTTTGTGCCCGATTATTACAAACTGGGTTATCATCTGTTTGCGCACGGAAAAAAGAATTATCCGGATTCGTTGTGGCACTACGTCAGTAGTCGAACAGCCAGTCACCCTCTCGGATGGCGTCCTTTTTCCAATTCCCTGAAAAGGGTGACCGGAAAAAATGTAGATGATTTTTACAAGGAGATGTTTAATGAATTATCTGATGAACAGGATGCGGTAGCTACAGAAAATCCTTCAGGAAAGCTGCTGGTAAACGAGCCTGATGTTTACTCCAGATACCAGCATGCCACAATGGCTACCGATGGGGCTTTTTATGCTTATCGCGAGTCTTTGCAGCACCCGGGGGCCTTTGTCAGGATAGAAGAAGGAAATGAGGAGGTGGTATTTGAGCCCGGAAATATCTCTGAAGAGCAGATAACATTTTCAGGAAACAAAGTCTTCTGGGCAGAGTATTTTACCCATCCCAGGTGGACACGCAAAACCTATGCAGTAATAAAATCCTACGATTTTCAATCCGGAAAAGAAGCGGTTATCACTTCAACAACGGAAAGAAATTTTGCTCCGGATGTGAATGCCAGGAATCAGTTGGTTACCGTGCATTTCAGTGAGGCCGGCACGCCCTCCCTTAGAATTTATCAGCTTCCTGGTGCTGAGCTGATAACACAAAAAGCATTCACCAAAGACAAACATATCCTCACACCAAAATGGGCCGATGACGGAAAATCTGTTGCTTTTGTGGAAATAACGGAGAGAGGGAAGGCCGTAAAGGAATATTTCCCGGAAAGTGGAGAAATCCTTCCATTATTTGATCGCACGGTGCTGGATATCAGTCATCCGGTTTTAACCGAAGAATATTTGTTTTTTGTGGCTCCGTTCCGCGGCCGCGATGAGCTCTATGCAATGAAAAGGAAAACAAGGGCGCTTTTTCGCGTGGCCTCGGCCCCATATGGATTGAATTTCCCTTCCCTTGCATCAGGTAGTCAGTTAACTTTTTCTGGCTATGATAATCGTGGATATTTACCCTACCTCCTCGATTTAAAGGAAACGAAATGGGAAGCCGTTGCTTTTCCGGCTGCCGATCCGTTTAAAACTGCAGCAGAGATTTCTGAAAAGGAAATAAATTTCAGCAGGTTACCGGAGATGTCAGTGGAAAAGGAGCCTCACAAAAAGTCGAAAGAGTTGATCAACTTTCACAGCCTGACGCCTTTTGGATACAGCAAGGAAGATATGGTGAAAGGCCCCGGTGTTTCGGTGCACTCGCAGAATTTACTTAGCACGATGTTTACTTCGGCCGGTTACTTTTATGATTTTGATGAGGATGGGGGAACCTATTTTGCTGATGTGGAGTATCGTGGGTTTTACCCGGTGCTTAACCTAAGTGCCTCCTACGGAAAGCGCGATGGATGGGCAGAGAGCGATGGAAGGGATGTGTTTCTTGAATGGGATCGCTACAATATTTCTGCCGGACTGGAAATCCCTCACCGATTCAATGCCGGAAAAATGCAGCGCTTTTTTAGCGGCGGCTTCTCCACCACTTTCAGGGCTAACGAGATAAACTCGCCAGACACGCTCTCTTTTACTTACGACAGGGTGCAGACAGTGGATTACAACCTTTACTTTTATAACCTGAAGCGGAGGGGTTTGCGCGATTTGTACCCGAAATTTGGGCAAATCATAGACCTGAACTTTGTGCATACCCCTTTCAACAGGTCGGAGGTGGGTTACCTGGCCTCGGCTGAAGGATACCTCTACCTTCCGGGCTTTGCCACTAATCAGCATGTTTGGCTCTATGCCGGATACCAGTACAAAAGCGAGGTGGTACAACCTTTGTCAGGATTTGTTTCCTATCCACGCGGATACAACGGTTTCCACCACGATCGTCTGTTTTCGGCCAAGCTGAACTATGCCCTTCCTGTGGTTTATCCTGAATGGAATGTGGGGCCACTGGCTTATTTTAAGCGCGTGAAAGGAAATGCTTTTGTTGACTATGCCCACATAGGTGCCGGCAGGTTTGATGATGGGGTGCTGACATCGGGCGTAGAGCTGATTGCCGACACCCACTTGCTCAGGTTGATTGCGCCTGCGCAAGTTGGCGTGCGAAGCATCTATGATTTAACCGGCGAAAGCTTTGTTTTTGAGTTTCTGTTTGCTATGAATTTTAATATTTACTGATATGCTTCTTAGACTTATCATCAATACTTTTTCTGTAATTGTCACCTCCTTTTTGCTGGGCGGTGTGCACCTGAAAAGCTTCTTCAGCGCGCTGCTGGTGGCCATTGTTATTGGTTTTTTGAATGTGGTGTTGAAGCCCCTGCTGATAATCCTTACCATTCCCATAACGGTTTTAACTTTTGGTTTTTTCCTGCTGGTAATTAACGCGGCCATGATACTGCTGGCCGGCAACCTTGTTCCGGGATTTGCTGTCGATGGGTTCTGGTGGGCACTCGGCTTCAGCATCATCCTTACCATCATCAACTCTATATTTATACCCGAAGACAGAAGGCACTGAGTTTTTTCTTTAGCAGGATTTAGGCTGAAGAAATTGCTTGAAATACAAGGATAAAGAACAAAGCTAAGTGTAGTGGTTTGTTTAAAGTGGCCTGACAGGGAGATTATTTTTAGATTTGCAGTCGCCACTTATTAACAAAAACACGATGAGAGTAAAGATACTTCAGCACAAAGAACAGAAGGAAGATATCATTAAGCGCTGCGAAATCTGCAACGTTTCGATGGTTGATGAGAATAATCAGCCTTATGTTTTACCCTTTAATTTTGCTTACGCAGATGACACCTTGTACCTGCATTCGGCTCCCGAAGGCAGGAAGATTGATATCCTGGAAAAGAATCCACACATCTGCGCCTCTTTCAGCACCGATCATCAGCTTTACCATCAGAACGAGGGTGTGGCATGCAGCTACAGCATGAGGTACCGCAGCGTGCTGTTGTATGGAAAGGTAGAGTTTATAGATGATTTAGAGGAAAAGGAAGCCATTTTGAACAAGATTATGGCTCAATATACTGATAAAAAGGGGTTTAGCTACTCGCTGCCGGCCCTTAAAAATGTAAAAATCTTCAGGATACCCGTGGATAAGCTGGATGGAAGAACTTTCGGATATTAAGAGGGCCTGTAAATCAGCGATATACCAGTACATAAAAAAACCACGCTAAATGGATATTTAGCGTGGCCCCGTCATTAACTAAAATTATTAAGAAGAAGATAATTGTATTAGGCTTTGTAAAAGTAAAACAAAAATTTAATCTACGCAAAAAAACTTAGAAAAAAATACGGGAAACCACGTATGAAAAATTAAAACGCCTTTGTTAAGGGGTTTTTGGGCGATTATTTTTTAACATTTTTTTATTGATTTCGATCATCAACTTATAAACCAAAACGCCCAGCAGCGATCCAAAAATAGCACCGCCAATAATATCTCCGGTATAATGTACGCCTAAATACACTCGGCTATATGACACCATAGCGGCCCAAACGAAAATCAGTGGTGTGAAATAGCGATAATAAGGCCCTAAGACGTATGAAAGAAAAACAGCCACAGCAAATGAATTGGTCGCATGCGAAGAAATGAAGCCGTATTTTCCGCCGCAGTGGCCTTTTACAATGTGAACCATTTCGTGGATAGGTGATTCGGGCCGGCAGGGACGGTAGCGCTCAAAAACTTCTTTGAACATATGCACCGAAAGCTGATCGGCCAGCGTCACCAGAAGCCCTATCCCGATAAGGACAGGAATAGCCTCGTATTTTTTTCGCGCGATAATCATCCCAATGAGCAAAGCGTAAAAAGGAAACCAGAAATACTTGTCGCTGATCCAATACATTACTTCATCCATAAACGGATTATGCAATCCGTTAAGAAAAAGAAACAATTGTTGATCAAGCTGTTCCAATGTCTCTATCATGGTTTATGCAATTGTTGCCAGATTAAATCTTTCAATTCAATGAGCCCCTGCTGTGCCACAGAGGAGAAAAATACACAGGGAATATCCGTGGGGAGCCCTTCACGGATTTCTTGTTTTAATTCTTCATCCAGAAGGTCGCTCTTCGAAACGGCCAGAATCCGCTCCTTGTCCAGGAGTTCCGGGTTGTATTGCCTCAATTCGTTAAGCAGTATTTCGTACTCATCTTTAATCTCTCGATCAGTATCGGCCGGAACTAAGAACAAGAGCAAGGCATTTCTTTCGATGTGCCTCAGAAAGCGTATTCCCAATCCTTTGCCCTCATGGGCATCTTCTATAATTCCCGGGATGTCGGCCATCACAAACGACTGGTCATCGCGATAAGCAACCATTCCCAGGTTAGGTGTGAGAGTGGTGAAAGGGTAATCAGCAATCTGAGGTTTGGCAGCCGAAATAACAGACAGCAGCGTGGATTTTCCGGCATTCGGGAAGCCAACAAGCCCCACGTCGGCCAGCACTTTCAGCTCAATGATAAAGGGTTTTTCCACCCCTTCCTCACCGGGTTGTGCATATCGTGGAGTTTGGTTAGTCGACGACTTGAAGTGATCGTTACCTAAGCCTCCGCGTCCGCCCGGCAACACCACATGGGTTTCGCCATGATGCATCACTTCGCAGATTACCTCGCCGCTTTCGGCATCTTTTACTACTGAGCCCGGCGGAACTTCCAGGATTTTATCCTCGCCGGTGGCACCTGTTGAACGCTGCTCGCCGCCATCGCCACCTTTTCCGGCTTTAATGTGTTTTGTATATTTCAGGTGAAGCAAAGTCCAACGGTGCTGGTTGCCTTTAACAATGACGTGTCCTCCGCGGCCGCCGTCGCCACCGTCAGGGCCCCCTTTCGGGATGAATTTTTCCCTGCGGAAGTGAGCTGAGCCGGCACCGCCGTGGCCCGATTTACCATAAATCTTGACGTAATCAATAAAGTTTGGACTGCCCATCAGCGAATGTGTTTAAATGCACGGTCGGCAGATGCAGAAAGCCTTTCAAAAACCTCTTCGCGCGTGCCATTGGCATCAATCGTCATGGTCTTATCAATTTTACTGTAGTAATCTATGACCGGTACGGTACGTTTTTCAAACTCTTCCAGCCGGTGTACGATAAGATCGGTATTGCGATCGTAGCTGCGCCCTTTTTCAGTTTTGCCACGTGCCGAAAGCCGTTTAATGGATTCGAGCGTCGGGATTTTCAGGTTCATACATACCGAAACCGAACTGTTTAGCTTTCTCAACAATCCATCAAGGATGTAGACCTGGATGATGGTGCGTGGAAACCCCTTGAAAACAAAACCGTTGACGTTGGGGTGCTTTTTAATTTCACGCTCAATGATGCGGATAACAATTTCATCAGGAATCAGCTCCCCTTTTTCAAGATAAGGCTGCACTTGCTGGCCTATTTCAGTGTTGTTTTTCACTTCCGTGCGAAGCTTTGAACCCGTAGAGATGTAATAAAGGTTGTATTTCTTAGCTAAGAGTCGGCCTTGTGTTCCTTTTCCGGCGCCGGGAGCCCCGGCAATCACAATGTTCATCCATTCGCGCTTCAGCGTGGCCTGAACGGCCTTGCCTATGCGATTGTGGATTTCTTTGATGCTTCCCAGGCCATTAATCTTGTAAAGAATGTTTCTTTCATCATAAAAAGCGGCAACAGGAGCGGTCTTGGTCTTGTACTCTTTCAGCCTGTTTTTGATTACCTCTAAGTTGTCATCAGAACGCCCCGACGATTTTCCTCGCTCGAGCAATCGGTTGACGAGCTCTTCTTCAGGTACCTCTAAGCTAATCATGCAGGAGAGATAGGTGTTCATCTTCAATAATAGGCCTTCAAGGATATATGCCTGAACAAGAGTGCGGGGGAATCCGTCGAAAAGAATGCCTTTAGAGTCGGTATCCGTTTTTATACGTTTCTCAATAATCTGAACGATAATTTCATCAGAAACCAGGTTTCCCTTGGCAATGATGTCTTTCGCCTGCTTTCCTAACTCGCTCTCCTCTGCAATTTCCTGACGGAGGATGTCACCGGTAGAAATGTAGGTAAGGTTGTACTCTTCAATCAGGAGTTTCGACTGAGTTCCTTTACCGGCGCCCGGTGGGCCAAAAAGCGCAATATTTAGCATGGTTAACTTATTTTTAAATTATTTTACGATTCTGTAAATATCGGCAAGATTTCTTCCTTTCCCATCGTAATCCAGTCCGTAACCCACAATAAAGCCGTTGGGAATACTCATACCCACATAGTCGATCGGAAAATCTTTTTCTATGGCATCGGGCTTAAAAAGCATGGTGGCTGTTTTTACATCACGGGCTTCCATGGCTTTCATCTGCTGGATGATATGATCCATGGTGATGCCGGTATCGATGATATCTTCAACCAGCACAACGGTCCTGTCTTTAACGTTAGTGTCGAGGCCTATCACTTCTCTGACGGTGTGCGTGGTTTTGGTGCCCACATAAGATGATAGCTTGATAAATGAAATATCACAATCATACTTAAAAGTGCGCAACACATCGGCAGCAAACATAAACGCACCATTCAGCACCACAAGGAACAAAGGGTTCTTGTCTCCCAAGTCCTCATTCATTTTTTGACCTACCTCCGCCACTGCTTTTTGAAGATCGCTGTTATCGATGTATTTTGTAAATTCCTTATCGTGAAGCTGAACCCTTTCTGACATCTTGTTTCTTTTGGTTTAGATTTTTCGAAAACTGCAAAGATAAGAAACTACTGATTCTGTTGAGTCAAACCATCCAAAAAATAGCCTTTGGCTTAAACCGATATAATAAAAAACCGGAAAGAAAACTCTCCGGTTTTTAGGGTGAAACCCATTTAGCAAACTTCACTTTACGAAAATGTTTATGCTTTTTTTAGCCTTACTCTTCGTCCTTCCTGACGGCACACAGGGCAAACTGACTTTTCTTCGCTGATATAGCCACAACGGTGACATTTGTAGTAGCGATGATAACTGCCCTTGCGTTTTACCCTGAAAGAAGAAGCTGTGATTTTCATGACCTTTATTTGAGTTTTTGATTATTCACTACAAATATCTGGTATAAAAAATCATCGCGTGGACTTTTTTTTCATTCGCTGGACTTTTTTGTATATCCGTTGGGATTTTCGTGATATTCGCAAAAATTCAACGTAGATCAGCGTTCAATTTTAAGTAGTTTTTCCACTGATTTTTGTCCTTCCAGCTCGAAAATCACAAAGTAGGTGCCCGATTTCCATCCTGAAACGCTCACCCTGTGACGCTGATTATTTTCTGAACCTGCAAAGCTCTGCCGGAGCATGACTTTTCCATTCATATCCACAATGGAAACTTGTACATCGCCATTCAATCCTTCAATAAAAACATTTTCTTTAACAGGATTAGGGTAGAGCTTGACATTTGCCAGTTGCTCCTCAGCAATGCTTTCGCAAAGATCCATTGCAATGTAGATGGTGTCGGTGGTCATACAGCCGTTTTCGGCCTTGGCCAATCCCCAAACAGCATTCTCTCCGGTTTCAAGCATGGTACTGTCTACAGTGATTTGGTTATCCGATGATCCATCAAACCATTCATAAGACACAAACCCTTCTTCAATTGTTAGATTGAGTTGGTGATTGATACAAATAGTGGTATCTCCGCCCAGAGAAAACTGTGGCGAGGGCTGCACCACAAGGTTTACCGAATCCCAGTCCATCGTCAGGCCATCGCTGACGGTAACATAATAGGTGATATCCGTTTCGGGAACAATGGTTGCAATGCTGTCGTTCGAAAACTCTTCCGAACCCACAACCCACGTGTAGCTCAAAGGACGATTTCCTTCGGCATCAGCAATCAGCTCATAGGTGTTTCCCTGGCAAACCTGGTCAGGAACGCCGGTGATCTCTACACTGACTCCGCTGTAAGGGGTTACGGTAAAGCTTACAGGTAGTTCAATTTCACCCTCGTCCGGATCGTTGCTATGGATGGTAAGGATAGCATAATGCTCGCCCGGCTGCAGGTTGTCAGAGCGCAATTGGAGGGGGAGTTGCTGGCTTTCGCCGGCGGAAATGGTATCGGCAAGGGTTTCCGTAACTAACCAGTTAACCTCCGATACGCCGTCGTCAATCACCTGGATGGTGTTGCTGATGTTGGCGTAAAGCAGGTTGGAGCCCGAATGAGAGATGGCATAAGACAGAAGCGAAGGCGCTTCAAACTCTTGCACCAGTGTAAATGTCCGGGTTTCCTCATTTAAAGTGAGTTGCGCCAGCTCGCCATCGTTGTTGGTAATCCACAGTTTTCCGTCATGGTGTTCTTCCACCCAGGTCGATTGCCAGATATCCTTGTCGATATCCACCGAGTAGCTGCCATCATATTCACCGTTTTCAAGGTTGTAGGCGTAAATCACCGGATCAACATCATTAAGCTCATTGATGAGCAGGTGTGTTCCGTTGCAGGCCAGTGCATGATACCCGGAGGTTCCAAAGTTGATGCTGTCGCCGGCAGGGGTGCCATCAAAGTGGTAAGCCCTGATCATTCCGTCGTCGCTGCCAATCCATAGCTGCCCGCCATCTGAGGTAACCCCAAAAGGATTCTCATGAATGGCTATAGTATCTGTAAGTATCTTGTTTGCAGTGTCGTAAACCAGCAATGAATTCATGCTGCTGCTTACAAGGTATATTTCACCGTTTTCGTGATGCATCCCCAATAGGCTGGAACCTGCATTCTCATATGTTTTTACGATTTCCCCGGGATTGGACTGCACGGTGTCGCGTTTTGTTAAATAATAACGGATATCGCTGTCGCCATTATTCTCAATATCAATATAAACATCCCTCCAGAATCCCTGAAGCGCAGACTCTTCGACCATTTCCTGGGAAATAAAAATATCGGGCTGACCCGGAGTGGTAGTGCTGGCAATATTTGAAAGCGCTGAATAATTGTACTGACGGTCTGCCACTTTCAGTCCAAAGTAATATTGCTGGTTGAAATCCAGCTCCGGGATATACAATTGCTCAGCCGTGCCTGCCTCTGAAGGTTCAGGCTCTCCGGAGGCTGGTGTGGCCTCGTTCCAGTTTTCTTCGGTGATGGGGGAGGTGCTGTAGCGGATATCGTAGAGGAAAGGTGTTCCGAGGTTGTCGGGGGTGGAAGTCCAGTGGAGCCAGACCCCGTTCGTGGTGGGTGTTTGTGCATTCAAATCAGTCACAGCCTCGGGGGCAGTAAAATCTTCTTCGAGCTGGAAGGAAGCTATCCGTGTTTGCCATGCGGCAGATCCGGAGTGTTCCATGTATTCGGTTGTAAACCAAAAAGTTTTTTGATCGGTGGGGTCGACCGACATTTTTGAGTAGTCGCCCCAGCGGCTGGCATCGCCAAACTGCACACCACCACCATCGATGATGGTTTCTTCGGTGAAAACCATCTCTCCCAGCGGAGCATTGGGGCCTCGTCCGGTATAGCGGATTGAGGGGTAAGTGTCGTTACTCGAAACGCTGTAGCCCAGCGCGATGAAACCTTCTTCATTCATTGCGATGGAGGCCATCCAGCGGTGGTCGCTGTCGGGGGCATAGGTACCCTGCTGATGCAGTTGCCATCCCTCGCCGTCGTTGTAATCGCGGAACTCATACCAGCGCACTCCGGCGTGTCCATTGCCGTCCACATCCACAGTATGGTTGGTGACCATGGCCTCGTAGAGCCCAAAATTCCTGTATTGCAACCGGAACATCAGCCTTCCGGCCAGGGCCTCCAGCTTGGGCGACTCCATGGGCTGGTGGATGCACCTTCCGCGGTAAGCGGGGCAAATTTCAGAATCGAAAGGGGCAACATCGATGGCATAAGCCTCTTCGAAGGTGGAGTTTTCCACGTTGTCCCAATCCACATCAAACTCCCAGATTTTAATCTGATCGTCACCACCAAAAAGGTCGTCATGTGCAAAAGCGAAGTAGTTTGGCGTGCCCTCCGGCGGCATTTCACCATCGTAATCAGAGGGCATCATGCTCCAGGGTTCCGAACCCTCGGGGAGGTCAAACAAAACCATCCTGGCATCAGGATCACCCTCGAGCATGGCATCGCGCTCAAAAGCAGCTCCCGCCACGCGGTTGTAGTCGCCAAACATGTTGAAGGAGCAATAATAGGCATCATTCCACAGTCCGAACTTTGGATAGTCATTAAAAGCCGGAAACTCGAAGGCATAGCGATAGTATTCCCCAAGAGGGTCTCCTGTTTTAGAAACGGCTATCAGCTCCCAGTATGAGCCATCGTCGGTGTTCACAGCAAACTGGCTCACCATCCACCGGTCAGCGGCTTCATCATAGAGTGTGATAGGGTCTCCATCGTTGGTGCCCGTCCACGGCCCGATAAAACCATCCCAGATAGTGCTGTTATCGGCGGGGCCGTACAGCGAATTCCCTTCTTTGTCAAAAATCTGGAAGGAGAGATTGATCATCTGGTAATAATGATCCGGGCCAACATCCCCATCGGTGTCAGGTGGATAAACGCCATTGACGTTGTCTGTCCCTTCAAAATTCTGGATAGGTTCGTTGGTGCGCACCGCACCCATTTGTTTCTGCCAAACAGGGTCCGGCCCCAAAGGCTGAGTGGTTTTACTACGGTCAATATTTTCCAGGCGAGGATCTGCTTCATTACGGATGACATTATCTTTCCACGACCGGTCTCTGATACCGGGCTCAATCATCCTCATATCCCGCAAAGGGGGGGTCTTATCATAAAAAGCAGCTTTTTTTACGGTCATCGTTTGAGAGTGCGCTAAAAGGCCTCCCGCTATCATCACAAATAAAAGTAGTAGTTTTCTCATAGCTTTAGTTTTTTGCCGGCCGCAGCCTTAAATCAATAATTTTTTATGGTTATCTGAATACAAAATCATCACACTCAGATAAAACAAGTCTGTGAAGATAAAAATTTTTATCAGATATGCAGGAAGTGATCCAAAGAGTATATTTCTGATTTTAGTTTACCAAAACGATTTTCCGGCTTAAAACCGCCATTTTGTTTTTCAGTTTGATAAAATAAACTCCGGTGGGGAGGTTTCGAAGTTTAAGTTTTAAAACACCCTTCTTGCTAAAATCGTAATACCTTTTTAACACTAATTTCCCCTGTCGGTTGAAGATTTCTATGTCTGCTTCTTTATGATAACTTATAAACACTTCATTGTCGGAAGGGACCGGCCAAACTTTGAAGCTGTTTTCATGCCTTGCCGGGATGTGGGTGCACACCGTAAAATGCAGGTTGATGCTGTCAGTGCTTTGGCAGCCATACGTGTTGGTGGCTGTGAGAGCCATGGTTTTGTTGCCCTCCACATGGCCTGATGAATCTACCATGATGACGGCAGTATCCGGATAGTTTCCGGGGCTCCACTGATAAAGAGAGTCGTAGGCGAAACTTCCTTCCAGTTCGATGATTTCACCCTGGCACACAACCGTGGAAGGATAGGCTGCAAACTCAATATCAGGCTTTTGCCTTACAGCGCCCTCGAACGAATCTGAAAACCCACTCATGCCGCAACTATTCCCGGCACGAACCCGCACCTGGTAATATCCTGTAAAGTCTTCATCCAGATAAAGAACGTTGCTTGTTCCCGTGGAGTCAGGGTCGAACTCACCCGCGCTGGGGGTCAAAAGAACCCATTGGTATTCTGTGGCACCTTCAACTGCATTGATTTCCAGCAACACCTCGTTCGTTCCATTACAAACCTCCGCACTTCCTGAAGGCATTCCGGGGGCTTGAGGCGGGTTGTTAATGGTCAGGACAGCCTCGTCGGTGAATACATCTCCACAAGGGGCTTCCGGCTGTGCTTGCAGTATAAGGTTGACGGTTCCGTCACTAATGTCTTGCGGACCGGGATGGTAAATAGTATTTAAGAGGTTTTCGTTTTCAAAAGAACCATCGCCGGAGCTGGACCACTGAATGGTTTCCGTGGCCCCATTCTCTATTTGACCGAATACATATACACTCTCTGCCCCGCATGACAACAGATCTTCCCCGGCATCGACCAGTGGTTCTGCGATAATGTGAATGAGAGCAACGGCGGTGTCTTGTTGCCACGAACAATTGCCTGTTCCGGAGGCGACTGCCATGATTTCAGCTAAGCCCTGCTCAACTTCATCCTGCGATGGGATGTAGCTTGCCGTTATTCCGGTGTTGTCGTTGAAGGAACCATTCCCTGAAGAAATCCAGTTTATTAGAGAATAATTATTCGCTTCCGCGGAAATGTTTACCTCCGATCCATAGCAAGAGCTGTCGGCCACAGTCGATATAATTTCGGGAGAAGGCTCGAAACTGACCAAAAGAGAGCTTTGTGATTGCGATTGGCAATAGCCGCTGCTGCTGGCTGTTAAGGTAAGCGATATCTGCCCTGAAGAATAATCATCCCCGGAAGGATAATAAACCGTGCTCAGAGCATGTTCATCAGCAAAATTCCCGTTTCCGGATGATTGCCATTGAAGGCTGCTGTAGTTGCTTGCCGTGGCCTGGTCAAGCATGACCGGCTCTCCGCCACAAATTATTTGATCCGCTCCGGCATCCACCACAGCCGAAGGGGAGAGCAGGAGCTGCGCACTTTCCGAAGCCTCCTCTGTGCAACCTTCGAGGGGCTGAGCGGTGGCGGTGATGGTGGTTTCTCCCTGCTGGCCGTCAGTGGGGCCGGGAATATATCCCGTGGAAATATTATCCGGATCCAGGAATACGCCATCCCCTATGGTTTCCCAGATAACAGAAGAATAGTTCGAAGCCTCAGCACTGAAGAAGACGGTGTCGTCTGAGCATCCGTAAAGATTGTCCGTCAGCACCAAAGTCACCGGCAGATTGAAAAAGACATCAATTTCATCGCTCACGTATCCAGGGTTGATTAGCGATGCGATGGTCAGGCTTACCTGTCCGTTTTGAATGTCATCGCTCCCGGGGTAATAAATGGTGCTGAGGGCTTGATTATCTTCAAAAGAGCCATCGCCGCTGCTTGTCCAGACTACAGCGTCACTGCCACTGTAATCTGCCGAAAGCTCAATTTCAGTATCACTGCTGCAAGCGGTCAGATCTTCACCGGCATAAATGGCATTTGGCGATACAACTTCAATTGATACCGTATCGGTGGAGGTGCTCTGACAAACCCCGGTCCCTGATGCAAAAACCGTGATTTGAACTGGCTGAAGCGTATCAGCCAATACAGAAGGGTAAGTGGTATTTGGACCTGAGTATGTTGTCAGGTTATTGGATCCATTGATTAACTGCCAACTGAAAAGATGGTTTTCTGAGGGATTGGCAGTAAGTTCAACCGTATCTCCTGCAGTGATGCTCTCTGGGGATGCCGTAATCTGTACGTTTTGGGGCTCTTCGATTGTGACGGTTAAGAAATCGGATGTTTGAATCTGGCATGGGCCTGCGCTCGTGGCAAGAACATTTAGTGTGACCGATCCGGATGAAATATCGTTACTTCCGGGCGTGTAAAAAGTCTCAAGGCTGTTCGCATCCGAAAAGAAGCCATCTCCGCTGGTTTGCCAAAAAATACCTGAGCTTCCTTCAGAAGTTGCGGAAAGTTCAACCAGAGTACTGCTGCAGATTGTTTGGTCCTCTCCGGCGTCTACTGTGGGCGATGCAGGGAAGAAAAGCTTTAAGGAGTCTGTAACAAATTGATTGCAGGTGGTTTGGGAAGTAGCTTCAAGGTAAAGGGTAACTTCACCATTACTGCGATCTTCGTCACTGATAAAGTAGGTGGCACCGGGGATTTCGGGGTTATAAAAACTCCCGCTTCCGCTTGAGCTCCAGGATACCTGCGAGGCGTTGTTCACGGTTGGGTCGCAGGTAAAAGTGTTTCCTCCCGGACAAACGGTGTCATCATCTCCGGCGTCGGCCAACAGGAGGTCGTAAATAAAAACGTATGCTGAATCAATGGCTGTTGCCTCGCATGACAGCGTGCTGAAAGCTTCAAAATATACTTTAACCTGCTGGTTGTTTTCATCTGATGAGCCCGGAAAATACTCTGTTTGCAGGTGGTCCGGGTTTCCAAAAGAACCGTCGCCTGCGGTAGTCCAGCTCAACGAATCGTAGTTTGTGGCATTAGCCGTGAGCAAGGCAGATTCATCCATACAAATTATTTGATCTGAAGTGATGGATGCATCCGGTTCCGGAACAATGCTCAGCAGCATAAAGTCATCACTCACTGTGTTGTAGCATTCACCTCCTCCTGCCAGTCGCATGCCTGGATAGGCATTGCCCTGGGCAAGTTCCTCAGGGCCGGGAAAATAAAGCGGGTTGAGAATAGTGGTGTCACTGAAGTATCCATCGCCCTGGGTAATCCAGTAAAATTCTGCCGTAGTATCGCTTATGCTTCCCTGCAATTGGTAGGAGGGGTAACTAACACACATCTCGCCATCGTCACCAGCCGAAATTTCAGGCACCTCGGGTTGGGTAAGTGTTATTGAGCTGATGTTCTCGTCCTCGCATTCTCCTGTAACTGTTCCGTGAAGGGTTAGTGTCACCTCATGGTTTTCCTGGAAATAAGTTCCGAAATTGTAATAGGTTGAAAGTGCCTGACTGTTTACGAAAGTGCCATTCCCGGTGGTAGTCCAGTAGAAGGAACCTTCGCCTGTGGCTGTACCGTTTAAAGAAAAAGGAATACCAAAACAAGCAGTAGTGTCGTTACCAGCATCCACTTCAGGAGGCATAGCAAAGCTGATAGTTTTTTCATCAGAGGCATCGCTTGAACATGGCGCAAGAGGCTGCACATTTAAGGAAAATGTTACTTGTCCTGAAATTTTATCTTCTTCTGAAGGGACGTAAACGGCTATTAGCCCGTTACTTTCGAAACTACCACTTCCTGAGGTGCTCCACGAAGCGCTGCTAAAGTGTTCTGCCTCTCCCTCCAGGGTGATATTACTGACACTCTGGCAAACCTGTGCATTCTCCCCGGCATTAGCTGCGGGGTTGGAAACCACTTCAAGGAGCAAGTCCCCGGTGGTAGTGTAGCTGCAAGTTGACCCACTGTTGGCGGTGGCTGTCAGAGTCACAGCCCCGTTGCTGATATCCGATGTGCCGGGCATGTAGGTGGTGGATGTGCCGGAGGTGCTGTTAAAGAAACCATCGCCCGAACTGGACCAGGTTACAGTGCTGGTATTTTCAGTAGAGATTTCAATGTCATAAGCTTCATCTTCACAGGTGGTGGCTTCATTATCCATACTGATTTCAGGAAGTGGATTAAACCCGATAGTAACAGAATCGATGGCGGTAGTGCAACCTTCGGAGGAGGCACTGGCATAGAGTTTAACCTGTCCTTCATTGATATCCTGTTCGCCGGCAATGTATGTGCTTTCCAATTGGTTTTGATTTCCAAAACTTCCATCTCCGGTGCCGGACCATTGAAATCCGGAATAATTATCCGCTTCCGCGGATAGTTGAATAGCGTTGTTGGAGCATGCCTGGGACGGGGCTGAGGCAGCAACGGAAGGCGGTGTGCTGACGCTGATTTCCACTGACTCGCTGGCACTGCTGCTTTCTGTGCTGATGGTGGCAATATACTCTGTTGTGGTGCCCGGACTGACTACTATGCCGGGTTCGTTGGAGATCAGCTCTCCGTTGGCTGACCACTCAAAAGTGTAGGATGATGTTCCGGAGCAGTAGCCATCCGGCAAGGAAATGCCAGGTATAGCGCAAAGCTGCGCCTTGAAATAATTGCGCGTTACGGTATCTTCAATCATTTCGAGATAGTCCATCGCGATAAGCGCATCGTAGCTGTCCTGGCTTTCTTCCGTGGCGGAGATAGCTTCCTCGGCTAATTCTTCGGGTGTTTGGTAAAGGCTTTCGTCCCAGTTCAGGTTGATAAGGGTGCTGTCGCCATAGCTGGTGTTGTAGCTGTGGTTAAATCCATTCTGGATTTCTACGTTGGTGATTTCAACGTCCGAGTCGATCAATAACGATAAGGCATAAAAGCGCAGGTCGGTGGGGAGAACGTTTTGAAGCGTCAAAGTAACGGTATTGCCTGAAACAGATTCCTGGATTTCAATGTGGTCTCTGACGTAAAGGTATTGAATAACTTCTTCGGATGTGGTAAACCAGATGTCATCGGAACCGGATTTGCCATAAGTTTGCTCGATTTCTTCTACAGCCTCCCTGAAATCGGGCATTGATAACTGATGCATACCTGTAGTTGCCATTCCTTTTGTTCCGTTTTGGGCGGCATCGGCAAGTGCTTCAACGGTAGGTAAGATTGTGCTAAGCCCAAACTGCCTTGTCATTTCTACGTTGTAATAATTATCGTTGTTTACATCGTAATAGACGCCCCCGGAATAATTTGCTGAAAGCACTTGGTTGTAGCCGTTTTCCAAAGCTACATCTCCCATTTCAACCGCACTGCCGGGAATGACGAAGAGGTTCATGTTGATTCCACCAGCAACCTCCGGGTGAGTATTTCGTTTGGTAAAGCTATGATTTCGCATGATGGTGTACTGTAATCCACCTTCAGTTCCGTTGTCATGAAACCCATGGTTGTAAATACCCCATCCGTTTTGATACAACTCAATCATTTCTTCCCAGGTAATGGTGCCGTTGTCACCTAAATCATTGTACCCATTATCAGGATCATGCATATCTTCCTGGTTGTAGTTGTTCCATGAGTAATGTGCAGTAGCCATTTTGAAATTCACGTCATTACCACAGCCATCTGTCGAGGCAAGTCCCGGCACTTGTTCACCATCAAGGTTACCGCCTTCAAATAGTGGATAAGCAATATCAATAATGTGAGTGAGACCGTCATCGATTTGTATTGAATACGCAAAACTTTTATCATATTTCAGATCTGCTTTGTGGATGGAAAAGTCCTGGCTGGATATTTCTTCTGCGAAGGTGATTGTAATAGTTGGCCTTTCGCCCTGTGTTTGTTCGTCGCCAATACCTCCACCGACGGCTACCGGAAGGGCGGTGAGGTTGACTTGACTATCGCCGCAGACACTTGTTGACGAAGCATCGATAGCGACTTCAAAGTCCTGTGCAAATGAGCTGCTGGCCAGTAGAACAAGGGCAAACAGGGCCCTGAGGTTTTTGATCATAGAGAATGAATACTTTATAGTTGCTTTTTATCTTTGGTTTTAAACGGTTGAATTAAAATCTTACTGTCAAAGATAAAAAAAGCCGGTAGTTTTTGCTACCGGCTTTCCGAAAAGTTGTTAACCCTTTTATTCATTTTCCACTTCACCCAAAAAGCGCTCTGCATCCATGGCAGCCTGGCAGCCGCTACCTGCTGAGGTGACCGCCTGGCGGTAGATTGGGTCTTTCACGTCGCCGGCAGCGAAAACACCCGGAACGTTGGTGTGTGTCATGTTCGGCTTGGTTTTGATATAGCCGTTGTCGTCCATGTCAATCTGGCCTTTAAAGATGTCGGTGTTTGGCTTGTGGCCGATGCCGAGGAAGAAACCGTCAATTTGGATTTCCTTAATTTCTCCGGTTTCAGAGTGCTGGAGTTTGGCTCCGGTAACTTTCTTGTTGAAAGCCGACTCTTCGCCAAGCACTTCAATAACATTGTGGTTCCAGATAATTTCAATGTTTTCGGTGTTGAAAGCACGCTTTTGCATGGCTTTAGAAGCTCTGAGCTCATCGCGGCGGTGGATGAGGTATACTTTTTTGGCGAGGTTGGCAAGGTAGGTGGCTTCTTCCACAGCAGTGTCGCCACCACCCACAACAGCTACATTTAACCCTTTGTAGAAAAATCCGTCGCAGGTAGCGCAGGCCGAAACGCCCCCGCCTTTAAATTTTTCTTCGGATGGCAGTCCGAGGTATTTTGCGGACGCTCCTGTGGCGATAATTACAGTGTCGGCAATAATGCTTTTGCCATCGTCGGCCTTCACCTTAAACGGGCGCTCAGAGAAATCCACTTCTGTAATAAATCCCATGCGCACATCCGTGTCAAAGCGTTCGGCCTGCCTTTTAAAATCTTCCATCATCTGAGGGCCTTCCACTCCTTCAGGATAGCCCGGGTAGTTATCCACATCTGTGGTGGTGGTCAACTGTCCGCCGGGTTCCATTCCCTGGTAAAGGACAGGATGCAAATCAGCTCTTGCAGCGTAAACAGCGGCAGTGTATCCGGCAGGACCGGAACCTATGATTAAACAACGTACTTTTTCGAATTCTTCAGCCATTTTATTTTGTTTTTTAATGATTCTTAAATTTTTGCTTCAGGCATCACTAATTTTGTGCCAATTCTTAAGAATTTGTTAAATGAGTGAATCCTGAACATCTGTAGATATTTAAATATGACAAGATGTCACAAACCATGTCTTAATATCGTTGCAAAAGTACAATGATTCTTTGAACCTGTATTACCGTGCTCATGAAGGAACTTAAAAAAGACTTCCGTAGATAATACCTGAAGCGGTTGCCATGATTACCACCAAACCTACATATACCAAGGTTTTTTGTGTGCCCATCACGCCGCGGATCACCAGCATGTTGGGCAGGGAAAGCGAGGGCCCTGCGAGCAGCAGTGCCAGGGCCGGGCCTTTTCCCATTCCTGCTGCCAGCAGGCCTTGCAGGATGGGCACTTCGGTGAGCGTGGCAAAATACATGAATGCACCCACAATGCTGGCAAAAAAGTTGGCAAAAACCGAGTTGCCACCTACAAGGTTGGCAATCCAATGCTCCGGAATAATCCCCGGAATATTGGTGTCGCCATGTGTCGATCCCAGTAGAAATCCCGCCACTAAAACGCCGATGGCAAGGAGAGGCATGATCTGCTTGACAAAATCCCACGATGACAAGGTCCATTCCTTGTTATCCGGATCTTTTTTGTCGGTAAGCGTGACGAGGCTGAGTCCGGCGATGGCTACTACCACCGTAAGCATGGGTGAGCCGGTAAGCAAGGCAGCAACTGCAGTGGCAGCCGTTGCCATGAGCACATGCGCCCAATTTATTTTCAGGATGTAGATCAGCGAAAATATTAACATCGCTCCAAATCCTGAAGATATCCACCACTTGTTGGCCCATATCCAATACCACGCTCCTTCAGTTACTCCATCGGCAGGCTTGCCCCAGTTGGCAAATACCAGGATTGCCACGAGGGTAAAAAAGTGAAAAGCCGTTTGCCACATGGGTCTTTTCTCCGGGGTTTCCGGAAAATTCAGTTGTTCTTCCTTTTTCGCTTTTTCTTCCTTTCGATAAAATAAAGACATGGTCGAACCGATGACGATAGCAAATACCGCCGCCCCGATGAAGCGGGCGATACCCATTTCTATACCAAGAATTCTTGCTGTAAGGATAATCGCCAGGATATTGATGGCCGGTCCGGAATACAGAAAAGCCAACGCAGGCCCCAGTCCTGCACCGCGTTTGTGAATGCTCGAAAACAAAGGCAAAATTGTGCAGGAGCAAACCGCCAGAATAGTGCCTGACACTGAAGCCACCGAATAAGCCACCCACTTTTTTGCTTTGGCACCAAAGTATTTCATCACCGCGCCCTGGCTGACAAATACCGCAATGACTCCCGCAATGAAAAAGGCGGGCAGCAGGCATAAAATCACGTGCTCGCGGGCATACCACTTTGTAAGGTCGAGGGCTGCAAAAATGGCCGTGTTAAAACGCTCCGCACCTAAAGGAAGGTAATAGGCGATAAGGAAAAGTATCGCCATCCAGAGCAGTATCTTTACTTCTTTCTTGTTTTCCATATCAGGAAATATTTATGATTGACAGTAAATCCGGGAAGTACACTATTAATACATAGTAAACGCCTACGAGAATAAACAGGATGGCGATGGTTTTCCGGAACCAGAACTCGAATGCTTTCAGCTTGTTGTATGTTTTGCCTGTCCCGGAAACGGTAAATGCAATGAGCCAGGCGAAAAGGATAACCGGTATCCCGGTTGCGATGGCAAAAATCACCGGAAGGTAAAGTCCTGAAGCACTTGAGATGGTCATCGGGATGAGCATCCCAAAATACAGCACTCCGCTGTACGGGCAGAAAGCCAGGGCAAACACGATGCCCAGCAACAAAACTTCGAAGTAAGAGAAGTTGGGCTTTTTCTGCAATTTCTCTGACCACGAACCTAATCCCGGCAAGTTCAGTTGGATAACTCCCAGCATAAAAAGACCAATAACAATAAGTATCGGACCAATTATTTTTTCGCCATACTGCTGGAACCATCCTGAGAGCTCAAACTGATCGGCACCTACAAAAATGATCATCGCCAGAACGGTGTAGGCAAGGGCACGTCCTGCGGTATAAACGAGGCCGTTGATGAATACCTTGCGTTTGTTGGTGACATCTTTGCTGATGAATCCGATGGCTGTGATGTTGGTGGCCAGCGGACACGGACTGATGGCCGTCATCAGTCCGAGCAGAAAAGCCGTGACAAAGGGCAGCGTGCTGCTGCTGACCAGGTTGCTTAAAAATTCTTCCATGTGTTGAAGGCATTTGAAAAAGCCGGCTCCGCGGGTAATCTGATAATGGACTAATCATGGCAAAGAGCAGGCTCTTACTGGTTCAGAGCAGCGGATCGATTTTTGTCAGAATCACATCTTTTAGCTTTTCCGGATTGGTGCGGGCATTCATAAATCCGTGATTTGTGATATTGTATTTCTTATCGCCACAGACGATGAGCAGCGTTTGTCCGGAAACGCCCAGTTCTTCAGCTTTTTCCTCGCCTGCCTTTTCTTCAAGATTCAGGGAAGTAAAGGCCACCTTGTCGCCATAAGCTTCCTTCAGGATTTTTTGCGTTTCTGATTCCACGGCCTTGCAGGTAGCGCAGCGCCGGGTGTTGTGAAAATAGTACACCTGCACCTCGTCGTTTGCTGCGACAGCTATTTTTTCAGAAGATTTTTCGGATTGCGCGGAGCACGATGTGCCCATCATTGCTGTGACGATTAGCAGCACTAAAAATTTTATGGCTTTCATGGTTTACTGGTTTTTAGTGAGTAATTCGTTCAGTTCTTTTTCTGAAGGAATTCTTCCTGAGAAGACCACTTCTTCATTAATCACCAGTCCGGGAGTCTTCATAATCCCATAAGCCATAATTTTAGTGATATCTTCCACTTTGCTGATGTTGGCTTCAATACCTGCAGCGTCAACCGCCTCGCGGGTTTTTTGCTCCAGCTTTTTACATTTGGGGCATCCGGTGCCCAGTACTTTGATTTCCATAATTTGTTTGTTTTGGTTTTTCGATTCAAATCATATTTTGAGTCTCCACATCGGAGGCACATTCTTTCTTAAAATATTTTTTTCGAAACTGCAATGCCACATTCACCAGGGCAATAAGCACCGGCACTTCCACCAGCGGGCCGATAACAGCGGCAAAGGCTTCGCCCGAATTAATTCCGAAGACGGCAACGGCCACCGCAATGGCCAGTTCGAAATTGTTGCTGGCTGCGGTAAACGATAGTGTGGTGGTTTTTGAGTATCCGGCTCCGAACTTGCGGCTGATAAAGAAGGACACGAAAAACATGACCACAAAGTAGATTACCAGCGGAATAGCAATTCTCACCACATCCAGCGGCAGCTTCACGATGTAATCCCCCTTCAGGGAAAACATTACGTAAATTGTGAACAGCAAGGCTATGAGGGTTAGCGGACTGATTTTGGGGATGAATTTCTGTTGGTACCAATCTTTGTTTTTCATCTTTATCAGCGCAAAGCGGGTAATCATCCCGGCAAGGAAAGGAATGCCGAGGTAGATGAAAACGCTTTTGGCTATTTCTGCCATGGTGATATCCACCGCACTGCCCTCCAGCCCGAAATATCCGGGAAGGATGGTAATAAATACATAGGCATAAACCGAAAAGAACAGCACCTGGAAAATGCTGTTGAAAGCCACCAGTCCGGCGGCGTATTCGGTATCGCCTTTAGCCAGGTCGTTCCAGACGATGACCATGGCGATGCAACGGGCCAGCCCGATAAGGATGAGGCCAACCATGTAGTGCGGATAATCATGCAAGAAAATAATGGCCAGGCCGAACATCAGCACAGGGCCGATAATCCAGTTTTGCACCAGGGAAAGCAACAGGATTTTCCGGTTGCGGAACACATCCCGAAGCTCCTCGTACTTCACCTTTGCCAGTGGCGGATACATCATCACAATCAATCCGATGGCGATGGGAATGTTGGTGGTTCCGCTGCTCATGTTGTTCCAAAAGGCTGCCGCCTGAGGGAAAAACCTGCCGGATAAGACCCCGGCAATCATGGCAAGGAAAATCCACAACGTGAGGTAGCGGTCTAAGAATGAAAGCTTTTTGTGGCTGGGCATAATCACAGGTGTTTACACGGTTTTATTTTACTTCAGGCGCAAGTTTTTCTTTATAAAACAGTTGAAATTTATTTTCAATCTCATCCCTTACCCGCCTGAATACACTCATCACTTCTTCTTCAGCGCCAGTGGCTTCGGCGGGGTCATCGAATCCGATGTGTTTCTGGTGTTTCACGTTGCCATCAAAAACAGGGCAACTCTCCTTCGCTCCGCCGCAAACAGTGATGACGTAATCGAAATCCTGCGAAAGGTATTTTTCCACAGGCTCAGGTTGGTTTTGGCTGATGTCGATTCCTTTTTCAGTCATCGCTTTGATGGCTTTGGGATGGACTTGTCCGCTGGGGGCTGTTCCTGCCGAAACCACCTCCAGTTGTTGGTCAAAAGATTTCAGGAAGCCCTCTGCCATCTGGCTGCGGCAGCTATTTCCGGTGCATAGAATAAGTATCTTCATAAGGTAGAATTTTCGTCGAGCAGTTGATAGAACATTTTTTTTGCTTTTTCCCAGTTTTCCTGATTGATACAATATTTGATGTAAGGTGGCCTGATTTGTCCCTGGATAAGTCCGGCGTACTTTAGTTCTTTGAGGTGCGCCGAGAGGGTAGAGCGGCCTATAGGGAGCTCATCCACCAGGTCTCCACTGTAGCAGCAAGCATTCATCTGGGTCAGCTTTTTCAGGATGTACAGCCTGACAGGGTGACCCAGGGCTTTCGAAATTCTTGCCAGCTCCTGGATGTCCTCAGGTATTTCTGTTTTTGTTTCCATCAACTTTTTGTATTGTTTTAATATTTCGCAAAATAACGAAATGAAAATCTAACAAGCAATAATTATGTAAAAATTTATCTGTGAGTCCAGTTTAAAAACTCTTCAAAGTGCTGATTTTTATCATTTTTACCCCTAACCCGCCTCGTAGGCGGGGGATTGCTAAAAATCAGCGTTTTGAAAAAGTCCCCTTTAGGGGATTTAGGGGTCTTTAGGATTTTTAGACTGAACTCATAGATAATTGATTTAAAGATATTTTCCGGGAACCAAATAATTCCTGACGTAGTCGTCGACTCCTTTTTCCAGTGAATGGAATTCATTAATATATCCAGCGTTGCGCAGTTTGCTCATGCCTGCTTCGGTGAAATACTGGTATTTATCGCGGATATCTTCAGGCGTGTCGATGTATTCAATCACCGGCTCTTTGTCGAGCGCCGCAAAGGTGCTTTTTGCCAGGGCGTTGAAGCTGCGCGCGTTGCCTGTGCCCAGGTTGTACAATCCGGATTCTGGTTGTTGTTTCATCATAAAGAAAAGCACATCCACCACATCTTTCACATAGATAAAATCGCGAAGCTGCTCGCCATCCTTAAAATCTTCGCGGTGCGAACGGAATAGCTTTACCTTATCAGTTTTATTGATCTGGTGGTACGCATGAAAAATCACCGAAGCCATCCGTCCTTTGTGATATTCATTCGGACCATACACATTAAAGAATTTCATTCCTGCCCAAAAAGGAGGTTGCTTGGTTTGGCCTAAGGCCCACTTGTCGAAATCGTTCTTTGATTCACCATAGGCATTCAAAGGCTTCAGCTTATCTACAATATCATGACGGTCTTCGTAGCCATGCTCACCGAGTCCGTAAGTAGCAGCTGAGGAGGCATATACCAACGGAATGTAATATTGCGCGCAGAGTTGCCAGATTTTTTTGGTGAAGTTGAGGTTCAGTTTGTCGAACACTTTCTTGTCGAACTCCGCGGTGTCGGTTCTTGCACCAATATGAAAGATAAAATCAATTTCCTTGATATTCTGTTCCATCCATTGCTGGAAATCATCTCTTTCAATACGTTTCAAAAATTTTTTCCCTTCAAGGTTATCTTCCTTCCGGGTTTTACTGAAATCATCCACCAACACCAGGTTGTCATACCCTTCCTGATTCAGTTTTGAAACTAAAGCACTGCCAATAAATCCGTAAGCACCGGTTACTACAATCATGGTTCGTTCTTTTTATTTCACGCAAAGTTATGGTTTTTGAAACACCTCAGAATTTATTTCCTCAGCGCTTCCTCAATCAGTTGTTCATAAACCTCCGATTCTTTTTTGCCCATGTAACGGATTTGCTGGGGCACAATGCTGGCTTTGCTCAGTCCGGGAATGGTGTTGACTTCCAGGAAATAGAAGACATCATTTTTAAGGATATAGTCGAAACGCACCAAGCCTTTGCAGTTAAACTGCCGGTAAAGCTGTGCTGATAAACGTTGGCATTCATCGGTTTTTTCATCGGAGATGCGTGCCGGAGTGATCTCATCTGAAGCGCCTAAATATTTGGCCTGGTAGTCGAAAAATTCCGTTTTACTTACTATTTCCGTCAATGGCAGCGGAATAACCACATCATTGTATTCATACACCCCGCAACCAATTTCGTCTCCTTGAAGGAATTCCTCCACTAATACTTCATCATCTTCAGCAAAAGCTTTGCCAATGGCCTCCTGCAGCTCCTCTTCGCGTTTCACTTTCGTGATGCCCACGCTCGAGCCGCCCTTGTTGGGTTTTACAAAGCAAGGCAGTCCAACATCTTTTATTAGTCCTGGCACAGAATAGTTTTCGCCGCTCTTTAGCAGGATGGTTTTAGAAACAGCCACATTCAGGGAGCTGGCCACATGCTTGGTAAAATTCTTTTTAAACGTGAGTGCTGAGGTGAATAAATCGCTCGTAGTGTAAGGGATTTTCAACAGCTCAAAATACCCTTGTAGTTTCCCATCTTCGCCGGGAGTGCCGTGTATGAGGATAAAAGCAACATCGAAAAGAATTTTCTGCTGATCGATAGTGATGCTGAAATCGTTTTTATCCACCGGATGTTTTCTTTCCTGTTCATCGAGGTGATACCACTCCAGGCCTTTGATGATGATAAAATAGACCTCATACTTATCTTCAGGAAGCTGCTCTTTAACAGCGCCCGCACTGTTGATAGATACTTCATACTCACCGGAATCTCCCCCGGCAATCAGGGCTACACGCTTTTTCATAACACTCTTTTTGGTATTTCAAAAATAAAACATTCAGCGAATGAAATCCCGGCAAGGGTAAAAAAATCTGAGATCTGTAATTCATCAGCCATGATGCTCCAACCTGATATTTCTTATATTTGCCTCACAATAAACGAACAGGATTGCTGTTCTTTTTTAATAAGAAAACCATTATGAGCTTCAGGAAGTTTCTTATCAGTAAAAAGTTTTTTATTCATTTGGGAATCATGGTCGTTGTGGCTTTTGCAGTCTTGTTTCTGGCCACGAAAATCCTTGATGTTTATACTTTACATGGCGAGGAGTATTCATTGCCAAACTATACCGGGCTAACGGTAAAGGAGCTGGAAGAATACCGCCTGGGCAGCGAGATGGAATTTATTATCATTGATTCTGTGTTTAACGGACGTGAGGAGCCCGGAACCATCCTGGAGCAAAACCCGAAGCCCGGCTCAAAGGTTAAACAAAACCGGAATGTGTACCTGACAATAGTAGCTAAAACCCCTGAGAAAGTAAAGATGCCTAACCTGCTGGACCTCACGCTAAGGCAGTCGATCTCCCTGCTCGAAACCTATGGCTTGGAGGTCAACAAGCTGGAGTATGTTCAGGACCTGGCAAAAAACGCGGTGTTACAGCAGGTGTATAAAGGAGATGTCATTCCTCCGGGAGAAGAGATTTTTAAAGGATCGAAAATTGATTTGATTTTGGGTACCGGACGTAGCAACAGTTATGTCAGGGTCCCATTTGTGATAGGCAAGAAGCAGAAACAAGCCCGTGAAATCCTGCATAAAAACTCACTCAATGTCGGGAAGCAGTATTTTCTGGATAGTGATGACACTACGCACCTGCGAATATACAGCACCGAGCCCAGTGCTGCCGAAGGAGCTAAAGCACCCATGGGCACTTTTGTTGATTTGTATTATCGTTCCGATAAGAATTTCGACTTTTTTGAGCTTATTAAGGAAATTGAGCTACGAAGAGCAGATACTATTTCGGCTGATTCTACGTTTATTTCAGACGATTTTTTTATTGAAGATATTATTACAGAATGAGGAAAATTTTAACCAGCATATTTATTTTTTTTAGTTTCATAGGATTCTCATCAGCACAGGAAGTGCTGGTCGGGGTTTCTGAAAATGCTGCCTTGAAAAATCAACCGCCAGCCCTAAAGAATATCTTCGGCCAAAAAAATGATGTTCCTCTGGAGCTTCCGTTTTTTGATGATTTTTCAGGCATGGAAATCTACCCTGACAACCATCTTTGGGAGGATGATGAAGCCTACATCAACCAGGACTACGCGCTCTTTCCGGTGTCGGTGGGGGCCGCCACACTGGATGCCGTCGACAGCAACGGAGATATCTACAGCAATGCGAATGTATTTCCTTTCGAAGCCGATCATCTTACTTCCAACCCGGTGCGTCTCGACAGCGTATTTTCTCCGCAGCCAAAGGCTTTAAGCCCGAAAGATTCTGTTTACATGAGTTTTTATTTTCAGCCACAGGGCATGGGCAACGACCCGCAGCCCGGCGACAGCCTGGTGCTTCAGTTTCTGGCAGTGAGCCTTAACGACACGGTAGTGATTGAAGGGGAGGTCCCGGCTGAAAATGATACGGTCATCTATGAAGGATGGACACGCGTGTGGGCCTCGGGAGGAATGAAGATAGACACCTTCGCCCAGGGAAACAATTATTTCAGAAGAGTGATGATTCCGATTACCGACAGCGCAAAATATTTTAATGATCAATTCCAGTTCAGGTTTGTGAATTATGCCAGCCTCGCCGATAACAGCCTGATGAGCTGGCAAAGCAACGTTGACCACTGGAACATCGATTATGTAGAGCTCGACTGGAACCGTTCGGCTGCCGACACCATTTCTAACGATGTTACTTTTGTCAGCGGCTCACCATCGTTCTTGAAGCGATACTCCTCCATGCCGTACTGGCAATACCGTACCAATTTCGTAAACGAGATGAGTATGGATTTTGATATGCTGATTGCTAATCTCGACGATGAGCCTCACAACACATCTTATATTTACAATGTCTATAACCCTTCCGGGGATATCATTGAAACTTATGATGGTGGGTTTTACACACTCACTCCGTTTTATGAGGATGGCTATGTAAATTATCCGAATTTCTCCAATCCGGAAGTGACGCTGCCGTTTCCTTTTACAACCGACAGCATCTCTTTTGAAATTGAGCATGTGTTAAACAGTGATGCCAGCCTGATTCACCAAAAGAATGATACGGTGCGGTCTGTCCAGACTTTCAGCAATTATTATGCTTATGATGATGGTACGGCTGAAGCCGGCTACGGGGTGACTCCTTCGGGAGCGCAACTGGCATACCGCTTTCAGCTCAATGATCCGGATACCCTGACATCCGTCCGAATCTTTTTCAATAAGACCAAGAATGAAGCAAACCTCCAGTATTTTTACCTGAATGTGTGGGCCGACAACAATGGTGTTCCGGGCGAATTGCTTTACCAGTCGGAAAGCGGTATTTTGCCTGAATATGGCGAGGGGCTGAACGATTTCACCACTTTCGAGATCGATCCGGTGATTTTCAAGACAAAAAACTCCACTTTTTATGTGGGATGGGAAAAAACCACCGACCATATTTTAAACGTTGGGTACGATTTTTCAAGAAACAGCAGCGATAACCTTTTATACAATACCTCGGGCGAGTGGCTGCCGAGCCGTTACCAGGGCTCGCTGATGGTGCGCCCTGTTTTCAGAGGTGGCCAGCAGGGCAATGCCCCGGAGCCTGCTGTATCGGATGAGAAGCTAAAGGTTTATCCGAACCCGGCAAGACCCGATGAAATTATTACCATTCAGTTGCCGGCAAGCTTTGAGGTTTCTGATCAGTTGACCATGAAGTTTTACAGCCTTGATGGCCGGAAGGTTTACGAGGGAGGTTTTCAACCTAATTTCCCGGCCGGACAAATCATGTCGAAAGGTATTTACCTGATCCGGGTGTATAATCCGGCGAATCAGAAAATTTATTCCAACAAAATAGTGATTACACGATAAAGAATGACGACAGAAGATTACGTGCAGGATCAGGATTCTCAGGAATTTTATGAGCATTACCGCTATGTGGCCGACAAAGGTCAAAAGCCTTTACGGATCGACAAGTACCTGATGAACATGATGGAAGGGGTGACCCGGAATAAAATCCAGAATGCCGCTAAGGCGGGAAATATTCTGGTGAACGACACAAAGGTAAAACCCAATTACAAGGTCAGGCCCAACGATGTGGTAAGCATTGTTCTTAGCTTCCCGCCAAGGAAAATAGAAATCCACCCCGAAGACATTCCTTTGGACATTGTTTACGAGGACGATGACCTGATGGTGATCAACAAATCGCCAAACATGGTGGTGCACCCGGGGTATGGCAATTATACCGGAACGCTGCTCAACGCCCTGAAATTTCATTTCGAAAAAACCGGACAGGATGTGGAGCCTTACCTCGTGCACCGCATCGATAAAGACACAAGTGGATTGCTGCTGGTAGCCAAGAATGAACTGGCACAGTCGAAGCTGGCTAACCAGTTTTTCGAACATACGATTGAACGAAAATACCACGCTTTGGTTTGGGGTGATTTTGATGAGGACAGCGGCACCATTACCGGTGCCATTGGCCGCTACGAAAAAGATCGCAGGATTATGACGGTGATTCCCGATAACTCCCGCGGAAAAGAAGCCATTACCCATTACAAAGTGCTGGAGCGATTCACCTATGTTACACTGGTGGAGTGCGAACTCGAAACGGGGCGCACGCACCAGATCAGGGCTCACATGAAATATTTGCGCCATCCTTTATTCAACGATGCCACTTACGGCGGAAACGAGGTGTTGCGTGGAACCACTTTCAGCAAATACAAGCAGTTTGTGTCGAATTGCTTTAAGGCCATTCCGCGGCAAGCACTGCATGCTAAATCACTCGGATTTATTCACCCAACCACATCGGAGCATCTGTTTTTTGACTCCGGGCTTCCCGCCGATTTTGCCGAAGCGGTGGAGAAGTGGCGCAATTATGCCGTGCACAAAATTTCGTAAACAAAAGGACGGTAGTGGCCGTTGTTTGACTCGTGTTGATGCGGGTTTGTAGTAGAGCAAACACTATCTAAAGATTTACATCTGAAAAAGACCATTCAATGACATTAAAAGAACGTTTCGACAACTACAGGAAAAAGAAAAGCCCTTTCTCAATCGCTTCTGACATTATTTTCATTTTGCTTCTGATAGCGTTGTTGTTTCCCTCATCGCGGATGGCGGTGGTGTCTACCATCAAACGCATTACTTTGTTCGCTCCTTCGGCCAAGGCTCCTGAAAACCGCGAAGCAATCAGTGAAACAGCGTACCAGTGGCCTTTCGAAAATCAAAATGGAGAGCGGGCCACGCTTGCCGCGATGGAGGGTGAAGTGGTGTTTCTGAACTTCTGGGCTACATGGTGTCCACCCTGCGTGGCCGAAATGCCCTCGATGCAGAAGCTTTTTGACGAGTATGGTGAGAAGGTGGAGTTTGTTTTGATGACCAACGAAAAACGCAAGACAGTGGATGCGTTTATGGATAGGAAAGGCTATGAAATGCCTGTTTATTATAACCGCACTCCTGTTCCTGAAGAGTTGAAAACAGGATCGATTCCCACCACCTATATTATTTCAAAGGAGGGCGAAATTGTGCTTGAAAAGAAAGGCGCTGCCAAATGGCACAGCAGCAAAGTGAAAAATTTGCTGGATGATTTGATTCGAAACAAGAGAGAATAGCTTACTGGGATAGTTAAATTAAAATTTTTAAAGTATTCTTTTCCAACTTGCCATAATTCAAGAACAATAGAACACTGATGACGCAGGTTGAACTGATTTTCACAGATTTTTTTGCCAGATGGATAATTGCCCTATAGGTTGGCTTAATTTTCCGTCTTGGATTTCACAATTTTGTATTCCGAGATATCGCCGTTAATGTTTGTCCTTACCAGGTAGAGCCCGTCAGAGTATCCGGTCATATCAAGCGTGTATGACGTTTCCACGGAAAAGTAGCGGATGATTTTCTCAACCGTTTCGCCATACATGTTATAAACCATCAACTCCATGTTCCCGATGGGGTCGTGCCCAAAATCAAGGGTCAGGTATTCAGTCACCGGGTTAGGAAAAGCCTTGGCCCTGATTCTGATGTAATCCTCCCTCACCAGCGTATTGGTATCTCCTTCAGCACCCGTAATCGTGAGTTTTACATCGTAGCTTCCATAGGTGTTGTACATGATGTCCGTCGGATTGGTTTGGTCGGAGGTGGCAGGGCTGCCCCCTTCGAAAGTCCAGTTCCATTTTACAATTTGTCCTACTGACCTGGAACTGAAATCGGCGGCTTCGCCAATTGGCAAGGCCGTGTCACCCTGAACGATGAAATCGGCGATAAGCAAATCCTGGGGTTGTCCGCCGAGGCCGGGCATATTCATCACACCCGTCCCTGCCGGGTCGAGCCAGGGCTGCAACCGCTGGTCGGCGGCATCGCCCATCTGATCCCATGAATAAGAAAACTTACCATAATAATCGGGAGCGGTTTGGTTACTGCACGATGAAAGCCCGCCGGTTAAAGCTCCCACGACCAACCCCTGCTCATTAAAGATCGGCGACCCGGAAGAGCCTCCCTCCGTGGCTGCCGCGCCATTATCGGTGGTGGTCCAGTACACCCGCCAATGCGCGTTCTTGGCATTAGCGTAGGTAGAAGAGGTGAGCGTTTCATCGAAAGTAGTTATCTTTTTAATGTCTCCTGCCGGATGGTGGATAGAGACGCCGCTGTTGGCCGGCTCGTCAATACGCGACCATCCATTGTAGTACACTTCATAATCTGAAGGGATGAAGCTGTTCAGCTCTACCAGGTAAAAGTCTGAGCCGCTGTCGCCCATTGTTCCGCCGCGCGCTATCTTGCTGGCACCCACCATCGACTCTGATGATGGCTCCAGGATAGGGTTATTGCAGGTGGCCGACTCATAGTTGAAATAAAAGACCCATTGCTGAAGGTCGTCTTCTGTAGCATCGCCACCACAGTGGTCGGCACTTAAAAGATATGGGCGGTAATCCTGATTGGTATTGTTTAGCAACGAACCTGAGCACCAGTAGGCACTCCCGCCCCGGCGTATCAGAATCCGGGCCACGCCGCGCTGCTCATCGCGCCAGGCATCGCCATCCGAGCAATTCACGTTGACCTCACAATCGCCGCTGTCGCCAAACCCTTTGCTGCCTTTTCCTGTAAAGCGGTAGGCATAGCCCACATCGCCTATCATAAGCTCGGGTGCTGCAAGCTTTTCGCCCGGGTAATTATATTCGAGAGTAAGTTCTTCACCATTTATCAGCTCATTGGCAAAGTAGCCTTTCGGCGGATTGTTTTGCTGTGTGAAAGCACCGATAAGCTGTTCCCCGTTGTTATTGTATAGAAACAGTTTTCCTCCTTCCGGGATATTAAACTCATCGTAGTAAAGAATCAGGGCTTTAGCATCCTTTACAGCAACAGAAAGCCGACCCACCCAACTGTCACCCGATTTTTCCCAGCGGGCTTTCTCCGTAAAGGAAATATTGGCTTCGATATTGACAGCCATACGTGCCGGCTTCAGCATGTTGCTTCGGGATAGATCTTCTTTTCGGATTTTTTCCATGTCAGGAGATTGAAGCTGAATTTGTGGGACTTCATCCTGCGAAAGCTTTTTCAGGAAAGACAGTGGCGTGCCGCCTTCACTCACCTGTGCTAACGAAGAGCTCCAAAAGAACAAAACCAAAATGATGGTGGAAATATACGGTGTCTTCTTCATAAAATATTTTTTGCTGATATCAATAATGATCAGAATTTTCAAAAAGTAAAATTAAGAACAATTTTTTACTATTTCCCAAAACATCGTACATTTGGCGTTATTCAAAAAACGACACAGGCTAAACCTGCAATAAAACGCGCATAAAAACACGATGTGCAAAAAGAAAATCTTAAAAGACAAATTATGGAGCAAATTAAGAGAACATTGAAAGACTCACCTGCAGCACGCTGGTTTGTGCTGTTCGTTTCGAGCGCGGTGATGTTTATGAACTATTATTTTTATGATGCCCTTTCGCCATTGAAAGACCTGATGCAGACCAACCTCGGATTCTCTTCATCCGATTATGGGGTGTTTATGTCGGCCTATTCAGTACCGAATGTTTTTTTACTGATGGCTGTTTTGGGTGGGATTATCCTCGATAAAATAGGGATTAGAATCACCGGAACAATTTTTATTCTTTTTATGGGAGTAGGAGCAGCCATTACAGCTTACGGTGCTTCAGATGCTTTTCAGGATGGAGGCTTTGGATATGCTTTTATGGGGTCATTCCTTACGCAGTATTCACCAGCCCTTAAGATGATGTACCTCGGATTCTTTGTATTCGGCCTTGGAGCTGAGACCTCGATTGTGGTGCTGTCAAAAGTGGTGGTAAAATGGTTTAAAGGAAAAGAGCTGGCACTGGCACTTGGATTGAATGTGGCTATTGGCCGTTTGGGTACTGCCCTTGCACTTTACTTATCTCCGATGCTTGCACGCCCGTTATGGACGGATGCTATCTGGTTTGGGGTAATGTTATTATGGATTGGTCTTCTGTTCTTCATTGTGTATATTATTATGGATATCAAAATCGATAAACAGATTAAAGAGAGCATACCCAAGGATGCCGAGGACGAGTTTAAGTGGAGCGACTTGAAAGACCTGGTCACCAATCGCTCGTTTGTTTATATCACTTTGCTTTGTGTGACCTTTTACGCGGCAGTTTTTCCTTTCGTAAAATTTGCCCCTGACTTGCTTATGAACAAGTTTGATATGAGCCGAGTGATTGCAGGAAAAGTATCATCTATTCTGATGTTTGGTACGATTATACTGACCCCAATCTTTGGCTGGGTGGCCGACAATAAAGGGAAAAGTGCAACCCTAATGTACCTCGGTTCGGCATTTCTGATTATCGCGCACCTGATGTTTGCCCTCACCACGATTCCACCATTTATCCCGATTTTCATTCTGGGAATGGCCTTCTCTTTGGTTCCGGCAGCCATGTGGCCTGCAGTGACAAAGATTGTTGGAGAAAATAAGATCGGCACTGCCTACGGGGCGATGTTCTCTGTACAAAACTTAGGGCTTTGGGCGTTCCCGATGCTCATTGGATATACCCTTGAAATCTCTAACCCGGGAGTGGCCGAAAAAATTGTGCAAGGTCTCGATGTAAGTTACGATTATACTAACCCGATGCTGTTGCTTTCTTCTACCGGTGTCCTCGGACTCGTCTTCGCCTTCCTGCTGAAGCGTGAAGACAAGGTTTCAGGATATGGCCTGGAGCAACCAAACAAACAGGATTAGAATTTAGATGTTGTTCTAAGGAGGTGGGATGAGTACTTTACGGATTAATAAATCAACGATAGCAGTAAAAATATGGTTTGACACGACTAAGATGTTTTTGTTACTCGAGGATGGTCGTGAATTAAGTGTTCCTATTGATTGGTTTCCAATATTGAGGGAAGCAACGGAGGAACAGAAAAACAGTTGGCGTTTTATTGGTAATGGTGAAGGCATCCATTGGGAAGATCTGGATGAGGATATCCTTGTGGAAAATCTGCTTTAAACCATTCCGGCATAAAACCTACTAAACCTATTAAACTTAGTAACTTACCAACCTAAAACCTCACTCCATCAACCACCTGAGCGCCTTCCATTTCCAGGGTTTGTAAGGAGGATATTTTACTGGTGGCTCGAACAGGGTGCTCTTTTGCAGGATGCTTTTCTTGTGGCTAAAGGTATCGAAGCCGGCTTTTCCGTGGTAGCTTCCCAGTCCGCTGTTATTGACCCCACCAAACGGAAGGTTGGGGTTCGACAGATGCATGATCGTGTCGTTCACCGCTCCTCCTCCAAACGGGACTTCGAAAAGTACCTTTTCACGCAGCTTCTTGCTTTTGGTAAACACATACAGAGCCAGTGGCTTGGGGAGCTTTTTCACTTCGGCAATCATTTGCTCCGTTTCGCTGAAAGTGATAACCGGCAATATTGGTCCGAAAATTTCTTCCTGCATCACCGCATCCTCAAAGCTTACATTGTCTAAGACAGTGGGCTCAATGTACCTGTTGTCCGGATTAGTGTTGCCGCCAAAAAGTACTTTTTCATGATCGATAAGCTTGGTCAGTCTTTCGAAATGAGCATCATTAATAATTTTTGTGTAGGCTTCTGAGCTTTCCGGTTCCTCGCCAAGATTGCGTTCTGTTTCTTTTTTCAGCATCAGCAGAAAAGCCTCCTTTACACTTTCGTGGATCATCAGGTAATCGGGGGCGATGCAGGTTTGTCCGGCATTGAGGAACTTGCCCCAGGCAATACGTTTGGCAGCCATTTTCAGGTTGGCGTCGGGAAAAACAATGGCCGGACTCTTCCCGCCCAGTTCCAGCGTAACGCTGCTCAGGTGTTCGGAGGCAGCGTGCATTACAATTTTCCCCACCCTTGGACTTCCTGTAAAGAAAATCTTATCGAAAGGCTGATTCAGCAGCTCGGTGGTTTCTTCCACGCCTCCTTCCACACAGTGAAAAACTTCCGGATCAAAGTTATTATTGATCATCTCCCGCATCAGTGCAGAAGTGGCCGGGGCCAGCTCGCTGGGCTTTACCACCACCGTGTTCCCTGCCGCCAGGGCCGATACTGCCGGATGAAGCGATAGCAGAAAAGGATAGTTCCAGGCGCCGATGATCAAAGAAGTTCCGTAAGGCTCGGTTAGGATGTAGCTCTTCCCCGGAAGGTTGGGGAGGTTTGTAGGCACTAGCTCTGCCTTCGCCCAATGCTTCAGGTTCTTTAAAGAGAGTTTGATTTCGTGATAGAGAAGGGCAATTTCGGTTTCGTAGGTTTCGTAGGCCGACTTGCCAAAATCTTTATGGATGGCTTCGAACATATCATTTTCGTGCCTTTTCAATACCTCCCTGAATTGTCTTAAAAGGCTCTTGCGGTAAGGCACATCGCGGGTGTGGTTGTTATGGTAAAAGCTTCTTTGATGCTTAAACAGACTCTCGATGTCTTTCATGATTTGGTCCTCCCTTTAAATGTTGACATTGTTTTGTGGACTCCGAAGATTTTTCCGGCGATAAAATCAAACCACCTCACAGGCAAGATTCCTTTCAGGAAGGGCGTGAGGCGCACCATAAGCGGCATTTTCACAAAAACACGATTGCGCTCGATGCCCCTGATAATTTTTTTTGCCACCTTATCGGGATTCAGCATTGGCAGGAATAGGTTGGTTGTGACCCCGGCAAACATCCCTGTGTCGATGTAGTATGGCGCAACTGTAGTAACGTGCATATTCTTGAAATCGCGCTCAAGCTCCAGGCGAAGACTCTCCGACCAGCCCACCACAGCCCACTTGCTGGCGGCATACACCGACATGTCGGGGTTGGAAACAAATCCGGCGGCAGAGGCGATATTGACAATGTGCCCGCCCTTGTCTTTCATCGGAGGCAGAAAGGCCTTGGTCACGTGCATCAAGGCATTGGTGTTGATGCTCATGGTTCGCTCAATATCTTCATGACTATGCTCGATAAAGGCCTTCCCGACGACAATTCCTGCGTTATTGATGAGGATATCGGGGGCACTGTGTTCCTCAATAAGCGATTGCGCTTGATCTTTCACGGATTTGACATTGCTGACATCCACCACTTGTCCGCTTGCCTTTCCTTTTCCCGATAAAGAACGAAGCGCATTGGCCAGGTTTTCCTCACTGATATCCCAAAGGATAACTTCATCAGCACCTTTCTCAAGAGCGTATTCTGCCATCAGCAAACCAATCCCTGAGCCTCCCCCGGTGATTAATACCTTTTTGTTTTTGAGTTTGGTCATAGATGTTGTTTGGAAATAAAGGTACAAAATATGCTGACATTTTTAAACCAGAAATTTTTAACAACGGTTATAAGAAAATCTTCTAATCTGATTTGATTTATTTTATACCTTTGATTTGATGGAGAATAATAGTTTAAACAAAGACAAACTGATTAAATATTGGATTGATGGGTCAGATGATGATTTTGAAGCCATGATTACCATGTTTAAATCCAAACGAAACAGTTGGGCTTTGTTTATAGGGCATTTAATGATTGAAAAATTATTAAAAGCTTATTATGTGAAATCAAAATCAAATTATCCTCCTTATATTCATAATCTGTTAAGGCTTGCAGAGAAAGCAGAGCTAAAGTTGTCGGAGGAGCGAATCGAACAACTTGTTACTATAACTGCTTTTAATATTAATGCCCGCTATGATGATTATAAAATGAGCTTTAAGAAGCAGTGCACAAACGAGTTCACCGCTGTTTGGATTAAAAATTTAAAAGAAATCAGAGAATGGATAAAAGCATTGATAGATCAGTAAATGAATTTCTTGATTTAATAAAGACAAAATATCACGATGTTGAAAGTGTTTATTTGTTTGGTTCTTATGCAAAAGGGAGCTCGACAAATGATAGCGATATTGATATTGCCTTGATTTTTAAAAATCTTATTGAATCAAGACGCTTTGATTTGCAAGTTCAGTTAATGATGATGGCTGCAAAGATAGACTCCAGGATTGAGCCTCATCCATTGTCTGTTGATGATTTCAACTCTGACAGCCCATTTATCATGGAGATAAAGAGAACAGGCATTGAATGGGCAGCATAAAATAGCATGAACCCAGCATTTACAATAGCATAAAAAAAGCAGCACCATTCCGGCGCTGCTTTTTTCGTTCTATCTTTTTTCTGATTACAAGTGCACACCTGCTCCCGGACCTAGTGGCAGCCCAGTGAGCAGCCATATGACCAACAGGATAATCCAGCCAATGAAGAAGGCGATGGAGTAGGGGAGCATGGTAGCCACCAGCGTTCCAATTCCGGCCTTTTCATCATACTTTTGAAAGTAAACGATGATTAAGGCAAAGAAACTCATCATCGGGGAGATGATGTTTGTGACGCTGTCGCCGATACGATAGACCACCTGCGTGAGCTCTGGTGTATATCCGAGGAACATAAACATCGGGATGAAGATGGGAGCCAGCAGCGCCCATTTGGCCGAGGCACTGCCCATCACCAGGTTAATCATTCCGGCAAAAATCACGAAAAGGATGGCGAGTGGAATAAGCCCGAGGTTGAGGCTTTTGATTAGCTCAGCACCGTTGATGGCCAGGATAATGCCCAGGTTGCTCCAGCTAAAATATTCCACAAACTGTGCGGCGAAGAACACCAGCACCAAGTAGCTGGCAAGCGATTTCATCGACTCTGCCATTCCTTTCATGGCATCGCTGTCGTTCTTGTATTTCCCGATAACAATACCATAAGTCAGACCCATCAGTCCGGCCACCAGGAAAAGGATGGCTACTACACCGCTAAGTACGGGCGACTTCAGGAAGTCGCCGCCCTCGCCACGCAGGATGCCATTTTCGGGGAGGAGGCCTGCTAAAAGCAGTGCCATAAACCCAAGAAAGACCAGGCCGGCTCTGCGGATACCCTTCTTTTCGAGCGGTGTGAGCCTTTCAATCTCTTCATCTTCGCGGTCGTCCTTATCATATTTGCCAAGTCGCGGGACGATAATTTTTTCTGTAATCCATGTGCCTAATCCTGCGATCAGGAAAGTGGAAGCCACCATAAAGAAGTAGTTGGCTGTGGGGTTAACGGTATACCCGGGTTCCACCAGGCGGGCCGCTTCCTGCGACAGTCCGGCCAGTAAAGGGTCAATGGTCCCCAACACCAGGTTGGCAGAATACCCTCCGGAAACGCCGGCAAATGCTGCAGCCATCCCTGCGATAGGATGCCTGCCGATGGCCATAAAAATGGTTCCTGCCAAAGGCACTAAAAGCACATAGCCTACACTGGAAGCCAGGTTAGAAAGGATGCCAGCCAGCACGATAATGAAAGTCAGGAGCCTTTCGGGAGAGTAGAGCACAAGACTTCGGATAATCACAGCAATCAGCCCGCTGTGCTCGGCCAGCCCGATACCCAGCATGGCCACGATTACAATGCCCAGCGGAGCAAAGTCGGTGAAATTGGTCACCATATTTTCCAGGATCATATGGATGCCATCACGCGAGAGCAGGTTTACCACCTCATATGTTTCTCCCGTTCCCGGATGCACCGCCGATAAACCGAAAGCGGAAAAAATCGCCGAGAAAACCAATACAATTAAAGCAAAGATTCCAAAAAGAGTAGCTGGGTGAGGAAGCGCGTTGCCCACCCGTTCCACCCCGTTTAAAAAGATATCAACCGGATTTTTCTTCATAATACTGTTTTTAGTGGCGGTCAAAAATATAAACTTCTGTGGAATGGGCAAATGATGGTTGCAGGAAAGAGGGTGAATAAAGCTGCACTCCTGATTTTGTGTGATGTGGCATAAGAACAAACTCAATATTCTGCTTCCCTGCATTTCGTTCAGGGCTATTATAATTATATCCCTTTCGGGATTATTTTATTAGTATTTCAATAATGTGAAGGTGTTCTCTTACATAAGGCTAGATAGTTGGTGCTGTTAAACCGCGCAGCGGTTCAATCTGAAGTGTGCCGGCCCGATAGGGATCGGGTGATAACCGTGCGACAAGTTAGATTTAAATCAGGAAGTAATTCTGATAAGGGGTTGAGTATCTTAATAATGCTTCATTTCTTCAATCAGAGATTCAGATATTCTGAAGCCATTTGCAATCAAATCTTGGATAACTTTATTGATGTCATCAACAAAACCGTATTTTTTAGCCATAATCAAAACCCCGATGGTTCCGATAATTTTGATGCTTTCGGACTTAGCAACTTTCCTTCCTTTTGTTTCATCGATGATTAATCTCGAGTTTTGCAGTTCAATGGCTAAAGTAATTGATGTTGCTTCTCCTTTGTCCAGGCGCATAATTAGTTCAGATACCTTAGCTTGGTTTTCAGGGTTTTTTACGGAAATCCAATCAGGTAGCGCCTCTCCATATTCATCAGCAACTTCCTTAGTAATTATAATTCTGCCGAAAAGGTGTTTTAGGATTTTGAGGCGGCCGATATTTGTTAGGATAATTAAGCAACTTGTATCAGCTATTATTATCGGGTTCATTGAGTACATTTTTTAGTTCCTCAACATTTTCACCAAAAACAGACACTCCATAATTACCAACGTTTTCTATAAATTCACGTTTAGTTACACCAGCCATTTCAGCAGCTTGCCCCGAGCTTAAGATTCCCTTGGCAAAAAGCTGAGATGCAAAAAGCATTTTCACTTTTTTTTCATCCACGCT